>DATNIO010000037.1:0-23622 GCA_035604385.1 Verrucomicrobiia bacterium | reverse complement strand
CGGCCCCTCAGCAGCATGCCCAACAGCAACAGCAGAAGCCGGCCCCTCAGCAGCATGCCCAACAGCAACAAGAGAAACCGGCCCCTCAACAGCACGCCCAGCAGCAACAGCAGAAGCCGAACACGCAGCAGAATGCCCAGCGACAAGAGCAGAAGCCGGCCCCTCAGCAACATGCCCAGCAACAACAAGAGAAACCGGCCACCCAGCAGCGCGCTCAGCAGCAACAGCAAAACAAGAACAACCAACAAATCACTCAGCGGCAGTCCAATCAGCCTGTTCAGCAACAGCGCACGCAGCAACAGCAGATTGCCCAGCAAGGCGAACAGCGAGGCGACTGGCAGCAGCGTCGCGCCCACAGCTTTGATACCGAGCACCGAACCTGGCAGCAGCGCGGCGGCTATAGCGGCTACCGCATTCCTGACGATTATTTCGGCAGCTACTATGGTTCAGGTCATTCGTTCCGCGTCTACGGCCTCCCCTTTATGGAGGTTGGCGGGTTTCCGCGTTTCCAGTATGGCGGCTATTGGTTCAGTGTCGTTGACCCGTATCCGGAATTCTGGGGAGACGACTGGTACCAAACCGACGACGTTTACGTCGCGTATCTCGATAACGGGTATTACTTGTTCGACAGCAGGTATCCCGGCCGCCCCGGGGTTGCCATCAGCATTTCGCTTTAAGCATTCTTTAGAGCGATACGGTCGTCCCCAAAAGAAGCGCCCAGCTCCATGGAACAGGGAAGTGTCTGTGGAGTTTGGCGCGCTCCTTTCTCCGAACTCTCGGCGCCAGTGTATAGAGACGAGTGCCCTCATTTTTAAGTCCGCTCTACACAAACAAGGAATATTGTTCGCAGACTTACCGTTTAGCATCATTGATAGCGGTAAGCAATTTTTCTCCCGGCACTGGAATATCCGCCGTTTGACCCCATACATGTACTGTATTGAACAGACGCATATCTATTAAAACGCTACAAAGGTGACAGCTCCACCTGCCAGCCAGAAACTGGTCAAAGGCGGATCTCCTTAAAGAGGAACAATGAGTTGGTCCAAAACAACGACGGCCGGGTTGCCGAAGCGCCCCGATTTCTGTGTGGCGATCAAATTCGTAGAACCGAAACAAGAGACGTGTGATGAATCCATCAACTAGAGGGAGTTTAAACATGAAAAAATTCACAGTTGTTGCACTACTGTGTTCTTTCGCGTTGGTCGCCCTGGCATTCGCAGCGAATGTCAAGGCCGACACATTTGACAAGAAAACCGTGATCACGTTCAGCGCCCCTTTTGAAGTTCCGGGCGTGGATGCGCAGATCCTTCCGGCCGGCACGTATGTGTTCAAAGTGTTTGAATCCTTTGGCGACCGGAACATCGTCCAAATTTTCAATGCGGACGAAACGCATCTCTTTACGACGATTCTTGCCATCAACAACTTTCGCTTAAAACCGACGGAAAAAACGGTAATGACGTTCAAAGAACGAGGCGAAGGCCAGCCGGAAGCGATCAAGGCCTGGTTTTATCCCGACAACGCCTTCGGACAGGAATTCGTTTACTCGAAGAAGCGCGCGTTGGAACTGGCAAAGATCGTCAACGAACCCGTCCTTGCGATGCCGATCGAAACGAATACCGTACCGCCCGCGGAGGTTTTGAAAAGCATAAAACTCGAAGCGATCAAACCAACTGGTGAAGAGGTTCCCTTAACTGCAGTCGTCGAGGCTCCGCCGAAGCAGGTTGCGGCAGCACCCGTATCAGCGCCCGCCGAGAAGACGGAAATCGCGCAGGCCTTGCCCCACACGGCCAGCTCATTGCCGCTCGCTGGACTGATTGGACTGCTTTCGTTGTGCGCAGGCTTTGCACTTTTGATCTTCACAAAGGTCCTCGCGTAGATTGGAAAGTGCACGTGCATGGATTGCAGGGGTAGGTAAGTTTGGCCTACCCTCTTGGGCGGTAGAACCCGAATTCCGGGCTACCGCTCAGAATCCACAAAACGCCCGCATGATAGAGGGCAGCCAACAAATACCGGTAAAGCTCATGAGACGCCATTTCGCTCGAACGTATCGTCTGTTCCCGATCTTCCTCTTGATCGTTCCCCCTTGCGTTGGCATGTCCCAACAAAACTCGCAGGCCGCGCCTTCGCATGGGGATGGATACGCGATTCGGACGAGCGTGGATTTAGTTGTCTTGCGAGCGACCGTGCGGGACCGTAAGGGCGCTCCGGTCGCGGGACTCGGCAAGGAAGACTTCCAGGTCTTCGAAGACAAAGTCCCTCAACAGATCGAATCCTTCAGCCATGAAGATGTCCCGGTCACGGTCGGCTTGGTGATCGACAACAGCGGCAGCGTGCGTTCCAAGCGCTCCGACGTGATCAATGCAGCCCTGGCCTTCGCGCGCTCCAGCAATCCGGAAGATCAGGTGTTCGTGGTCAATTTCAATGAGCATGTTTTGATGGGTCTTCCTGCAAATGTGCCGTTCGCCGGAAACGAGCAGCAATTGGAGACGGCCTTGTCCAGAAATAAAGCGGACGGCCTGACGGCGTTGTACGACGCCGTGGCCGTCGCCCTCGAGCATTTGAAACAGGGCAAATGGGACAAGAAGGTGTTGATCGTGATCAGCGATGGCGGCGACAACGCCAGCACGCACACTCTCTCCCAGATCCTTTCGATGGTGAATCAATCGAGCGCAATCCTCTACACCATGGGGATCTTTGACGCAAACGATGACGACCGGAACCCCCGAGTTCTCAAGCAACTGGCTAGAATTTCCGGGGGAGAATCATTCTTTCCGGAGTCACTTGACGAAATTCTGCCAATTTCCCAGCAAATCGCTCACGACATCCGCAACCAATACACGATCTCCTATGCGCCGGCGAACAGAAAAGCTGATGGAACTTACCGCGCGATCGAAGTGAAGGCGCGGAAAACTGCGGGTCGCGGGCGGTTAAGCGTCAGCACCCGCGCCGGTTACTCCGTGCCCTTGAGTACTTCTCCAGCGAGCGACACCGTGAGCAGCCGGCCATGAGGCGCACACTCAATCGGAGAATCTCTCCCTCAACGCGAACTCAAACCATCCTGCGATGGAGCACAAACGTTTTCCTAATCGTTGGAGTATTGATTCTGGGTTACTGCGGATATGTCCTGCTCGACGCAAAAGTCTACCAGGTCCATGAAACCCGCCACTTTCAACAGCAGATAAAGGATTTCAAGCCGGCCATCGCCACCGAGGGTAGCGTTCACGAAGTGTCCTTTCATCCGTCAACTGGAAAAACATTGGGGGAAATCGAATTAACACGAATCGGTGTTACAGCGATGATCCTCGAAGGTACGGATGACCGAACCTTGCGCCGGGCAGTCGGGCACATTCCTGGCACTCCCCTGCCGGGACAGCCTGGAAATGTCGCTATCGCGGGGCACCGGGACACATTTTTCCGGGCTCTGCGCAATGTCCGCAAGGACGATGAAATCACTTTAATGACTCTCGAGGGTTCCTACCGTTATCGCGTGGACTCTATAAGTGTGGTTGGGCCGGAAGATACCCAGGTGCTGGACAATTCAGGCAGCGATATCCTGACCCTGGTGACCTGCTACCCGTTCTATTTCGTGGGGCCCGCGCCAAGAAGATTCATTGTCCGCGCGCAAAGAATTTCCCAATGAAACAGGAAAGCAAGAAGCCGCCGATGCCTACCTCAGCCCAGGTGCCCCAAATTGAACTCTCAGGAGCCTACAGGCTCTTCCTTAGGGCAAACAAATTCTCTGAATGATAGAAGTAAGCTAAGATCAAAACGGGGCCGCTATCGGAAAAATGAGACGCTGCGATTCATTTTCTGTGAGAGTTTTCGCCACGATCGTGGCGCTGGCCTTGTCTTTGGGCTGGCCGAGCGAGGTCGCGGCCTATGCAGTTCTGGCGCATGAAGCGATCATTGACAGCGCCTGGGACGGCAACATACGCCCGCTTTTGTTGAAGCGTTTTCCCGATGCAACGGGCGAACAACTCAAAGAAGCGCATGGCTACGCCTACGGCGGGGCCATTATCCAGGACATGGGCTACTACCCGCACGGGAGCTTTTTCTTCAGCGACTTGACGCATTACGTGCGGAGCGGGGACTTTGTCCTCGCACTCCTGCGCGATTCCAAAGACCTGGACGGCTACGCGTTCGCGCTCGGGTCGCTCGCTCACTACGCCGCGGACAATGACGGCCATTCCATTGGGGTGAATCGCGCCGTCCCCCTGCTGTATCCCAAGTTGAAAAAGAAATACGGCGACACGGTCACGTATGAACAAGACAAGCTGGCGCACGTAAAAACGGAATTTGGTTTCGACGTTCTGGAAGTAGCGCAGGGCCGTTACGCCCCGGATAACTATCATGACTTCATCGGCTTTGAAGTTTCAGTTCCTCTTCTGGAGCAAGCTTTTCAGGAGACCTACGGCCTGGATCTGAAAAGCGTTCTCTCCAACGAAGACAAGGTGCTCGGTTCGTACCGCTATGACGTCAGCCGGCTTCTTCCCAAAGCGACGCGCATTGCCTGGAGCCTGAAGAAAGACGACATCCTGAAGGATCAGCCTGGCATAACCAGAAGTAGATTTCTCTACAATCTTTCGCGCGCGAGTTACCAGAAAAATTGGGGAAAGCAATATCAACCGCCCACCGTCGGCGAAAGATTTCTGGCCTTCCTGGTTCGGATTCTCCCAAAGTTTGGTCCCCTGAAAGTGTTGCAGCTCAAAACCCCTACGCCAGCGGCGGAAAAGCTATTCGAAGCCAGCTTTAACACGACCCTGGATCGCTACCGTCAGTTGCTGAGCCAGGCAGGCGCCGGACAACTGGACTTGCCCAACGACAATTTCGACACCGGTGAAATCACGGGCCCGGGAAAATATAAGCTTGGCGATGAGACGCAGGCAAAATTGCTCGACGACCTGGCAAAGCAGAAATTCAATGGCGCTTCGCCGGAGGTTCGGGCCGAGCTACTAGAGTTTTTTGGCCACCCGGATGCCCCATACGCGATGAAGCGCAAGCCAAAAGACTGGGCGAAAGTTCAGGCCAACCTGGAACAATTGAAGAACGCGC
This sequence comes from Verrucomicrobiia bacterium, assembly GCA_035604385.1. Taxonomy (GTDB): domain Bacteria; phylum Acidobacteriota; class Terriglobia; order Acidiferrales; family UBA7541; genus Palsa-360. The sequence goes on along the minus strand of DATNIO010000037.1, from coordinate 18,570 downwards.
CTCCTCCGGCGGCGACCGCGAGCGCGAATGACCCAATTTTATCCGACCCTTCATCCGAGTGAGACGCCATTGTAGCGCCCGTCCGCCGCGGCGGACGGGCGCTCTGGACTTTGAAGCGCCGGTGAACAGAAAGACGAATGAATGACGCGCTTTCTCTCCCGCATATGGGACGATCCCGAATGTGGCGCTTTCAACAAAGATACGGAACGCCTCTTCGCCTACCATCAGGCCACAAAACACACCTATCATTCCGTCCGCGCCAATGCGCGCTATCTCGATTGGCACAATCAGCCTGACCCATTTCGCACCTATGAAGGCGTCCCCGCCATCCTTCTTCCGCCCGAGCCAGGCTTCCCGAACGCCGGAATGTTTGCCGTCATGGCCGCGCTCGCGGGAAAAACAAAACTGCCTGACGGGGAAGCATCTGAATGCCGCGAAGCAATTCAACTGGACTTGAACTGGCTCAGCCGTTTTCTGTGGCACTCGATGGCGGTCAGCGCCTGGAAAAAAGTTCCAGGCTCAGGGGCCCGCTACAGCCTGCGCGTGAATCCCTCCTCAGGGAATCTCCACCCGACGGAAACCTACGTTGCACTGCGCGCATTTGCAGGAATGGAGGATGGTTTATATCACTATCGCGCCGACCGGCACGCCATCGAGCTTCGGAGCCGCGGCGCCTGGACACAGCAACTTGCGCGCGCTCTCGAGATTCCCTGGGCGGCGGAGTCGCCCCTGATCGTCGGGCTGACCTCGATCTTTTGGCGCGAAGCCTGGAAGTATGGGGAACGAGCCTATCGCTACTGCTTCCACGATTTGGGCCACGCGATGATGAGCGTACTTCTGGCTGCGCGCGCATTGGGATTGCCCGGCAGCGCGGTGGCCCACTTCAGCGATGTTCGCCTGGCTCGCGCCATGGGTCTGGCCGAAAGCGACGAAGCTCCCATGGCGTTTCTTGTCTTTCCTGTGCAGGACACTTCGATTGGACTTCCCGTTCCGCCTGTTGAAAAGGTCGCAGGAATTCCAAATGAATTATCCGCGGAAGAAGTTCGGTATGAGTTGCTTCTCGGGATGCACGCCTCGACGGTCCTGCCTGACCCTGCGGGCCCGTTGCCGCGCGTTTCTCCTGCGCATCACATCGCTGGCAGCCAGGCACCTTTGTCAGACCTGTTGCACGATGCTCCGCTGGGAGTAACTGTGCGCCGGAGGCGCTCCGCGCTTGATTTTGATGCGCGCACGCCGCCGATGGAACGCCACGAACTGGAACAGCTTCTGGATTATGCGACGAGGGACTGGCGCGCGGACTGGCGCGGAAATTTTGGCGGCGAGACAACACAGCTCGAAAGAGGTGTCGATTTCGTGGCGCTTTATCTCTACGTTCATCGCGTGCGCGATTGCGAGCCAGGCGTCTATCGCTGGGATCAGGCAAACCGAAACCTCGAACAGCTACACCCCGGCAACGTCCAGCGCGTCGCGGCTTTCCTCAGTCTCGAACAATCCCTTGCGGGAAACTCATGCTTCACGATTTCCATGATTGCGGATTTGGGCGAAGCAGCGCGCGCGTTCGGCAATCGCGGCTACCGCTACGTATATTTTGAAGCAGGCGCAATCGGGCAACGGCTCTACATCGGGGCGGAAGCGCTGGGCTGGAACGCCACCGGCATCGGCGCATTCTACGACGACGATGTCCACCGTTATTTGGGATTTCTCGAAGAGGGAACGAGTTCCGTGGACGCATCGGTTCGCGAAGCGGAAAAAGCGGCGCTGGTCATGCTGGGTTCGCCGGCTTCCCGTTCTGCCGCACAAAGTCAAAACCCGAGCGAGTTCGCTCCAGTGATTTCCGAATCTGGCGAAGAGCACCCTGCAACCGCGAAACAACTCCTGGAGGAAAAAAACGACGCGCCTCCTCACAAGGATCCGAGCAAGCTCCCGCGCCAGGTCATCTATAACTTCGCCGTCGGCCGCGCCGTCCCCGACCCGCGGCTGGAGGCCTGAACCCGCATGATCGGGATCCTGGTGTGCGGAGATAATCACTTCATTGTGAACGGCCCGCTGCCGGATCGAGCGGCCGCACTGGCGCTGGCCCGGCATTGGTCCATCATACAAATCGGGCAATCCACGCCTCCTTCCTTGCGGAATTGGAGCATTGTCACGCGCGCGTTCCGGGAAAACCTGGAGTGGGCGGTGGTCGTGCCGGGCGATGGCGAGGTCACTCCCGCCGTGGCGCAGTTGCTCCAAGAATTGTCGGCAAGAGGGATCACGATCCGCGAGGGTTGAACCCCCGGGAACGCCAATCTCCCGATTGGCGTTCCCGGGAGTGCGCCGCTACTTGATCTTCACGTATTTCCTCAGCCGGTGCGGACCAACGTCCGCCGCATAGATCGTGCCTTTGTCATCGGCCACAATTCCCGACGCACCGGAAATGCGGTTCACATCCGCTTGCGCCAGATCAGGGTCGGGAATGAAGGCCGCGAGCGAGCCGTCCTTGGCGCTTCCGACGGTAATGCCCCTCAAAAAGCCTGGATTGACCGTCGAATTCGATTGCGAGTCGCTCACGTAAAGCGTGTCGTCTTTCGCGATATACACGGCGCTCGGCCGGCCAAATTGTTTCCACGCGACAACGAATTTTCCGTCCTGGTCAAAAACTTGGACGCGGCTGTTACTGCGGTCGGCGACGTACACATAGTTACGGGAGCCGCCGATGGAAATGTCGTGGGGCTGGTCAAATTCGCCGGGCCCCGACCCGTGATGTCCCCAGGTCTTGACGAATTTTCCGTCCTTAGAAAACTTCACGACGCGGTCGTTCTTGCCGTGGCCGTCGGTCACGAAAATATCGCCATTGGGAGCAATGGCAATGCCGGACGGCTGATCGAACGTATCCGGACCATCTCCCTTAACACCCTCCTTGCCGAGGGTCATGAGGACTTTGCCGGTGGAGCTCAGCTTGAAGACCTGGTGGCCGCGCACCACGCCGTCCGCGTCTTTCGCCGACATGCCGAGGACGGTCTCGCTGGCATTCGCGTCGCTCGCCCAGATGTTTCCCTGGCGATCGACCGTAAACCCGTGGGGAAACGCGAACATCCCGCTGCCAAAACTCGCCAGAAGTTCTCCCAATGGATCAAATTCCAAAATTGGCGGGTCGGTGCGCCCGACGCATGTGGCGGCGCCAGCAGGTTCCGTGTTGAAGCACCGGTGAAAAACCCAAATGTTCCCCTTGGGATCGATGTCCGCCCGGATCAATTCGCCCCAGTGGCCTCCATTCATGCTCGCGGGAAGAGTCGGCCACCCTTCCTCCAGGCGATAAGGATTTGGTAGGTCGGCTTGCTTGGGGTACTGAGTTTGTCGCGCGCGTGCAAAGGGCCCCAGCGTAGCGGACGCCGCAAGAACTGCTATCAGTGTGAAACTCATTCGTCGGAAAAATATCATCGCATCACCTTTCGGCCGTGGTTGAACGAGGAAATCACCGGCATATTTCACCATAAACGTGCCCGTTCCGTCCCGAAATTCACGGGACGCAACGGCCGTTACAAAACCGTCCTGTCATTTTGGTTGTGGATTTTGTAGAGGCCTCCCGGCTTTTGGGCGGGCAGCCGATTGTTTCTGTTTTAGCTTCATTTAGGCATCAGCTGCTGGATGAGGTCTGGAGAATCGATCTTCCAATCGTCCGCGAGGACATAGGCAGTTCGCAAAATCGTTTCGGTGCGGTAGTCGAGGTCGATCGGAATCGCGGCGAAATCGAGAGCGACTGCATCCAGAATCTTACGTGGAATTTTCAGCAAGCGGAATGTGGATTCGGTCACGAGCATGGCCCCGCCCCACGCGAACTCAATCCGATAGGTTCCCAACTGCCCTCGCACTTCGAGCCAGGTCTTGTGGATTTTGCAGCGGTCGTGGATCGGGGTGTGCGGCAAGACGAGCGACAGCGTCTCGCGCCGCAGGCCGATGAGGCCGGATAATTCCTGGACGTTGAACCCCTCGCTGAAAACTCCCGTGCCCCTGTCGCCCTGGTCGGCCCAGGTCTCGTCGCCACCCACGGCGGAGACCGAAGTGAACAGGTCGACGTCCCGCATCACTTCGGAATACAAAATCGCCGGAACCTCGTCGATGGCAACTTCACGGCCGTCGCGGTAGAAACGCACCTGGTCGGATCCGATGAAGAGGTTGATGCCCGCTCCCGATTGTTCCCCCAGAGCCGAATCGAGGAGCGAAGGATCGCGATCCGGCGGCAGATCGACGTAAAACTCCACGCGCATGTTCCAGGGATCGAGTTTTTTCGTGGGGACATTGGCACCGTCAAAATTTGTGGCCATGAGCCGGTAGTCCCAGCCCCGAGCGCGGCATAAGCTGGCGAACTGGTGCTGGCGCATCACGACTTTGGCGAATCGATTGGAATACATTTTGGTCTGGCGTTCGTCCTCCGTGACCTCGTAGAACTCGCGAAACGCCTGACGAAATGGCTGGCGGATTTTCGCCGCGAAGATGTGTTCTCGCCATCGCTGAACTTCCACCGCGTCGGAGGCCAGCGGATGCCAGAGCCGGACCGTCTGCGCGGCGCTGAGATCGACCGGGTTCCCGGACGCGTCAACCACGTCCTGCCCCGACCAAATTCCCGAACGCTCCCAGCCTTGCTCGTTCCGGAAAACCCAGATCAGCCTGCGGCCAAGGAACCCGAGCAATGGATGCTCGACAAAATATTTTCGCCAGTGGGACAGCGGCATGCTTCTCGTCAACACGAACGAGGATTCCAAGCGAGTCCGCTGGGCGAGATAAATCTGCTCGAGTTCCTTCGCCAGCGCAGCAATGGAGCGGACTTCCTTGGGAAACGCTTTCTTGACATGCGACGGTGCAGCCTTCACCAGTTTTCCGTCCGCGCTGTGCCAAGCGACAGCAACTTTTCCGTCGTCGCCAAGATGGACGATCGCTCGTGCATCCCCGATGTCAATTGCCGCCTCGCCCTGCGCGTCAAGCCCGTACTGGCCTACGGAAATGTCTTCGAGTTCATTGACCGTCAAACCGCTCCGCTCCGCCGCTTGTTGCAGCGACTTTTCAATCAGGCGGCGTGCGACCGTGTACTTCACCTTCGCGCGCAACCGCGTCAGTTGCGAGACGGCCTCGCTGCAATCCATCCCACCCAGCGCCTGCGCGCACGCAAACCCGACTTTTTGCGAAACAGCGCCAAGCAGGGGAACCTTGCGAAGGCAGGCAATTCCAAAATCGGCGATGGCCAGCGCCGATTCGCGATCGTCGCGCTGCCCCAGGCACCAGATGACTCCTTTTTGATACGGCGAGTCTTCGATGGGAGACCTCGCTTCGGACGGCTGGTCCGGCGTGGGACCGAGCGCCAGCCACCGCACCATCGCGGGGAAAACTTCAGCCTCTCCCAGTACGGTGATCAGCTCACGCGACCTCTTCTTCCACTTCGCCCCCGGGACAGTTTGCTCGAGAGTGCGGCAATGCTCGAGCAGGCCTTCCCAGCCCGCGCGTGCGATCTCCTCCTGCGTTTTGATTTCGTCGAACACGATCTGCGACCAGGGGCCGCGCCCTGGATCGAGCTGCTTCTCTCCCTCCACGCGGATCAGTTCCGCGATGACCTCCCTGAATTCCTGGTCCCTCGGTTCAATTTTGCCGCTCGGGCTTGGCGCCAGACGTAGGTGGAATTTCCGCAATTGCGAGCGGAGTCCGTCCGTCACCTGATCCCTCGTGATCGACGAGATGAGCTGCCGGATTGGAAAAAACATGTGCGCCATGGCGCCCATTTCACCGTAATACTCGCCAAATAAGTGCGACACAAGTTCACTCGGCAACGGCTTGGGCATTCTTGACAATGCGACCTGGATCCCCTCCGCAAGGGTACTGCACGTGGTGTAATCTTTTGCCAGATGCGCCTCAGCCCGCAGCCAGTCGAAGGATTGGGCGAGAAAGGCGTGGAGAACCGGAGGCTCGGCGCGGCCGAGTTCCACGAACGCTGGGTTATTCTCTTTCCAGGCCGCAGTCTCACGCCGCATTTGTTCCATGGTTTGGAAAGACATGGGACGTTGCTTGCTCGTCGCAGCAATCATTTCGTAGATGGCCAGCGCTTGCTTTTCGGCTTCCGTCATCGCACCCGCTCCGGCAGGCATTGCGTATTCAATAGTTTACAGCGTTCCATTCGTTTCGATTCGGTGCATTCCATGCAGTTGCTCATTCCCGAACGAGGAATTAATTCGGAGCGAACCAGTCGTTGACCTTCAATCCGCCCGCCCGTATAATAGGCGTTTCCGATTTGTGTCTGGAGGGGCGATGTACGCCGTGATTCGAAGTGGTGGGAAACAGTACCGGGTTGCGCCCGGCGATACGGTCAAGGTCGAGACCTTGCCCGGCAAAGTGGGCGGTAAAATCACATTTGGTGATGTCGTCGCCGTGGCGACCGACGAAAAGAAACTTCTGACCGGGGCGGAGGCCTCCAAGGCCAAAGTGACAGGCACGATCGTTTCGCAGGGACGTCATCCGAAACTCACGGTCTTTAAGTACCGCTGCATCAAGCAGTACAAGATTGTCCGCGGCCACCGGCAGAATTACACAGCCGTCGAGGTCAGCGGGATCGAGCTCTAAGAGCTCCAAAGGAAATTGAAATGGCGCATAAAAAAGGTGGCGGCTCCTCCGTAAACGGCCGCAACTCGCAGGGGCAAAGGCTGGGCGTGAAGCGGTTCGGCGGCCAGCTCGTCCATGCGGGAACAATTTTGATCCGCCAGCGCGGGACTCGCCACAAGCCCGGCGTGAACGTGGCCCGCGGCAAGGACGATACGCTGTTCGCCCTGATTGATGGCGTCGTACTTTTCCAGGACAAGGGCCAGGACGGGCGCTACATCAGCGTCCTGCCGCCGGAGCAGGCAGCCTCAGCAACGCCTGCCGCTGCGCCAGCAAACTAACTGGATCTCGAATTCGAGAAGGCGGCTCCGCGGTTGCGGGGCCGCCTTTTGTTTTTGTAGGACAGCAACTCTTGGCTGTCCCTGCGCAATTTTTAATCTGGCTCAAAAGCGGACAGCCAAGAGTGGCTGTCCTACTGTATTCTGAAGGGCGGAAGTGACCCATGGTGTTCGTTGATGAAGCCAAAATCTATGTGAAGGCCGGCAACGGTGGGAACGGCTGCATCGCTTTCCGCCGCGAAAAATTCGTGCCGCGCGGCGGGCCTTCGGGCGGAGACGGCGGCCATGGCGGCAGCATCTACCTCGAAGCGAATCCGCACGACAACACGCTTTTGCGCTACCGCTACAATCGCGAATTCAAAGCCGATCGCGGCCGCCACGGCGAAGGCTCGAATTGTTCCGGGCACTCCGGCGCGGACATGATCCTGGCCGTGCCCGTCGGCACCGTCGTCACCGATGAGGACACTGGCGAACAGATCGCCGATCTCACCAAGCCGGGCGAGCGCATCTTGATTGCTCAGGGCGGGCGCGGCGGGCGCGGCAATCAACACTTCGCCAAGCCGTGGCATCAGGCGCCGCGTGAGTCGGAGGACGGCCAGCCCGGCGTAGAGCGTCATCTGCACTTTTCGTTGAAACTGCTCGCGGATATTGGCCTCGTCGGATTTCCGAACGCGGGAAAATCCACGCTAATCTCGCGAATTTCCGCGGCCCATCCAAAAATTGCGGACTATCCATTCACGACGCTGCAGCCCGGCCTCGGAGTCGTCTCTGCGGATGGCGCTCCGGGAAAACCGTCGGAAAGGGGCGGCGGGCGCACGTTCGTGGTGGCGGACTTGCCCGGCTTGATCGAAGGCGCGCACACGGGCGCCGGCCTGGGCATCCGATTTCTAAAGCACATCGAGCGCACGCGGCTCATCGCGCATTTGATCGACACAAGCGACGCTTCCGACCGCGATCCCGTGCACGATTTTGAAATCATCGCGGGCGAACTCGCCGCGTTCAGCGAAAAACTTGCCGAGAAGCCCGTAATCGTCGTCGCCACAAAGCTGGATGCGACGACGGACCGCACGCGCCTCGAAAAACTGCGCGATTTTTGCGCCGCGCGCGGGCTCGAGTTTCATGCCATCTCATCCGCATCGGGCGAAGGCATCCCGCAACTGGTGCGGGCCATGGCCGACGCGCTCGACCGCTTGGCGCCTGGCGAGCCGGTGCAGGAAAACGCGGAGGATGCCGCGGAATTGCGGAAGCAGCACGGAAACGAATCCTCCGCACCGGCGCATCCGGAGGACCGTTGAGCATCGCGCCGCCGGAACCACACGGCGTTTCCCGAGAGCACGCGCGCGAGCGGCGTATCGCGCTTTTCGGCGGCACATTCGATCCCATTCACATCGGCCACCTCGCCGTGGCGCGCGCCGCCGAGCGCCGCTTCCATCTGGACGAAATTCATTTCATACCGACGGGGCGTCCGCCGCACAAACATCACGCCGGAATGGCTTCCTACGCCGACCGGTACGCGATGACCTCGATCGCGTGCGCCGACCATCCGAGGTTCGTTCCATCGCTCGCGGAAGCCGGCGCGGGCCAATCCGGGCGCGAGATCTTTTATTCCGTCGACACGGTGAAGCACTACAAGCAAAAACTCCACGGCACGGGCGCGCATTTCTATTTTTTGCTGGGCGCGGATTCGTTCCTGGATATTCCGACGTGGAAAGATTACGAGACGCTGCTCGGTCTGTGCGACTTCATCGTGGTGAGCCGCCCCGGCTTTGACCTGCACGCGCTGCGCCTCGTGATTCCGCCGGAGCTCTTCGCCCGCCACGGCGCCGAGCACGCTCCGCTCGATCCGCGCGCGATCGCCTTGCGGCGCACCGTTGTGTACGTGCTCGACGCGGTGTCCAGCCACGTTTCCGCGACCGATGTCCGGAATCGCCTGGATCGAAACCATTCGATTCACGGGCTTGTGCCGCCGCGCGTCGAGGAATACATTAGCAAGAAGGCCCTTTACCGGTGACAGCAAGAAAGGATTCGATTCCGCCTCACGTTCGCGCGGCCATCAGCGCCGCGCAGGAAAAACAGGCGGCCGATGTTATCCTCCTCGATCTCGAAGGGCTCGGCGCGTTCACGGATTATTTTGTGGTCTGCACCGGATTCAGCTCGCCGCAACTCGAAGCCATCTGCGATGAAATCGAAGAACAATTGGAACGCAAAGGCGCCCGCTTGCGGCACCGGGAAGGCAAAGCCGGAAGCGATTGGATGCTGCTCGATTTCGGCGGTCTGATCGTGCATGTGTTCACCGAACGCGCCCGGCACTTTTACGATCTCGAACGACTGTGGCGCGCCGCGCGCCGCCTCGAATTTAAGGAGCCTCGCGAAGAGAGTTCCTTGCACGGCGCCGCCGAGGCCGAGGGATGAGCGAGCCGCGCATGCCCTGGGTCGCGGAAGATTCCGCCTCGAAGGCGGTCCTGGATCTGGCGCGCAAAGTCGCCGAAACTTCGACCACGCTTCTGATCACAGGCGAGAGCGGCACGGGGAAAGATCTTCTCGCTCGCCTGATCCACGAACTAGGCCCCCGGCGCGACGCGCCCTTTCTGAAAATCGATTGCGCCAGCCTGCCGCAGGAACTCGTCGAATCGGAATTGTTTGGACACGAACGCGGCGCCTTCACCGGTGCCGTCGAGCGCAAACTCGGGCGGCTGGAGATGGCGGGCGCGGGAACCATCGTGCTGGATGAAGTCGCGGCGCTTTCCCCGGCCACGCAGTCCAAGCTCTTGCGCGTGCTCGAGGAGCGGCAGTTCGAGCGCCTGGGCGGCACCGAAACGATCACGATCGTAGCGCGCTTGATTGCCTTGACCAATGCCGACCTAGCGCGCCTCGTTTCCGACGGGCAGTTCCGCGAGGATTTGTTCTTCCGCCTGAGCGTGCTGACGATTCCCGTGCCCGCGTTGCGCGCGCGCCCCGCGGATATTCTCCCGCTCGCCAATGCGCTGCTGGAACGCGGAGCGCGCGTGCACGGCCGCAAGGACGTCACTTTTTCCGAGCCCGTGAAAAAAATGCTGACCACGTATTCCTGGCCCGGCAACGTGCGCGAGCTGAGAAACGCGATCGAGCGCGCGCTGGTGTTTTCCGGCGGGGCGTCGCTCATTCCGGAAGATTTTCCGGAATCGGTGCGCGCGGCGGACTCGGGGTTTGGGGGCGCGTTGCGTTCGCTCGACGACATGGAACGCGACGCCATTCGCGCGACGCTCGAAGCCACGCGCTACAAAATCGGCAAGAGCGCGCAGATATTGGGCATCAGCCGCAAAACACTCCTCGACAAGCGCAAAAAGTATGGATTGAACTGAACCTGAATTATAGAGTTGCTGCGGGAACGCGGGATCGAAACCTGGGAACGCCAATCTCCCGATTGGCGTTCCCGGGATCAGCGATGAAGATCCACCTGGTCATGCTCGGAAAAACTCGGCGTCCGGAAATCCGGGCGTTGCTGGACGACTACCTGGCACGCGTCGGTCGGTTTGCCGATGTGCAGCTCACCGAACTGCGTGAAGATTCCGCCGCGTCCCTGCGCAAGCTGGCGCTCGATTCCGCCGCGACCGTCGTTTTGCTCGATGACGCAGGAAAACCTCAAACATCGGCGCAATTCGCCAAGTGGCTGGGAGAAACGCGCGACCGCGGAGCGCGCAAAATCGTTTTCTTATGCGGCGGCGCGGAAGGTTTTCCCGAGGCGCTGCGTCGCCGCGCCACACAAAAACTTTCGCTTTCTTCCCTGACGTTCTCGCACGAACTCGCCCGGGCCATGCTCGCCGAGCAACTCTACCGCGCCTTCGCCATCCTCGCGGGGCATCCCTACCCGAAATAATTAGCGGTCAAAATATCCAACTCTGCGAAAGCTCGTGAGAAAGGCGCGCCACGAGCAAGCCCTCATGCAGCATACGATTGGATGTTCGGGATCCTCTTTAGAAATACAATCTCGTCGGCGAGATAAGGCGCTTCCTTGCCGCACCCGGTGCAGCGAATCAGCGATATTTGCGGCCTTACCGCCGTGAAGACGCGCTCTGAAAGCCCCCGGCTAAGGGAATTCGGGGCTGGAGTATCCATTCCGCAATGAAGGCAAACGACTCCTTTGGTTCCCTCTTCCAGTTGTTCAATCATGACCGACCCCCCTATTAGATGGATTTCCGCTTATTAGTGCCCGGTTACAACCAAGACGTTACTCCTTTGTTGTTTCTGAGCGTGTGTCCGAGGTCACTGTTAATTGTGATGGAGGATCTTTTCCTGTGGTAACAGCAGTAAATCGATTGATGCGGAAGGGGTTAGCTAGTGTGGCCTTGCCGGAACACGAATTCTGGCGATCATTCATGGAATTGTAACAAAGTGGCTCTATGGTAGTGATATTCGCAAAATATCGGTTAGGCTGATCGTGATGCGAAACTTTTTGTTGGCACGCAGATTTTGAATCTCGAGTTCGGGGGAATTCCCGGCCGGACGAGGCAATGCATGAAAACTTCGGCACGTAAGGCTGCTCCGCGAGCGAAGAGACCCAGGAAAACTGTCAATTTCCTGCAGAAATCGACATGCGCGACATGCCGCAAGGCGCGCCGCTTCATGGAAAAACGCGGATACAGCCTTAACTATCGCGATCTTGTCAAAGACCGCTTGAGCGCATCGGAACTGCAGAAACTCATCGGGAAACACGATCACGAGGATTTCTTGAATCCGCGCAGCGAAGTGTTCCGAAAAAAGAAGATGAAGGACAACCCCCCGTCCCGCAGAGAAGCGATCGGCTTGATGGCCAAGAACCCGGACTTGATCCGCCGCCCGGTCATTGTTGCCGGCGGGCGCGTGGTGATCGGATATGACGAAAATGGAATGATCCGCTTTTAGGGCGGGTCCAAGCGACGTACTGGCGGACGGCCCTTAGCTTCCGAGGCAATGGCAAATTAAATAGGCGCAACCAAACCCCAAGGTATAGAATCCAACTAGTGTAAGGCAAAAGCGAGTTCCCCCGTAAACTCGTCCGCAGGTCTTACGCATCTGTTGCGGAGGGCCTTAAAATGTCGAAGCCATTCTCCGTTCCTTTCATCTCAGCCATTGCTATTTTGTTTGTTTGCTCTGCGATCCCCGCATTTGCTCAGCGCGGCGGTGGTGGGCATGGAGGTGGTGGTGGCGGCTTTCATGGTGGAGGTGGCATGCGCTCCAGCGGCGGGGGCGGGTTCCGCGGTGGGTCGTCTGCGCCGCCCGTTGCGGGCTATAGAGGTCCGAGTGCCGCACCGCGCTCAGGGGGCCAGTTCGCATCGCGGCCCGGCAACAACTTTTCTCGACCCGGCGGGAATTTTGCGGGCGGGAATCAGCGGTTTGGAAATTCCCCTTCGGCTCCCGCTGCTGCCGCCGACGGCCGGTGGCATTCCTTTGGAGGCCCAGCCGGTGGCCGTGGACCTTCGGGCGCACAATCGCAAGCCGGGCCTACAAGCAACGCAGGTGGCTTCCATGTCTTTAGCGGGAATCGCGGGGCCGGATCTACTGGGACGGTTCGCAGCTTCTCGGGTCAGGGTGGCGAAATCTGGGAGAATGCACCCGCGGCGCGAAATGTTGTTCCCAGGTCTCAATCGCTTTCCACGCTTCACAATTCGTTCAGCGGTTCCCCCGCTGCAGGTTCCGGATTCCGGTCGAACTCGTCGTTCTCCGCGTCTTCGCGCTCTGCCGGCGGACCGCCGTTCGTGGGCAATCGAGGATTTTCGGGTGGTGTGAATACAGCGCACTCATCCCAACAATTGCGCGGCTTTTCCGGATTTGGCAGAGGCTGCTGGAATTGCGGCTTCGGATTTGGCGGGTGGGGTAACCGTTGGGGTAATCGCTGGGGCTGGGGATTTGGGGGAGGCTGGGGCTTTGGTTGGCCGTGGCTCGGTTTCGGGTTCTGGGATCCCTTTTGGTATAACCCGTGGTGGAGCGCTGGGCCCGCATACGGATACGGCTACTACGGGTATCCCAACAACTACGTCTACGGTTATCCCGATTCGGAGTACTCCGCTCCGGAAGACAATTCAACGCCGCCAGAGCAGCAGGACAATCAATACGATCAAGAGAACTTAAATGGCAATTGGGTGACTCCCAATGGGCCGAGCCCTGCGCTTGCGCCCAATTCCTCGAACCTGACTGTGCCAATACTCATCTATATGAAAAACGGATCGATATTGACGGTCCGCGACTATTGGATGATCGATGGAGAGCTGCATTACATTCTGATGAGCGGCGTGCAGAGAACTGTCAATCTCGAGCTGGTCGATCTGCCGCGCACCAACACGGAAAATGCCAAGAGCGGCGTGAAATTCATCTTCAAGTCGGAACCGAGTATCACGGCTCCGGCCGAGCCCGATGCGGAGCCTGGTAGCCCGAATGCGCCGGCACCCGCTCCCACGCAACAAATCAACGCGGTTCCGCAACCCGAAGCGCGAACGTAATCCTAAGTAGCACAGACTTCAGTCTGTGGAGGTTCGTTAGCGAACCCGGGCCGACCGCGTCCGTGGAGATCAACCTTCCAGCCAAGTTCTAATGGAAATCCACAGACTGAAGTCTGTGCTACTTGTTCTTCCTTCTCACCGAGTTGGCGCCGGGAACTGAACTTTCGGCGCTTCGCGCGACGCTTCCGATGCCGCAAAGTAGGCGTTATTGCGCTGGAATCCTGCCCACCCGGCGAAGATATTGTTCGGAAATAATCCGATGAAGGTGTTGTAGTCCTGTACCGCGTCGTTGTACCGCTTCCGCTCGACTGCGATCCGATTTTCCGTCCCGGCCAGTTCATCCTGCAGCCTTAGAAAATTTTCATTCGATTTCAATTGCGGGTAATTCTCCACGATAAGAAGCAGGCGGCCGAGCGCGCCGTCCAACTGGCCGTTCGCGGCGATTTTATCCGTCGGCGTTTGCGCGCCGAGCAGCGCGGAGCGTGCGGCGGCAATGTCGTGAAACACGGTCTGCTCCTGCGCGGCAAAACCCTTCACGGTCTCGACGAGATTCGGGATCAAGTCGGCCCGCCGCTGCAGCACGACATCCACTTGCGCCCAGGCGGATTTCACGGCCTCGTTTTTCGTCACCATCTGGTTGCGGCTGCTCACGTACATTCCGCCAAACACCAGCGCGACGATCACCACAACCACCAGCACGATCGTTCCTGTTTTCATGCGCGTCCTCCCCGTAAATTCCCTGCTTATTTTTTTGTCTCGAGCTGCCGGTCAAATTTGTCCGTGACCGCTTCCACAAACGAAAAATATTGGTTGAGCGTCTTCTCGACGTCGATGTCGCGTTCCTTCACTTTTCCTTCCCGAACGCCGAGGATCGTCTGAAATCCGGCGGGATCGGCCCCGGCAAATCGCGCGATCCGGTCAATGGCCTCGCGTTTGGTCTCCACGGGCGCTTCGCCGAGCGCGATGAGCGCGTGGCGAAACAGCGCCGCGAACGCCGAAAACGAGGAGACCATCAGCTCCAGGTACACCTTTGATTTTTTAGGCGCCGCCAGAATGGCCTGGCGAAGGCGCAGCCAGTCGGTTCGCAATTCGCGCTCCACCTGGATCGCGTGGTAATGAAGCGGCACGGAAATTTCCGCCAGCACATTCTCCCCGTACAAAACGCGGTGGCGGGATTTCATATCCAAGAGCTCGATCGTGAAAATATCCGCGGACCGGCGCAACTCCTCCAATGTGAAAACCAGGGGCGGCCGCTGTCCGCGACGGATCCACCATTCCACCGGCCCGTGCAGCGCTTCGAGATGCGCCGTGTCCGCCTGGCCGACCAGGCAGAGGAGATTGAGATCCGAATGCTTGGCGTGAAACTCCTCCGTCGCCGCCGAGCCGTACAGGATCACCGCTTTCAAATTATCTGCCGCCGCGGCCTTGAGCTTCTGCACGAGTTCGTCGAGCTTTGGGTCGATCAATTTTCATGTCCTCCGAACAAATCTCACCAACTCCCGCTCGCGCCGCCGCCGCCAAAGGATCCTCCGCCGAAGCCGCCAAATCCGCCGCCTCCGCCTCCCCACGAACTTCCTCCACCGCCTGACCAACCGCCCCCGTACCAACCGCCCCCTCCGTAGCGCGGCCCACCCCATGATCCGCGGCCTCGGCGCGAGCCGATCGCTCCGCCAAAGAGGAGATTAAGAATGAACCCCAAAACCGGAGAAAACAGGAAGACTACGAAAATAAGAAGCCACACAATGCTCGACAACGGAAAAAGAGAATTGTCGGGTTCAGCAGGAGGAGAAGGCGCGCCGGAAAGTGAATCGAGCGTGATCTTCTGGTCCGCAGCAATGACTTGCGCGACGCGTTCGGTCATCAGAAGCACAGCGCCGCTGTAGTCATTCTGCCGCAGAAAGGGCACGGCTTCCCGGCCGAAGCCGCCCACTTTTCCGTCGGGAAGGATTCCCTCGAGCCCGTAGCCGACCTCGAAACGGTACTTGCGGTCGTTCGGCGCGACCAAGATCAAAATGCCGGTGGCCTTCTGCTTCGGCCCGATGCCCCACGCGGTTGCCAGATCAATCGAGTATTGCTCGATCGGCTCGCCTTCCAGCGAGGAAACCGTGACTACCGCAATCTGAGCGTTGGCCTTTTGATCCACTTCCGCGCACAGCGCCGTCAGCTTTTCCTTCGCCTGCGCGTTCAGCACGCCCGCGAAATCGCTCACATAGCCTTGCGGCTTGAGGTTTTTGACTTGCTCAGCCCTGGCAGCGGGAACGCAGAAAACCAATAGGAACAACAGAGATCGCACAACGGATTTCGCAAGTCGGAATGGAGAGGACATCCAGCGTCAGCTTTCGTGGAACCTCCATCTTAGGCTGCCCCTCCGCCAGCGTCAATGTTGGGCAACCGTGGGTCGCGACTAGATTTGGAATTGAAAGACTACTATGAGCTACCAACAAAATGTACGGGTGCGAGCTATTGCTTCGGTTTCGCCGACCCAGTCGTCTTAGGGTATGTGACTTCGCCGTCCGTCAAAGTCATAAGTAATATGCCGTTCTCTTTGACCCAATGGAATGGGATGCTCTTGCGGTATCGCTGAGGATAAGGGTCGGGGTATTCCTGAAGCCATTTTTTGAAAAATTCTTTCATTGAACTTCCGTGGGCATAACGAAGGTCAACATGACGCAGATTATCTCGATGGTCGAAAAACAAGTGGCCAACCTGTGCGTCTTTCTCCAGTTTTTCCTTACCCGTATTCTTATGATATTGATACTCGTAGCTACCCCCTCCTTGCGCTGACTTCACTTCGTATCCCGCCAGATCAATCCCAGCTGCAAGCTTTTTCCCCAAATCTCGGACCAAAATGGATGCGAAAACCTCCCAGTCGGAAGACATTGCCACACCTGACGCACGCACAACCTGTGCACTGTAGAGACGCAACTTGCCTTGAAGTGGCCCGTACATGTAGGCGTGGAAAAACATCAGCGCTTTCTCGAGCTCGAGATCGGTGGGAGGGCCGCCGATTCTGTAAGGGTCTTTATTAAGCAAGTTCAATACGCGTTTTCATGCGACCTCTTCGAACCTTGTGGAAGAAGTCAGCGGTTGCAATAGATGGTTTTCTAACCAAGCAACAACCGGGACGGCAACTCCATCGCCAAAGAGATGGTAGGCGTCGTTGTAACTCACCGGCAAAGGATAGCTATCTGGTACGCCCATTAGCCTCGCTGCCTCGCGGGTCGAAAGGAGGCGCGTACGGACCCCCCTTTTATCAACGACTATAACTGTTTGGCGGCTCGAACCGCCGACCGGAGTCCTCAAGCATCCTGAAACTCCGTCGAATCGAACTTCCGCGCGCTGTTTCATCACGCCGCAACGATTTGGCCTCGTCCGTTTGTATATGGTCCCGACGGTGAAATTGCCGAGGCGTAAGGCATCTGCAACTCTCCTTCGATGCTTCGGAGTCATCAATTGGATAATCTTGCGTGTTTCGGACTCGGAATGCCACACGGTTCCAGTTGGGCAATTCTCAATAAGAGACTCAAGAGATGGGACGGTTCTCTTCGGCACTGGCAGAGTCCACCAAATCCAGTTTCGCACCAAGGGCTCAGGCAGATGGTCGTGAGCTCTGACCAGGGGTGTGGAATGCCACGGTTCCGAAGGCACCGTAGATGACAAGATAGGTGGGATTGGAGTCTGGCCGTGAAGACCAACAAGAAATAGGCGCGGCCTCGACTGCGGTAGGAAATGGGCTGCATTGACGACAAGCGCTCCCACACGATATCCACTTTCCACGAATGCAGATACAATCGACCTGAAGTCTCGACCCCTGTGTGAAGTTAAGGTGCCAGTCACATTTTCGAGAACGACTAGTCTGGGCGCACGCCCCTCCGCGACCATTCCACTTACGAGTTTCCAGAATGGTCGGAAAGTTCCACTACGCTCCCCTGCCAATCCAGCGCCGTTTCCGGCTAAGGAGAGGTCTTGACAAGGGAAAGACGCCCACACTAAATCAGGAATCCCAGGTAAGTCTCTGGTACTAATGTGGCCGACATCCTTTACTTTCAATTCCGGCGAGGCTCCGAAAAACTGACGGTAAGCGCTAGCTTTCTTCTCGGAAATATCATTCGCGAACGCACATTTCCAATTAGGGCCGAGACCTAGCCGAGCCATGCCGCCTCCCGCAAAGAACTCGTACCAAACTCGATGTAACCTGCTCATTGGTGCGGTCCCAGGAAACGCGCGAGCCTCGATTCGAGCCGTTTGCTGCCGCGGGTTTGACATTCCCATACGACCATTAGTTTCCAGCCTTTCGATCGCAGCGTGCGAGTATTCCTCGAATCCCGGAGAGCATTCTTTGCTTGTTTGCTTCTCCAGTAGGTGCGATTTGATTTTGGCAACTTTCCCCCATCACAATGGTGGCCATGCCAAAAGCATCCATGCACGAAAATGGCCTTTTGCTGTGTGGCGATTACAAGGTCCGGTTTCCCCGGCAAACTCCTGGGGCAGCTACGGTACTTAATCCCCATTCCCCTCAAAATCTTGCGCACAATGATTTCGGGCTGTGTGCCGCTGGAACGAACCCTGCGCATTATCTCACTCCGTTGGCTCGGAACGAAGGTGTCCATGTTTTGAAGCCTACTTTAAGACAATTCCCGAATCTGCGCTACCATTCTGGGAATAAGTTTTGATTCTATGGCTTGAAACCTTGACGATGAACCTAAAATAGGCCATTGGCCAACCTTACACTTCCACTCTTTAGGCGGCTTGGCGTATGATCGCCGCCAAATCCGAAATACGAGGTTCCATCGGACGAAGAAACTGGAGGAGCAATGGCGAAACGATTGTGGATTGCTTGCGCCTTATTTTCCCTGTGCGTGGGAGCCGCTTCCGCGCAAGACGCGAAAACTGTTTTGCAGGGAGCCCAGAAGGCAATGGGCGATGTGAGCTCGATTCAGTATTCAGGCACGGGGCATTTGAATGCCTACGGTCAAGCCTTCATGACCGGAGGGGCCTGGCCGGTCACCAACCTGACCAGCTACACCAAAACGATCGACTACACCACGAAGTCGGCGAAGGAAGAACTCAGCCATTCAGAGCCGGTTCCCATGGTCAAGGGCGGCGGACGGCCGTTCGGCGGCGAAGACAAGCAGGTTCACTTTGTGAGCGGGCAATACGCTTGGGACATGCCTGGGGCCGCGCCTGTTCCGAATCTTGGAGCAGCCGCCGAGTGG
>DATNIO010000036.1:0-8377 GCA_035604385.1 Verrucomicrobiia bacterium | reverse complement strand
AAAATTTTCATGGGGGATGGCGGCGCGATGTTCCTCGGTTTCCTGATGGCGACCCTGGCCCTGAAGCTGCGCCCGGTGCTTACCGCCGGTCACAAGGCAGCGTGGCTAATCCCCGTTTTCATTCTCGGCTCGACGATCTTTGACACCACGCTGATTTCCATTTCCCGTTCCCGCCGCGGTTTTTTGCCGTTCACAACCCCCGGCAAGGACCACACCGCGCACCGCCTCTCGAATCTTTTCAAGAGCCAACGCGCCGCCGTTTTGCTGATGTACGCCCTCGGCGCTTTTTTCGGCCTGCTGGCTTTGGCGATCAGCCACCTGCCTGCGGGGCCTGCATATGCAGTGGCCGCTCTAGCCGGCGTGGCCGTGCTAGGCGCGATTGGTTTGCTCGAACGCGCGCCCTACGAACGCCAAACCCGCAAGTAGTAAGAATGGCGAATCGCCTCTCGATTTCCGGTAGTGCGTCAGTTTGAACTTTCAGGCCGTTGACTCGATCTCTGCTTGTGGCATCATAGATGTATGCAGAGGCGCTCGAGCAAACCAAAAGATAGAGATTTTACGGTCGTAGCCCGGGAGGTCGTTGAACAAGCTATTAATGAGCAACTAGACGGCAGTCCGCTGGAAAATCCAGATGCCGGAAAAAATCTTCACGCTGTAGCGTTAGGGAAATTGGGTGGTCGAAAGGGCGGCAAAGCCAGAGCCAAGAACCTATCACCAGCCCAACGAAAGCGTATTGCCAAGAAAGCAGCGAAAGCTAGATGGGCTGCTCAGCTCGCTGCCCCAAAGCGGGAGAGTTAGAGGGATTCGCGTTTTTCACCAGAGCTATTCCATTTTGATTTTCGATGATCTTGTAACTGTTCGTGTTCATCAGCACATTCATGTAACAGTGATGTACCGATAGAACTGCATCTTGCATAGCCGGGTCACTTTCAAGGTCTTTGATAAGCAGGCCCATTGCCTTGCATTCATCAATGTCGAAATGCCTGTCGTGAGTTTTGGTTTTTGGATAGTCGGATAGTGCCTTTGCTACCTTTTTCGCGGTCTTCTTCGGCGTATGAGATGCCGAGAACATTCCAGCTTCCAATTGCTGCTCCACAAAAGTATTAGACCAATCGATGGCATTCTCACATTGGCCCAAGAATGTCGGCCGATACTGTCCGATAATCTGCTGCCATACTGGTATTCGACTAGGGTCTTTCTTGATTTCCTTTAGTGCCCGCTCAAATTCTTTTACTACGCCATGCGCTGGAATGCCTCTCAATTGTGGGTCAACAGGGCCAAGACTTGACTGTTTGCCCATCCAAATTTCCTTGCAACAACAAGCTATAATAGTCCCCGCAGACATGGCGATCTGAGGGACGATGGCCCGTATGTCGTTTCCGAACATTTTGTGCAAGTAGTTGACAATTGATTGCGTAGCAGCGATTCCTCCTCCGGGCGTATGCAAAATGAGGTCTAACCCAAGATTCCTATTCAAGTGATGAACGGTCGTCATAAAACCGTTCTTATCCTCATCGCTTATTTCAGAACCAGCAACGCCCGGTTTTGAGAGCCACCCAGAGTAATAAGCGATAATGTTCCTTCCAGTGTATTCGTGGAGGGCTTTCAGGTACTTATGGCGAACCGCATTTGTAGCTTGCAGCGCCTGTATGGCTAGTTGCTGGGCTTGAGCTTGTTGAACGAGGGTTGCTTGCTGAATTTCATTAAAAATCTCGAACCAGTTTGGCATCTCGCCTCAATTGAGGATCAGGAGCCATCTCTGCCGTTGTTCTTGTCGTTGAAGGTACATATCTCAACGCAGATGGCTGCTCTAGACTGTCCTCGTCTGCATATTGCCCTTCATAGGGCAACGATGGGGGCGAGAAAACCAATCTATATTCTCTTGCCAGAGATTTTTTGGTCGATTTCTTCGCTTGCTTCTTCACTGTTCTCCTCGCCGGAGTATCTTTTTTATCACCTCTAGTAGATTTTTTCATATAGTACCTCAAAATAGTTTTTGACAATGCATGCACGCTTAAGCATAATGGTCATTATGAATCGCCTAGACAATGAACGTCGCTCCCAGGTTATTAGATGCTTGGTGGAAGGCAATTCCATACGCGCTACCGTTCGGATGACGGGCGTTGCCAAAAACACGATTGTCAAGCTCTTGGCCCAAGTAGGGCAACCCTGTTTGGAATACCAAGATAAGGCACTTCGCAATTTGCCGTGCAAGCGCATACAGTGTGACGAGATTTGGTCTTTCTGCTATGCAAAAGACAAAAACGTGCCGGAAAATCTGCGTGGCAAGTTTGGTTACAGTGATGTCTGGACTTGGACGGCTTTGTGTGCGGATACGAAACTTGTTCCTTGCTGGCTCGTTGGTGGGCGCTCGGCTGGATATGCCAACCGATTCATCGACGATCTTGCTTCGCGCCTCGCGAATCGCGTCCAATTGACCACCGATGGACATCGCGTCTATTTGGATGCCGTGGAGCGTGCGTTTGGCTCCGATGTGGATTATGCCATGCTGGTCAAGCTCTATGGCAATGATTCCGAGAAGGAAGTGCGGTATAGCCCAGCAGAGTGTATCGGAGCACTCGCGAACACAATAACTGGAAAACCTAATAAAAAGCATATTTCGACGAGTATTGTTGAGCGCCAAAATCCGACTATGCGAACGCAGATACGTCGCTTCACACGATTGACCAATGGGTTTTCCAAAAAAGTTGAGAACCATCAGCATATGCTCGCCTTGTACTTCATGTATTACAACTTCGTCAGAATCCACCAAACCTTGAGAGTTACACCCGCAATGGAAGCAGGAGTTAGCACGCATGTTTGGGACCTATTAGAAGTTGTTAACCTCCTTGACCGGACTGAAACACAAGCTGCTTAGAGTTTCAATTCAAACTGACCCACTACCCAATTTCCTGATCCAGGAATTGTGAAATCTACCCTCACCCTTTGAAAATCCACAAACGGTGAGGCACCCGCGCTAAATCGGTTTTGCGGCGAACCATTCCCGGAGTCGCTCAATCCCGGCAGCAGCCGTAACGCAACTGGAACAGACCGTCAAACTCTTACGTGCTGCGAAGGATCGCTCTACCGGGGGTACCTTATCCCCGTGGTCAAGTATCTCAAGGTCAAGTCCGTCCTCCTTCTGGAAGTTTCTTTCTAGGAGATCGATGATTTCTATTGGGGTGGCCGCGATCGCTTGAGCCACGGCCACGGGGCCAAAAGTTCTCGACTCCTCGGAGAAATCCATCCAGCGGTCAATTCCCGTTTGCTCCATGAGATCGAGCAACTGCTCTCTTCCACTTACGGCTCCCATGGGGTGGAGCTGATGGACTCGCTGGTTCGTCGCCACTTGAATTTCCACGTGACTGAGTTTGTCTACAAATATAAAAATCGCACGAAAGTTTTCAATTGGAATTGTCACTTCTTATAACCTCACGTCTTCAAGTTCAAGCTCATCTTGTTGAGCATAACTCAGGTTGTTCCGCCTCAATATTCTTTAGTCAATTCTCATGTGAATATCTGTTCGAAAGCGCGATGCTTCCGCAATAAATGCCGAGTGGAGATTTTTCGGATCGCGCAAGACTCCTGACTACAAGGTGATGTCCTGCAGCGCGACTGCCTTGCCGGTAGCTTGTGCGCGCGTGGCCGCCAGTGCGATGCGGAGCGACCCCATCGCATCGTCGATCGTGATGGGGGGCTCGCGATCGTTGCGGAGATTGTCGACGAAGTTCTGAAGTTGAGCTGGGTAGGCGTCGCGGAAACGCTCCATGAAAAAAGGCACGGTGTCATGCGCGACATGATTCTTGGTCATCACGAAGAGCGGGGTTTCGCGGAGGTATCCGATTCGCAGGGTGCCCGTTGTGCCGAGGATTTCTCCAAAAATGTCATACCCGTAGACGCCGCTGCGGCTGAGATCGACGACGCCAATGCAGCCGCTGGCGAACGTGATCGAGACGATCGCGTTGTCGATATCGCCGACCTCGTTGAGCTCTGGATATGCAAGTGTTCCGCCCACTGCGCTGACGGTGGAAACCTCGCCCATGTACCAGCGCGCCAGGTCAAAATCGTGAATGCCCATGTCGACGATCATGCCGCCGCTGCTCTTGGGGTTCGCGTATTCCAGGGAAGGCCGATAGGGATCGCGCGAGGAAGATTTGAACACGATGGGCGTGCCAATGACGCCGTCGTCGACTTTTTTCTTTGCGGCGGCATAGCCCGCGTCGAAGCGCCGCATGAAGCCCATTTGCAGGAAGCCATGCGCGCGCGTGACGGCGTCTTTCATCTTTTGCGTTTCGCTGATCGACAATGCGGGAGGCTTCTCGCAAAACACCGGCTTGCCGCGGCCAAGGGCGGCGACGGCGAGTTCGGTGTGCGTGTGGGTGGGGCTCACGATGATGGCCGCGTCGACTCCCGGATCATCGAGCATCGCGAGGGGATCGGGGTACCAGCGCGGCACGTCCAGCTCGCGCGCGGTTTCCTCCGCGAGCGTGGCATTCGTGTCCGCCAAAGCGGCGAGGCGCACGCCTGTTACGCGTGCCGCGAGATCACGCGCATAGACTCGCCCTAGCCGGCCGAGACCGATCAAGCCCACATTCACGTTCATCTATTCCTCCTTGGAATTTTTTTGTCGCGCACGTGGCGCGGGCTTCAGCCTGCGGGGTTTCGTATTTGCTCGGACCAAGCCCCACAGGCTGAAGCCTGCGCCACTTTAGGACCAAACCCCACAGACTGAAGTCTGTGCTACTTAAGGCTGCTCGCTGAATTCTTTGCGCCAGGATGGGGAGAGGTATTCCACCTGGAGGGCGCGGTTGCGCAATTCACTGGAATCCGATTCATGGAGATGCAAAAGTAAGGCGTCCAACACAGAAACGCGGTGTTCGTCCTGATGGACCGGGATTATTTCGTCGCCTGCTCCGACTTCTCCTTCGCGAAGGACGCGAAGATAAAAGCCGGTGCGGCGGCTCGCCAGGAAACGCTTGACCATATCGTCTCGGCCAAATTTCAGATTCAGTTTGAAGCAGGGAAGGCGCGGCTGCGTGACGACTACTTCCGCCGTGCCAATCGTGAAGCGGTCTCCGATACAGACAGCACTTTCGGCCAGGCCCGACGTCGTCAGGTTTTCGCCGAAAGCTCCCCAGGGAAGATCCACGCCCGGCAGTTCCTTTTTCCAGAACGGATAATTCTCGGAGGGATAGGCGTACACGGCCTTATTCGGTCCGCCGTGAACGGACAAATCGGCCTGTTGGTCCCCGTCGAGATTCAGCGACCGCATCCGCACGCGCGTTTCGACGGGCGCTTTGAAGATGCCCGTCAAGACTTCCTGGCCATCCCGAGTGACGAGGCGCGGGATTCCTACCTGCAAGGAGATTAACTTGGGCCCCACGGCCTTCCCCTTTTGGCACGCGGCGTGGAATTGTTCGCGGCCCTGGAAACGTCCGTGTGGAATGATATTCGTCTTCAGCCTACGAGTCCAACTTGGAACAATGAATTTTCTTTCGCTGTACGTCGCCTTGTGCTTTGCCTATCGTCCGGGTTTGGCTATACTGCTCTCTCGCTGTTTCGGCTGGGTGATGAGATATCCGGGGGACTCTGCTTCTAGGATATTCTCGTTGCGCCGCGGAGGGTGACTGGCGGCCGTCCTTGGACGCCAGTCCTTGCAATTCGTCTACAATCTCGAGGATGGAAGCGCGTCTACGCAGATGCGCTATTGGCGCGTGATAGGACTTTGAATCGCGGGATGGTCACACTGCAGCAAGGAATCAAAAAAGGGCCAGGCACTAAATCCGGACCACAGGTCGCGGTGATCGGTGGTTCCGCTTCGGGTTTTTTCACAGCTTCGCTTCTGGCGCGGGCCGGCTGTGCGGTGGAAGTGCTCGAACGGTCCGACGAGTTCGATCCCACTCCCCGCACGCTCATTGTGACGAGCCACATGCGCACCCTGCTGGGACAGGTGGGAGATTCCGCCGTCGTCAACGAAATCCGCAAATTTGAATTGTTCACCGACGGCCGCACCGCCCAGGTTCCCTTGGACCGTCCGGATTTAATCATTGAGCGATCGCGCCTGATCCGCGACCTCGCTCAGGACGCGCAAAGCCACGGCGCAAAAGTTTCCTTCGGCAATCGGTTCGTGGACCTGCAAAGTAATGGGACAGGGCTGCGCGTAAACGTCGAACGCGCCCAGGACGCGCGCGTGGAAGAACTACACGCCGATGTGGTGGTCGGCGCCGATGGCGCGCTCTCGCGCGTCGCGCAGAGCGCGGGATGGCCCCGCCAGCCGACCGTTCCTCTGGTGCAGGCCATTGTGCGCGTGCCTGCGGACATGTCCCCCAACACGGTGCGAGTCTGGTTCGTGCCGGACGATACGCCGTACTTTTATTGGCTGATTCCGGAATCGAGCGAGCGCGCGGTCCTGGGTTTGATCGGCGAGGACGGCCAGGAAACCCGACGCTGCCTCGAGCGCTTCATGGAGAAGCGCGGGTTCACGCCGCTCGGATACCAGGGCGCGCGAATCCCGGTGTACGACGGGTGGACTCCGGTCGAGCGCCGCGTGGGAGCGGGCCGCGTGTTCCTGGTCGGCGATGCCGCCGGGCAAGTAAAAGTTTCGACCGTCGGCGGGATCGTCACCGGATTTCGCGGCGCGATCGGCGTCACCGAATCGATTATGAATGGCGGAGAAAGCCGCGAGTTGCGTTCGTTGCGAAGGGAACTCGATCTCCACCTCCTCATTCGCAAGACGATTCATCAATTCAAGCAGGCGGATTACAGCCGCCTCGTCGATCTCATGAACGACTCGACGCGCCGCTCGCTCAGCCAATACACGCGCGACGAAGCCTCGCGCGTACTCTGGAACATCGCCCTGAGCCAGCCGCGCCTCCTCTTGCTCGCCCTTCGCGGGCTGCTCTCCGGCGGTTCGATCCTTCCCAAAAATCGCGGGTAAATTTTTTCTGCGCATGGACGCATGCGCCTTCCGCGAGTAGACTCCACGACGTTCGGGTTTTAGTAGCACAGCCACTCTTGGCTGTGCGATTTTTGCAGCGTAAAACAAAAGCGCACAGCCAAGAGTGGCTGTGCTACTAGGCCCGCTGAAAGAATGAGCTAAGAAGAGGTGCAACGATGCAGAATCTCGCAGCCAATGTCGGAGCCGCGCTTGTTCTCTTTGCCAGCTTATGCGGAACAAGCGCATTTGCGCAGAATACCGCGGAAGCGATTGACGCCCATTTAGTCGCGGCCAGAAACGCCGCGGGATTCGACTTTACCGGCACGCTGGCTCGTTTGTGCGTCGCGCCGGCAGCGGTGCCGAATACGCTGCGGGACGTGGCGCCCGGCCCCGCTCCTGCTCGGGATACCTGGTATATCGAACCGGCCAAAGTTTTCGACAACCTCTATTTCGTCGGCTCCAAGATCCACAATTCCTGGGCGCTGACCTCGAGTGAGGGAATCATCCTCATCGACACGCTGTGGACGTACAACTCGGAAGAGGAGATTGTGGGCGGGTTGAAAAAGCTGGGCTTCGATCCGGCAAAAGTGAAGTACGTAATTATCAGTCACTCGCATCCCGATCACGTCGGCGGAGCGAAACTCATGCAGGACCGGTTCGGTTCCCGCATCGTCATGGGCGGTCCCGATTGGGATTCCATCGAAAAATCCGTCAACGGGTATCCGGGAGGAAAACCCAAGCGCGATATCGTCGCCGAAGATGGCCAGAAAATCACGCTCGGCGACACGGCGGTGACCCTCATCGCCACGCCAGGCCATACGCCGGGGACACTTTCGATGATCTTTACGGTGAAAGATAACGGCAAGCCGTTGACCGTGGCATATTCTGGCGGCACGGCGTTCAACTTCCCCAGCACGACCGCGAACTTCGATGCCTATATCAAGTCTCAGAGCAAGATGGCCGCAGCCGCGGCGGCGGCGAACGTGACCGTCTTCATGTCGAACCACTCGGAATTTGATTCCGCGACCACGAAGATCAGGCTGCTCGCCTCGCGCAAGCCCGGCGAGCCGCATCCCTTCGAGATCGGGAAAGAGGCAGTGGCGCGCTATTTTGTAGTTACCGGGGAATGCGCTCAAGCAGCGCGGTTGAAGCTGACGCAGCCGCCGAAATAACGAATCGAATTTAATTTTGTTTAGGACGTCCGACCTTCAAGTCGGACGACCTGCGGCCCACGAACGAGGCCTTTAGGCCCTGAAGATTCAGGGGCTGAAGAGTCTGGGTGAGATCTCAAAATTGGCACGTTTTTGTAGCGCCCGCCTTCAGTGTACGGTGCCATGACATACTTTACAGTTTTTTGCGGACGTTGCCAGGACATCCTTTACACCTCGGTTAGAGTTTTGGCCGAGGAGGCTGGAGACGATGCCCTGGAGAACGACCGGC
>DATNIO010000035.1:0-18632 GCA_035604385.1 Verrucomicrobiia bacterium | reverse complement strand
CCGCCGCGATACTGCTCGTCCTGTACGCCGCCGTCGCGAAGAAGCAGGGCGCGGACCTGCGGAAAATTTCCGGAACAGTTCAGAACGATATCTTGAAGGAATTCATCGCGCGCGGCACGTACATCTATCCGCCGCGCCCGTCGATGCGCATCGTGACGGACCTCTTCGCGTGGTGCCGCACCGAGCTTCCCGCCTGGAACATGATCTCCATATCCGGGTATCACATTCGGGAAGCGGGCTCGACGGCGGCGCAGGAAGTCGCCTTCGCGCTGGCCGACGCGATCGCCTACGTCGATGCCGCGGTCGCCGCCGGATTGGCCGTGGATGAATTCGCGCCTCGGCTTTCGTTTTTCTTCAACGCACACAACGATCTGCTCGAGGAAATTGCCAAGTACCGCGCCGCGCGCAGGCTCTGGGCGCATTTGATGCGCGACCGCTTTGGCGCGAAGGATCCCGATTCGATGATGCTTCGCTTCCACGTGCAGACGGCCGGAAGCTCGCTCACCGCGCAGCAGCCGGAAAACAACATCGTGCGCGTCGCGATTCAGGCGCTCGGCGCCGTGCTCGGCGGCTGCCAGTCCTTGCATACCAACGCGATGGACGAAGCGCTCGCGCTCCCCACCGAGGATGCGGCGCTCCTCGCCTTGCGCACGCAGCAGATCATCGCGCACGAAACCGGTGTGGCGAACACGGCGGACCCGGTCGGCGGTTCCTACGCCATCGAAACATTGACCCACGAAATCGAATCGCGCGCCAAGGAATACATTGCGAGGATTGACGCGCTCGGCGGCGTGCTGCGCGGCATTGAAACCGGATACGTGCAGGGCGAAATCCAGAAAGCCTCGTACGAATATCAGCGCGCCATCGAGCGCGGCGAGCAGATCATCGTCGGCGTGAACCAGTTCGTCGCGGAAAAGGGAACGCCCATTCCGACCATGCGCGTCGATCCGGAACTCGAACGCGCGCAGATCGAACGCGTACGCGCGCTGCGCGCCCGGCGCGATTCCCCGCGCGCAACCACAGCCGTCGCCGAAGTCGAGCGGCGCGCGCGCTCCGGCGAAAATCTGATGCCCGCGATCATCGCCGCCGTCGATGCGTACGCCACAGTCGGCGAAATCTCCGATGCCTTGCGCCGCGTTTTCGGCGAGTACACCGAGTCCGTGGTTTTATAGCCGTTCCCCGCTTGGCTTCACGATTCGTATTTCTTATTCATCGCATCTTTATCGCAATCAGTATTGTTAATAAAATGTAATACACCATCGGCAAAAATAGCAGTATGATGCCGGCGTGATCGACCTTAGCGAAGCCGGCGCGTTCCCCTCCGCCACGCCTGCGGGATTCGAGATTCGCTTTGGGCTCTACCTCCCAGGCATTCACGGCGCCGATGGGTTCGAGGTCGTTGTGCGCGTGATTCATGACGACGACCGATTCAATCCCGCGATCCAGCCGCAGGATACGAACCTCATGTGGAATGCAGGGCACCCTCTCGATCTCTGGAGCGCTACCGTTCCCATTCAACCCGTCGCCGGCACGAATTTCGGCAAGGAAGGAATCTACCTGTATCGGTTTCAGCTCTGGTGGACCCCACCGGGGGGAACGCGCCAGCTCATTACGCGCTGGTTCACGGACCCGTTCGCGTTGGAAACGGATGTCGGCCTCCTCTCCGCTGTCACGCTCTCTCGCAATGCCGCGCCATTCGTCTGGACCGACGCCGCGTATAAGACTTCGGAGCTCGATGACCTGATCGTCTACGAACTGCAAATCGAGCAATTCAATGATTCCTTCGACGGTGTCATCGACCGGCTCCCCTTTCTTCAGAGTCTGGGAGTGAACTGCCTGGAACTGATGCCGGTCACGAGCGAGAAACTCGATTTTGACTGGGGCTATGGGCCGCTGCACTATTTCGCGCCAAGCGCGCACTTCGGCGGCCCGGACGGGCTTCGGAGGCTTGTGGACGCCTGCCATAAGTTCAATATCGCCGTGATCCTCGACGTCGTTTATCAGCACGTGGATCCGGATTTTCCGTATGCGCTGGTCTATAACAATGTGAACGGCACTCCTGGCGCGCCAAAAATGCCCAGCCCCATGATCGGGAGCAACGGCCCGTTTGGACCGCAATGCGATTTCGGACAAGTATTCACGCAGGATTATTTTGGGGTGTCGAACCGCTACTGGCTGGACCAATACCACGTCGATGGATTTCGTTATGACGAGGTGACCGATCTCTACGTCGGTCCCATGGATACCGGATACGCGAAACTATCCTACGACACCTACCGCTATTCGCTCGGCATTCCGCGATTCCAGCAAAATCCCAACAGCTATAGCCGGATCATCCAATGCGCGGAAGCTCTCTGGAGGGCGCCGGATGTTCTCCGCAACACTTACACCAGCTGTGCCTGGCAGAATAATCTTCTTCAAGACGCCGAAGCGGTTGTAGGAGGTGCAACGCCTGGACCTGATTACGCGCATGCTCTCGACCCTTTTTTCGGCAACCAATACCCAGGAACAAAGTCCGTCGTGAACGCGGCCGGAACTCCGGTGGACATGCCCGTCGCGCCATTTCAATATTTGAATACGCACGATCACAGCCACCTGATCGTATTCGCCGGGACCACGGGCAGCGGAGTTTTTGCGCCTGGAGATCGCAGCCGCTACTGGCGCCTGCAGCCCCATGCCATCGCGCTCTATACCTCGCAGGGAGTTCCCATGCTGTGGGAAGGCGAGGAGTTCGGCGACGACTACAATCTGCCTGATGACGGCTCCGCGCGCGTCAACCTGCGCCGCGACGCGCACTGGGAATATTTTTATGACGACTTTGGGGTGCCGCTCATTCGCATCTATCGAAGGCTGGGCCAATTGCGGCGTTCCAGCCGCTCCCTGCGCAGCCGGGAATCTTTTTATTACTGGCAGCAATCGCTCCAGAACTCCCAGCTGATTGCATACCACCGCCATGCGCCCGCGGATCCCGCCGGCCCGGAAGAATACGCCATGGTGGTTTTGAATTTCGCGCCTTATGCGGATACGATTTCCGTGCCCTTTCCGAAAGAGGGCTCATGGGCCGAAAAACTGGATGAAGACGTTCGTCCAGCGCCGTGGATAATACCGGTCGCGAGGGCCGGCGATGTGCAGCGCGTTACGGTGCCCTCCAATTACGGTTTCATCTTCCTTCTGTAGTATAAAAAGACGACGATGAAGCTCATTCTTGCGTCGTCCTCGCCTCGCCGCGCGGAAATCTTGCGCGACGCGGGAATCGCGTTTGAAATTTGCCCAACGCAAATCGACGAGGCGGCCCTTCGGGGCGAGACAGCCCAAGCGATGGTTGCGAGGCTTGCGGAAGCAAAAGCACGAGCGGCCGCGGCGCAAATGGACGCCGGCACGCGTGAGTGCATTGTCGTCGGCGCGGACACCACAGTTCAATTGGACGGCGAAATCCTCGGAAAGCCGAGCGATTCCGCGCACGCGCGCGAAATGCTTGCCAAGCTTAGCGGGCGCACTCACGACGTCCTTACCGGAATCTTCCTTCTGCGTTTTCCCGGGAATGCCACGCGCGCGGCCGTCGAAACTTCAGCCGTGACGTTTGCTCCACTCGACGAGAAGCAAATCGCTGCCTACGCGGCGACCGGCGAGCCGCTCAGCAAAGCAGGCGCATACGCCATCCAAGGAATCGCTGGACGCTACATTTCAAAAATTGAGGGCTGCTATTTCAACGTCGTGGGGCTGCCGCTGGCAAGATTGTACGCCCTGCTGCGCGAACTGGGCTGGCGAGACGATGAGTAGTACTCGGCAAACAAAAAGGGCGGTCTCGTGGACCGCCCTTTCACACGAATCCTGAATCGATCAAAACGTTTGAGGAACTACTTCTTTTCCTCGGTTGCCGGTGTCGCCGTTGGCGCAGCAGGAGGCTGCACTTGCGTCGTCTGCGCCGGACCCGGCCCAGGAGTGTGCATGCCTTCCTTGAAGCTGCGGATCCCCTCACCCAAACCGCGCATGACTTCCGGGATCTTCTTGCCGCCAAACAGCAGCACAATCACCGCCAAAATGACCAGCAAGTGAAATGGGCTAAGTGCTTCCATAATGTGCCTACCTTTTGAGTCGTTTCCCGTCGCTTTGACGGATACAGTCCAAGACTCAAGAATGAAATTATAGCACGTTCAGGGTCTGGTTGCTGCTAGTCAGAAATCAATCCCATAGACGGGGTATGTCCGGCTGGAATTTGGCGGACCTTAGACGCACAATCCAATTTCACGGGAGCGCTGAACTGATTTCTTCCAGGATTGCGCGCGCCGCCGCTTCCGGGTCGGAAGCTCCCGTAATCGGCCTGCCGATCACCAAGTAATCCGCCCCGGCACGTATGGCCTCCGCAGGGGTCGCGACGCGCGCTTGATCGTCTGTCTTGCGTTTCCGTCCACCAGCTGGACCGCCTGCGGCTGCGGGGCGGATTCCGGGAACCACAATCAGGAAATCCTTCCCGCAGGCGCGCCGTATGCTCCGGACTTCTTGTGGGGACGCAACAACGCCGTCCATCCCTGCTTTCCGGGCGAGTCGAGCCAACTGAACCGCGCGCTTGGAGGCTGGGCCGACAATGCCTACCCTTCGCAGTGCGGCATTGTCCATACTCGTCAGGATCGTAATGGCTAGGAGCTTAGGCACAGGTAATCCAGAGCCTTTGGCCTCATCTCTGGCCTTTGCAGCCGCGCGCATCATTTCCAAACCCCCCAGGGCATGCAAGTCGAGCAGTTGGACTCCTGGCAAGGCAACAGCGCTAGCTACCGCGCCCTTGACCGTATTCGGAATGTCGTGGAACTTCAGGTCCAGGAATATGCCTGGGCCAAGTCTGTTCAATTTAGCAACTGCGGAAGGGCCTTCTGCAGTGAATAAGTGTATGTTTATCTTTAAGATGCCAACAACTTTGGAGAGGGACTGAGCTAATTGGAAGGCCGAATCAAGGGTAGGAAAATCAAGCGCGAGGATCACTTTCTGCCGGGCACGCTCGTTCACGGGCGTTTTGGCACCTCCAGGAGTTCGACTCGTAAGCGCGATATGCCGTTTTCTAGAATCCCCAACCGGCATGCCACCACGTACGAGACATCCAGTTCACGATCGTCGATAAAGGGGCCTCGGTCATTAATCCGAACAAGCTGAGCGACATGCGTCTTGGGGTTGGAAATGCGCACCAGAGACCCGAAAGGTAGGTCTGGACTGGCTCCAGTCGAGGCATACATGTCGTATCTTTCGCCGCTTGCGGTTTTGTGGCCCTGAAACTTGCCGCCATACCAGCTGGTCTTGGCAGTCCAAGTCCGAATGGGCTTTAGGGGCTGGCTGACGTGGGCTACCAGGGGAGCTTCTAAGCCTTGGGCCAAGAGGAACATCAACGGTAACCATCGGAGGGCGGCCCAAACCATGAAAAGTCGCCTACGCATTGTTTCCCCCAGTCATAGGCACAAGCAATGCTAACATGCACAGCCAGGTGATTCAAGGACAATCGGCCTGAAACGAACCAATTAAACTATTGATACTATTGATGTTATTGTTCCTACAGGATTTTTCTAGCTGATCTAGGATGTCTATACACGCTTTAGGCTGAGAAAAATTGGCCGTTCCGACCTGTACCGCAGAGGCGCCGGCAATGATGTATTCCAAGACGTCGTCGGCCTTCTCGATCCCTCCCAAGCCAATTACCGGAATTTTGACCGCTCGCCTCGCCTCATAGACCAGCCGGAGGGTAATAGGCCTGATCGCCGGGCCCGATAAACCTCCCGTGGCCCGGCCCAGCTTCGATTTCCGGGTCTGGATGTCGATGCTCATTGCCTGGTAGGTGTTTGCCACCGTCAGGGCATCCGCCCCGGCTTCCTGGGCCGCGCAGGCGATTACCCCGATGTCTGTGACGTTTGGCGAAAGCTTAACCCACAGGGGGCGGCGGGCGGCCTGGCGGGCGGCGGACACGACTTCCGATACCATCTGGGGATCGCTGCCAAACTGGATGCCGCCGTGCGCGGTATTCGGACAGGAGATGTTGAGCTCGTAGCCCGCCGGCCCTTCCGCGTCTTCTAGGATCCGAATCACGCCGACATATTCATCCACTGTGTAGCCAAACACGTTCGCTATGACCGCTGTGCGGTACTGGCGCAGTGCCGGGAGCTTGTCGGCAACAAAGGCGCGCACTCCCACATTTTGCAGGCCGACGGCATTGAGCATCCCTGAAGGCGTCTCGCATAAGCGGGGTGCCGGGGCGCCGGCCATCGGCTCGAGGGAGAGGCCCTTCACGACGATTCCGCCCAGGCGGTTCAGATCCACGAGGTGCGCAAATTCGACGCCGTAGCCAAACGTGCCGCTGGCGGCCAGAATGGGATTGGAAAGGCGCAATGCGCCGACGTTCACGGAGAGGTCTACCGCGGCTGGCACTGTCACTCGCGGGATTCTAGCATGCGGGCTCGCGCGCCGGTGTGGAAGGCTTGTGGAAAAAGCGCGGAAATCCGGCGGCGTTCCGCAACGCGCGCTTCGAGACCGGCTGGCTCTATGCTAGGATGTTCGGCCAATGCGCATTGTGGAAAAGACGCAATTGATGACGGCGACGGAAATCGATCGCACCGTCCAGCGTCTGGCCCACGAAATCGTGGAAAAAAGCGGCGGCACTTCCAATCTGGCGTTGATCGGAATTCGCCGGCGCGGCGTTCCCCTGGCTAAGCGAATCGCGCAGGCAATGCGCGGCATCGATGGAGTGGACGTGCCGGTGGGAATTCTGGACATCACACTGTATCGCGATGATCTTTCCAAAGTTGCTGCGCAGCCGATTGTGCAATCGAGCGACATTCCGTTTGCCGTGGATGACAAAGACCTGGTCGTTGTGGACGACGTGCTGTACACGGGGCGCACGATTCGCGCGGCCATGAACGGGCTCTTTGATCTGGGGCGCCCCAAGCGCGTGCGCTTGTGCGTGCTGATCGAACGCGGGCATCGCGAATTGCCAATCGAGGCGACTTTCGTCGGGCGCGGCGTGCAAACCAGCGACGCCGAGATCATCGAAGTCCGCTTGAATGAGATCGATCAGGAAGAGCGCGTCATGCTCGTCGAGCGCGTTCCCTGACGCCGGCCGCTGCTGTGATGCGCCCGGCCTAGATTTCGAGGATGGTTGTGCCATTTCGCTTCGGCCACATGCTTGGGATTGAACCGCTCAGCGCCGAAGAAATTTTATTTCTGCTGGACCAATCCAAACCCTTCCAGGAAATCCAGCGGCACCCGCTCAAAAAATTGGCGACGCTGCGCGGGAAAACCGTGGCGCTGGCGTTTTTCGAGCCCTCGACGCGCACGCGCATCAGCTTTGCCACGGCGGCGGCGCGCCTCGGCGCGGACCAGATGAACCTCCAAGCGGAATCGTCCAGCCTGAAAAAAGGGGAATCGCTGCTCGATACCGTCCGCACGCTCGACGCGATGAAGCCGGATTGTATCGTAATGCGACATAGTTCCTCGGGCGCGCCGGATTTTGTGGCGCGGAATCTGCCCTTGCCGGTGATCAATGCCGGCGACGGCACGCACGAGCATCCGACGCAGGCGCTGCTCGACGCGCTGACGATTCGCGACCGGCGCGGCACGCTCGAAGGGCTGAACGTCACGATTCTCGGCGACATACTGCACAGCCGCGTGGCGCGCTCGAACATTCACCTGCTCTCGAAATTCGGAAGTCGCATCACGCTCTGCGGGCCGGCCATGTGGCTGCCGAGGGAGCTCGAGTGCCTCGTTCCCGCGGGCACCGCGATCCGGCGCGTCACGCGCATCGACGAAGCCCTTGAAGACGCGGATGTCGTCATGACATTGCGTGTTCAGCAAGAACGTCTCCACGAACCGGCATTGGCACTCGATGAATATATTCTCCAATATCAGCTCACTCCGGAGCGGCTGCGCATTGCGAAGCCGGATGCCCTCGTTATGCATCCGGGGCCGATGGTTCGCGGGCTGGAAATCGATCCCGCCGTGGCCGACGGGCCGCAATCGTGCGTGCTCGAGCAAGTGACCAACGGGCTTGCCGTGCGCATGGCCCTGCTGTTTCTGATGATCGGCGCGGACTCCTCTTCGGAAAGGGATTCTTCTCATGCTGCTGATTAGCAACGGACGCGTTCTCGATCCCGCAAGCGGGACGGATGCACCGCGCGACGTCCTGCTCGACGGGGATCGCATCGTCGCGATCGCGCCGCACGGGCATCTTGCATCGCGCGCCCAAGGCGCGGAAATGTTCGATGCGAAAAATCTAATCGTTGCGCCGGGCTTTATCGATTTGCACTGCCATCTGCGCGAGCCGGGCGGCGAATCTTCGGAGACGATCGAAACCGGCACTCGGGCTGCGGCGCGCGGCGGATTCACGGCTGTGTGCCCGATGCCGAATACGCGTCCCGTGAATGACAATGCATCCGTGACGCGCTCGATCCTGGAACGCGCCGCCGCAGTGTCGCCCGTGCGCGTGTGGCCGATTGGCGCGGCGTCGATCGGCAGCAAGGGCGAAGCGCTTGCAGAAATCGCGGCGATGAAGCAGGCCGGAATCGTCGCGGTTTCGGATGACGGTCGGCCCATCGCCACGGCGAGACTTTTGCGTCAGGTGATGGAGTATTGCCGCGCGCTGGATTTGCCGGTGATCGACCACTGCGAAGACAGCTCGCTGTTTGCCGGCGCGGTAATGCGCGAGGGAAAACAATCCGTCCGGCTGGGTTTGAGCGGAATGCCCGCCGCCACCGAATCGCTCGCTGTTGCGCGGGATGTTCAAGTAGGAGAGCTGACCAGTTGCCGCCTGCACATCGCGCATCTTTCGGCGCGCTCCTCGCTTGAACTCGTACGCGCCGCCAAGGCGAAAGGCCTGCCCGTCACCTGCGAAGTGACGCCGCACCATTTCACGCTCACCGATGAGGACGTCCAGTACGACACGCGCTACAAAATGAATCCGCCGCTCGCTTCTCGCGAGGACCGCGACGCGCTCATCGCCGGTCTCGCCGACGGCAGCGTGGACGCCATCGCCACCGACCACGCGCCGCACGAGCCCGCGCTCAAAGACGTGGAATTTGACCGCGCGCCGTTTGGCGTGACCGGTTTTGAGACGGCGATTGGCCTCGGATTGGAGCTGGTGCACTCGGGAAAGCTTTCGCTGATGCGAATGGTGGAATTGTTCACGTCAGGGCCGGCGCGCGTCCTGGGGATCGAGCGCCGCATCGCGGAAAATGAGCCGGGCGACCTGACGATTTTTTCCACCGAACACAAATGGACGTTCCGCGCGGCAGAATCCGCCAGCAAGTCGCGCAATTCCCCGTTCGACGGCCGCGATTTTCGCGGCGCCCCCATGGCGACCATTGTCGCAGGCCGCATCGCCTACCAACGATAGGGAATCCACAGATGAACACAGATAAACACCGATAAAGAAAAAGAAAGACGGGAGATTAATTTACGAAAAAGCAATATTGCGTCAGAGCTAGCCTGCTGATTTTCTGCTCTTTCGCTTTTATCGGTGTTTATCAGTGTTCATCTGTGGATCCGCACTTTTTGATTTTCTAGTGGGCGCCGGGTTCGGCGGCGGGGTGCATGCCGTGTTGGGGGACTTCGTGGACGCCGCGGGTGGGCGGTTCCTGGTGAATGCGGTAAAAATGATCGAGCGGGCCAGGGCCTTTTCCAATGGGGTAACCTTTTTCGATGGCTTTGGTGACATACGCTTTGGCGAGCAGCACGGCTTCCCGCAGCGGGCGGCCGCAGGCAAGTTGCGCCGCAATCGCGGACGCGAATGTGCATCCTGAGCCGTGCGTATTTTCACTCTTGATGTGGTCGCCGCCGAACCGCAATACTTCTATCCCGTCAAAGAGAACGTCGATGGCCTTCTCCATGTGGCCGCCCTTGATGACCACGGCGCGCGCGCCACGCTCGACGATCTTGTGCGCCGCGGCTTCCATCGCCGCGGGATCCTTGATCGAAATGCCGGAGAGAACCTCGGCTTCTGCAATATTCGGAGTTACTACCGTCGCGCGTTTCAACAATTCCTCGGTGATATATTTGATTCCACCGGCGTCGACCAAATCGGTTTCGCCCGAAGTGGATTTCATCACCGGATCGAGAACGACGTTCGCGACGCCGGCGCGATCCAAAAATTCCCCAACGACAACGGCGTTCCCGCGGTGGCCCAGCATTCCGATTTTAATCGCCGAAATTTTTATGTCTTCGAGGAGCGCGTCCAACTGCGCGCGCAATTCCGAGGCGGGAGTGTCATGGACGGATTTCACGCCCTGAGTGGACTGCACGGTCAGCGCCGTGATGGCCGCGACGCCGTAACAATTGTGGGCGGCGATGGTCTTGAGGTCTGCCGCAATGCCCGCGCCGGCGGATGGATCGAAACCCGCGATCGTCAGGACGATCGGCGGAGCCACATTCAGGTGATTGGACAATGTTTCGAGTCCCTCCACGACAAAAATCGCCCACAGAAAAGTGGACCGGCCGCGCAAGAACGTCGCGCGAGCCGGCAAGTCGAAATGTACGCGCGTGGCAGCCCACGCGCAATAGAAATTTTCAGGAAGACATTGCTTGTGAAGAACAATTCGGCGAGACGCGAGAGAAAAAAGGAATGACTCGTCTCAGGGGAATAAACCGCGGACTAACGTGGCGTCGGCGACGCGCCCGACTGCCAGAATGTATGCTGCTGCACGCGGGTAAACGTGAAATTTGCGCATCGTTTCGTGCACGTCGTTAAACGCGCGCCGCATCACGAATTCCAGTTTGGAATTCACTTCCTGCAGTTGCCAGAAAAATCCCTGCAAATCCTGCGTCCACTCGAAATAGCTGACCGTGACGCCGCCGGCATTGGCGAGAATATCCGGCACGACGAACACGCCTTTGCGGGAAAGGATTTCATCCGCGTGCGGCGTGGTAGGCCCGTTCGCGGCCTCGGCGACGATTTTTGCCTTGATCTGGTCGGCGTTGTGCAACGTGATGACATTTTCCAGCGCCGCGGGAACCAGGATGTCGCACTTCAGCGCCAGAAGTTCGTCGTTGGAGATGCGGGACGCGCCCGGCATGCCGACGACGGTGCCCGAACGCTCCTTGTACCGCAAGGCGCGCAGCGGATCGATGCCGCGCGGATTGTGCACGCCGCCACGGGAATCACTGATAGCGACAATTTTCGCTTTTTTCTCCGCAAAGAGCCGCGCCACGGCCGAGCCGACATTGCCAAAGCCTTGAATGGCGACTGTCGCGCCGCGCAAATTAATCTTCTTCACCTTGCAGGCTTCCTCGACCACATAGAGAACGCCGCGTCCGGTCGCGTCCAGGCGCCCTTCCGAGCCGCCGATCGAAACCGGTTTGCCGGTCACAACGCCCGGAGCCGCATGTCCAACCGTCATGGCGTACGTGTCCATAATCCACGCCATCGTCTGCGAGTCAGTGTAAACGTCCGGCGCCGGGATATCGACTTCCGGTCCGATGATCGGCTGAATTTCCGAGGCGTACCGGCGCGTCATGCGTTCGAGTTCGCCCTTGGACATGCGCTTGGGATCGCAAACGACGCCGCCCTTGGCGCCGCCGTACGGAAGATTTACCGTCGCCGTTTTCCAGGTCATCCAGGCGGCCAGCGCCTTCACTTCATCGAGCGTGACATTGGGGTGATAGCGCAGTCCGCCCTTGGCCGGCCCGCGCGAGACGTTGTGCTGCACGCGGAATCCGGTGAAGACTTTCGTCTGGCCGTTGTCCATTTTCACCGGGATAGAAACTTCCATGACGCGCTTCGGCGTGCGCAGAATCTGGCGCAGGCCCGGATCGAGCTTCAAGTATTCCGCCGCCATGTCAAACTGGATTTGCGCGATGCGAAATGGATTCAAGTCTTCGCGCGGCGCCATCCTCGGAAGAATGGGTTGAGGGACCGGTTTCACGACCGTGGCCATGGACGTTTCTCTCCTTGAGTATTGCGACTACGCACTTGCCGCGCGCTGGGTAGAGCGCTCGTACCGCGCGCGACACTTGGCTGAACAAAAGTGCAACACCTGGCCCGCTTGCTCCAAAGGAAATGAAATCTCAGGTGAGACGTACGTGCCGCACCAGGGATCGCAATGCAAGGGAATCGCGGAGCGCGTCTCCGGCGGATGAGGCACGGATGCCGGCCTTGCGTTTCCGAGAACCCGCGCGAGCAGCTTGCCCATCAGCCGCGCCAGCCCTCGACTCACCCACCGATCGATTCGCTCTTGTAGATTCACCCGCTCGACGCTTCCCAGCGGCTCGTCGTGGCCCAGCCTGCCGCGCGTGTTCTCCGGTCACCCACTCCGAATGCATTCCGAGGAACCAGGCGGGCCGAAGCCCCTTGAAAGATTTACTGCTCTTTCTTAAAGCACGGTTGATGACCGCGCAATAAGCCGAGTGTAGTCAACCGGGAAAAGCGGTGTCAACCAAAGAACCCGGATATTTTAGGCGTAGATGCTCTGGAAACACGTCTCTTAACACGTTTGATAGGGGGGATCATGGCAAGCCATTCATACTAGGGCACTTAACGTAGAATTGGCATCTCGCGACAGGGAAGGTGATGTTTGCGCCACCGCTTCCGAGAAGGCCCCAAATCCCGGCAAGGCGCGACAGGGCGACTGCGAAGATGGCCCGGCGCCGGAAGCGAATGGAGAGCAAATTCAAGGCTTTGCCGGGATTCGATCCGTTCCCAAATAAGGGCGCAGCACTTCCGGGATCAGCACGGAGCCGTCGGCTTGCTGATAATTTTCCATGATGGCAAGCCAAGTGCGTCCCACTGCGAGGCCCGAGCCGTTCAGGGTGTGCACGAATTCGCTCTTTCCGCCCTTGGGCTTGAAGCGGATGCCGGAGCGGCGCGCCTGAAACGATTCGGTGTTGGAGCAGGAGGAAATTTCCATGAACTCGTTGGCCGAAGGAAGCCAAACTTCGATGTCGTACGTTTTTGAGGATTGGAAACCGATGTCACCCGTGCAGAGGCACACGACGCGGTAGTGCAGGCCAAGTTTTTGAAGAACCTGTTCGGCATTGATGACGAGGGATTCAAGTTCGTCGTAACTCTGGTCGGGGCGCGTGAATTTGAACATTTCCACTTTTTGGAATTGGTGCTGGCGCTTGAGGCCGCGCGTGTCTTTTCCGGCCGCGCCGGCTTCGGAGCGGAAGCACGCTGTCCAGGCGCAGAGCTTGATGGGCAGCAGGTCGGCGTCGAGCGTTTCGTCGCGATAGAAGCTGGTGAGTTCGACTTCGGACGTCGGCGTCAGCCACAGGTCGGTGCCTTCGAGATGAAACATGTCGGCAGCGAATTTCGGCAACTGGCCCACGCCGGTCAGCGCCGCCGTGTTCACGATGAACGGCGGGAGGATTTCGGTGTATCCGTTTGCCGCGTGCGTGTCGAGAAAGAACGCGGCTAACGCTCGTTCGAGGCGCGCGCCCAGGCCGCGGTAAACCGCAAAACGCGCCCCGGCCATTTTCGCCGCGCGCTGGAAGTCTAGGATCCCGGCGTTTTCGGCGATTTCCCAATGCGGACGCGGCTTGAAATCAAATTTTGGCGGAGCCCCCCAGCGGCGCACCTCAACATTTGCTGCGGCATCGTGTCCCACCGGGACCGAGCTGTGCGGGCGATTCGGCATAGTCAGCATGAAATCCGAGAGCTTCGCGTCCAGTTCCGCGATGCGCTCGTCGGCCAGCTTGATTTCTTCCGAAACTTGTTTCATTTCGGCCAGCAATGCGGAGACGTCTTCCCGCTCTTTTTTCAGTCGCGGGATTTCCTCGCTGGCCTTGTTGCGCTGGGCTTTCAATCGCTCCGCGGTGGTAATTCGTTCGCGGCGCTCCTGATCGATCGCGCGAAAGCTGTCGAAATCGATGACGGCGCCCCGGTTCGCCGCCATCTTTTTAAATTCTCCGAGGTGTTCGCGAAAATATCCCAAGTCATGCATGCCAGATAGAATACATGAAGAGAGCGGGTTCGTGAGTCGTGATTCGTGTATCGGGGGGAAGTCGATAGTGGAAGCCCGGGAACGCCAATCTCCCGATTGGCGGCTTGCATCGCGCAAATCGGGAGATTGGCGTTCCCGGGCAAACTGTTAACTCTTAACTTCGCGGCTCTGACGGCTTCGTTTTTGGCCGGCCTCGGACGTGCTAGCATAAATCGGAGCCAAAAATGGCAGACGAAGTCCAAACAGAGGAAGTACTCGCCCGGTCCGCGCGACACGCGCCGCGTGGCCTTGAATTCATCCGCCACCAGGTCGAAGGGCCGGTAGCGCGCCTCACTCTGCAGCGTCCCGAACACAATTTATTGAACGAGCAGATGCTCCGCGAACTCGCGGAAGGCATCGGGATGGTTGCCGATAATGGGGCGGTGAAGCTGATCGTTCTGGACGCGGCCGGAAAAGTATTTTGCGCGGGCGTGGATATCGGCGAATACACCGGCGAGCGCGCGTTTTCGATGCTGGATGCGTTTCACGCCGCGTGCATCGCCATGGTGGAAGCCCCGCAGCCTGTGCTTGTGGTCGTGGACGGCGCTGCGATCGGCGGCGGCGCGGAACTCGTCGCCTACGGGGATTTGGTGGTGGCCACGCCGCGCGCGCGGTTTGCCCTCCCGGAAATCACGATCGGAATGTTTCCGCCGCTGGCTTCGACGATGTTCCCTCACATCGTCGGACCGAAGCGAGCGCTCGAACTCGTGTTGACGGGGGAAGCTATTTCCGCCGAACGGGCGCGCGACCTGGGCCTCGTGAATCGCCTTGTGCCGGAAGCGCAACTGCAAGCCGCTGTGAACGAGCTCATCGGAAAGATCACGGCGCAATCCGGCGCTGTGCTGGGCATGGCCAAGAAAGCGGTCCTCGCCGGAATGGGAATGTCCCTGCGCGACTCCCTGCGCAATTCGATGAACATTTTCCTGAACGAACTGTATCGCCTCGAGGATTCCCAGGAGGGATTGCGCGCGCTGCTTGAAAAACGCAAGCCACAGTGGAAGAATCGTTAGGTACGCTGAACGCGTCTCCCCGCCGCGCGGGAGATCCGTATGGACGATCCGCAAAACATTCCTGATCCCAATCTCCCCGAAGAGTCCGCAGATCCCGGCGCCGGGCATGAGCCTGAGCCGCCCGCTGAACTGACTGCTGCATTCACATCGACGATGGTCCCGCAGAGCGCGCCGGCCGAAGATGGACGCGCAGCCGTTGCGGCGCAGGAGGATGCGGCGTCGCGAAGGCGCAGTTTCCGCCACAATTTGTTTTTGCTGCTTTCGCTCGCGCTCGCCGCATTCATTTTGACGGCGTGGATCCTGGTTCGCGTTGACGCGCCGTTCGGTATTTTCGCCACCGGCCCTCAGGAAATCGTTCGCGCGCAGCTTCGCGCGCTCGATCGCGGCGAACTGCGACCCGCCTACGACATGTTTTCGCCCCGCTACCGCGGGCAAGTTTCCTTCGACACCTGGCACGAGCTGTTCGTGAAGCACTGGCGAATGTTTCATGCCGACGTGGTGCGCGCGGATACGCCGGCGATCAGCGGCCCCGGCGTTACTCTGGAAATCTATCTCCATGGCGCCGACGACAAAGATTACCGCGCGCGCTTCACGCTGATCCGCACGGATGGCCGCTGGTGGATCGACGATGTGCACTGGACGCAAGAGCCGGACGCCCGCGATTTCTCGCGCACCTGACTTCCTCCCGCCCTGCGCACTTAGGTCAGATAAACTTGACCCACCAGCGTTGCTATGAGGATGGACAGAAACAGGAACAGCGTGGCCAGCACCAGCAAC
Organism: Verrucomicrobiia bacterium; assembly: GCA_035604385.1. Taxonomy (GTDB): domain Bacteria; phylum Acidobacteriota; class Terriglobia; order Acidiferrales; family UBA7541; genus Palsa-360. The sequence continues at coordinate 2,902 of DATNIO010000035.1, read as the reverse complement.
CGTGCTTCGCTGCGTTGCATCGTGGTTCGTCCGGTCGAGAATCTTTTGGTTCTCACGGCCACAATTCCGTGGAGGCCGACCAGAAGCAACACGAACGTGAGTTTGATATGCAGCCAGGGCGCATGGAGATAATAGGAAGAGTTCGTCATGATCAGGCTGGCTCCTGCCAGGATCGTCAGCAGGGCACCGGGATCCGCCAGGCCGCGCAGATAGATGCGCTCCAGGCGGGCCAGAGCTTGCCGGGCATCCGCTGAAGCCTCCTGCGTGTGGCGCGTCAGCGCCATGGACGTCACCAGTAAGCCGCCCACCCAAAACACCAGGCCCAAAACATGTCCAACAAGAAGCGCGGGAACCACGGCGATCACCTCTGCGGAATTCTAACAGGCTGTTGAAAAAAGCGGATAGCTCATTCTGTTTCATCCTCGCGATGGAAATTTCACTCAAAGAATGCGCAGTGGTACGGAGTCAGCAGAAAATATTCCGGTCTCTCCTGATGGCCAGTGTTGACACCGCTCATCGCGCAACATAGACTGCCAATCGACATTTAGCAGGTTTGGGATGCGGGGAAGGCCGTGAGAATCGGCCACGGTCCCGCCACTGTGATCGGCGAAACGCCGAAAGTCAGGACACCCTCCCGGGCCGCCGTAGCCGGCACTCTTCGCGAGAAAGGGTGCGGCTTTGTGCGCCTCGTGTTTCTCGCGGGGCTTTTTTTATTTTTATGGCCGCAAATTGAAATGATGGTATTTGAATCCATGCTGCGGGCGGCGAACGGAATGAAGGCGAAATTCTGGAGACACCGTCTCGCGGAGTTTTGCGTGGCGATCACGGTGTTGTTTCTGATTGTGTGCGACGGGACTATCGCGGGACAAACAAGCGCCGTGCACGCAGCGAATCCGCAGGGGCGCGAACTCACGGATGAAGTTGGCAGAAAGGTCCGAGTTCCGCAGGAAGTGGATCGCGTCGTCTCGCTCGCGCCGAACCTCACGGAAATTGTTTTTGCGCTGGGGGACGGAAATCATTTGGCGGGCGACACCGATTTTTGCGATTACCCGGCGGAGGCCTTGCAGAAGCCGCACGTGGGCGGGCCCGTGAATCCAAATATGGAAGTGATCGTGTCACTCATGCCGGACCTGGTGCTTGCGACGAAGTCAATCAATCGGCGCGAAACGGTGAATGCGCTCGACCGTATCGGTTTGCCGGTATACGTCACGGACCCACATTCCGTTGAGGAGATGGTCGCTTCCGTGGAACATCTCGGCAACGCGCTGGGCGTGGAAAAATCGGCCGCCATGGTGGCCGAGGATCTTCGCGGGCGCTTGTCTGATCTCGACCGCCGGCTCGAGGGCGCTGCCCCACGGCGCGTACTTTTCGTTGTGTGGACCGATCCATTGATTTCGATTGGACGCGACACATTCATTGCGGACGCGCTGCGACGCGCGGGAGGCCGCTCCGTCGTGGACACGAAGGCCGAGTGGCCGCATGTCAGCATGGAAGAAATTGTCCGGCTTCAGCCGGAAGTTCTGGTCTTCGCAAGCGCGCACGGGGGAAACACGCAGCGCGACATCGACGAACTGCGCACGCGTCCCGGCTGGAAAAATTTAACGGCGATGCAGAATGGCAACATTGTTGTCGTCAGCGACGCGATCAATCGTCCCGCGCCGCGAATGGTGGACGCCATCGAGCACCTCGCGCGAGCGCTTCACCCAGAGGCATTTGCTTCGGGCGCTGCGCCACCATCCGCTGAATCCAATTCGATTGTGGAAGAGGCCTGCGCATGCGTCCACTGACTCTCCGGCGATTGCTGTGGACCTGCGGCAGCCTTGCGGTGTTGCTTCTGGCGAGCGTGGTGCTCGCGCTGAAGCTGGGCGCCGTGCCCATCTCCGTCACTGACCTCGTCCTGGATCTTGGCAGGATCGCGGTCGGCCGGGCCAACGAATTGCCGACCGAGTACCGCCTGATTGTTTTTGATTTGCGCCTGCCGCGCATTTTGCTCGGGATTTTGGTGGGCGCGGCGCTTTCGGTCGCGGGCGCGAGTTTCCAGGCATTGCTTCGCAACCCGCTAGCCGATCCTTATGTGCTAGGTGTTTCCAGCGGCGCGGCGCTTGGGTCGATCCTCGCGCTGATCATCGCGCCGGGGTTTGCGCTGGTCACGCCACTGGGCGCTTTTCTTGGAGCGATCGCGACGATTGCGGGAGTTTATTTTCTGGGCCGGCGCGAGGGCCAGCTCGACAGCACGACGCTCTTGCTCGGCGGGATCATCTGCGCGTCGTTTTTTTCCGCGATCATTATGTTTCTGTTGACAACGCTCAGCGGGCGCGACCTGCGCGGCATGGTTTTCTGGCTGATGGGAGATTTATCCACGCCCGTGTCGGCCGGGATGCAGTGGATTTTCACGGTGGGCCTCGTTGCGGGCATTGGCGCGATTTACAGCACGTCCGCGGATTTGAATTTGCTGCTCACGGGCGAGCGCGAAGCCATCCACCTGGGCGTGGATGTGACGCGAGTGAAACTCGTCGTGTACGTGTGCGCGTCGCTCTTGACGGCGCTGGCCGTATCCGCCAGCGGCGCGATCGGCTACGTCGGCTTGCTCGTCCCGCACGCGGTGCGGCTGATCTTCGGATCGGATTACCGGCTGCTGATTCCGGCATCGGCCCTGTGCGGCGCGATTGCCATCGTGCTAGCCGATACGCTTGCGCGCACGATTGTGCCGCCGACGGAATTGCCGGTCGGCGCGATGACGGCCATGGCCGGAGCGCCCGTATTCATCTATTTGCTTCGGCGAGGGCTGCGATGAGCGCGCACGATACTTTCGCGCAAACGGCCGGCGGGCGCGAGGACCGGCCACATCGCGAACAAGTGGCGCGGCTCAACGTCGAGCAAGCGAGCTATGCCTACTCGCCGA
>DATNIO010000034.1:0-7693 GCA_035604385.1 Verrucomicrobiia bacterium | reverse complement strand
AGGGCACTGCGTTCACCGCATCGCGCAGCACCGGTCGCGCCCGAACACGCTGTTCATGCAGAAGCACTGGGACGTGATGCGAAGCGACGACGCCGGAGACAATTGGCGAGAGATCAGCGGCGATTTGCCGACCGACTTCGGCTTCGTGATTGACGTGCACGCGCACGAGCCGGAAACCGTTTACGTCGTTCCGATCAAAAGCGACTCGGAACATTTTCCGCTGGATGGAAAATTGCGCGTGTATCGCAGCCGCACGGGCGGAAACGAGTGGGAGCCGCTGGCCAAAGGCCTGCCGCAAAGCGACTGCTACGTCAATGTGTTGCGCGATGCGATGGCCGTCGACTCGCTCGACTCTTGCGGAGTGTATTTTGGCACGACCGGCGGCCAGGTCTATGCTTCGGCGGATGCCGGAAATAACTGGGCGCCGATCGTGCGCGATCTTCCGGCAGTGCTGTCCGTCGAAGTTCAGACGCTGCCATGATCCGAGTGGTATTGCCGCAGCACCTGCGAACGCTTGCGCGTGTGAGCGGCGAGGTGACGATCGAAGTCAACGGCCCGGCGACGCAGCGCTCGATCCTTGACGCACTCGAAAACTCTTATCCGGTGCTGCGCGGCACGATCCGCGACCACGTCACGCACGAGCGCCGGCCGTTTTTACGATTCTTCGTCTGCACGGAAGATTGGTCCCACGAAGCGCCGGACGCTCCTTTGCCCAAGGAAGTCGCATCGGGTGCGGAGCCATTCCTTATCATCGGAGCGATTGCCGGAGGATGAGTTTGGACAGCAGGAACGACCCGGAAAAAGATTCTCAAACAGTGTGCCGCAATTTTTTCATTTCCCCCGGGACTTCACTGCTTTGTGTGGATTTGGGCGCGGCGGCAACAGGCGCAAAAACTCGGACCAGCTCGATATCGAGCCATCCACGCTCGGCTTCGTTGTAAAGAGTGGCCAGCGCCTGGCTGGCGGTGAATGCTTCGCGGTAAGGCCGGTCGGTGGTCAGCGCGTCGTAGATATCCACGACCTGAAGGATGCGAGCAGGGAGCGGAATGGCGTCTCCGCGGAGGCCGTCGGGATAGCCGCTTCCGTCCAGGCGCTCGTGGTGGTGTCGAATGATGGGAAGCACGCGGCGAAACGATTTCAACGGTGAACAGATACGCTCGCCTTCGACGGGATGCCGCCGCATGATCGCGGTTTCCTGAGGGGTGAGCGGCCCCGCCTTCAACAGGACTGAATCGGGGACAGCCACTTTGCCGACGTCGTGAACGATCCCGGCGACGCGAAGCGCTTCGACCTGATCGTTGGACAGGCCGACGTTGAGTCCTAATTTCACGGCCGAGGTCGCGAGTCTTTCGCTGTGGCCACGCGTATAGCTGTCACGCGCTTCGATCGTTCGAGCTAGCGAAAGGACCACCGCTTCGGCCTGTTCGTCGATGTAGGTTTTGAGCTGTAGCAACGATTGAATCCTCGTAAGTGCCTCCCAGCGCGTCGGGCGCGCTTCCCATACATCATCCGCCCCACAGCCCCGCAAAGTGGAACGGCTAGAATCGCCGGAGAATCCCTCGATCAAAATAACCGGCGTGAGCTTGTTGCGCGGATCCTCTTTCAGCCGGCGGCAAATTTCCAGGCCCGGCACATCCGGCAAGCCGGCTTCGATCAGAACGAGATCCGGCCGAAGATGCGCGCATAAATCTGGGACCCGCGCCCCGGTCGCTATCGCAACGATTTGATAGCCTTGATGCTCCAGAAGTTGCTTCCAATTTTCGCGTTTCTCCGGATCAGCGAATACAACCAGAATCGACGCATTCATCCCGATTCATCCCCCTTAGCAGGCACACGCAGGCGAAGCTCTGGCAAACGGCTCGTTCGCCGATCCTCGGTGACGAGGCGCGCAAGCACGACGTTTCGCGCCCGCTTTCGCTTTGCAAGGCCCGCGAGCGGAGGCCACGGGGACGACAGGGGTCGAGGGAGGCAGTCTTTTCAGGCAAAAACGAGGCCAAACCTTCGTCCTATTTCGTAGACTGAAAATGAAGGGCTCTACAGGATTATCTTTAGGTCACTCAAGTAATTAGGGTATTTTTTTCTCTAAGGAGGGAAAAATTGCCCTTTGGAAAAGATGAGGAGAGCAAACGAGTATCGTGAACCTTCGCCCGCTTACAGCGGACCGTTCACCCCGCTGACGAATCCGCCGACGTGCCCGGTCAGGAGGGTTAGAGCAACCGCCACGACTTCGACAGCCAAACGGAACGCTGGTGAATTGACCAGTGGTTTGTGTTGTTCCTTGATGTGCAGCCAACAGACGAGCCAAATGAGTACGCTCGAAGAGAGCGCCAGGAACATGTGCAGCTTGAGATTTCCCCGCGGGGCTTTGCCCTCGAATTGCAGTTGCCAAGCCAGGATGCCGGTTGCGACAGTGGGAACGGCGGCGATGGCCGCCGCGATCACCGTGTAATACGCTGCGCGAAGCAGAGCGAGATTCTGCTTGCGCAGCGATATCAGATCGAACGCGGCACTGACAAAAATCAGTGCGATCGGAAAGTGGACCAGCGCCACGTGCTGCGCGTGTTTGGCGAGGAGCACCGACTTCAAGTCAAACGGATTCATTCTGGTCTCCACGCATCACTGCACCACGATTTTGGCGACCATCTTCGGATGAATCGCGCAGTAGTAGTTGTACGTGCCCGGTTTTGTGAAGGTAAACGAGAAACGGTCATCCGTATCGAGTGCCTTCGATTTGAACATCTTGTTGTCATCGCTGGTGACGACATGGGGAACATCGTCGCTGTTTGTCCATGTAACTGTGCTCCCGGCAGGAATGGTGATGGTTGCCGGACCAAAGCTGAAGTTGTCGATCTTGACTGTGGCGGCACTTGCGGGTATGTCACCAGGGCTCATAGCCAAGCTCGGCCTGGTTCCAGTCGTCAAGGCAAAGGCTGCTACCACCGTTGCCGCCAATCCGAATATCCACTTGATTCTTTTCATCTTTTCTTCTCCTTTTAGATTTTCCTTGAAATCTGGAAATTCACTGGATCATGCCAGTGTTGAATCTACGATTGCGAGCGAGTGCTTGCCTTGCACGTAATTCACATGCGAGATGCCCAGCACGCTGCGCAATTGATCCGCGGGCACTTTCATGGGGCCCGGCGATGGCGCCGTGCCCGGTGCCGGTTGAGGGAACGCTGTGGAGAGAGCCGTATGGAACGTGACGTTGCCTTCCACCTTTTGCATGATCTGATGGATATGCCCGTTCAAGACGGAGACCGAGCCGAAACGCTTCAAGTATCCGAGCGCCTGTTCGCTGTCGTCGGTGCCCCAGCCCCATTCGGGATAAACCGCCCAGAGCGGGATGTGCGCGAACACGATCACCGGCGTGCTGCTTTTTAGGTCCCTCACATCATCCTGGAGCCACTTGAGTTGGTCGGAGCCTAGAGAGCCGAGGCCTCCCGCTTTGAGGTCCACCACGTTGACGAGGCCAATGAAGTGCGCGCCCTTGTGGTCAAAGCTGTACCAGCCCTTTCCTTTCGTATCTTTGCCGAAGCGATCCAGGTATTGCTGGCCATCGTCGGTGAGCATGTCGTGCTCGCCGGGCACGTAGAAAATGCGTCCCGCTTTGGCGCCCTTGAGGACTTGCTCGGCCGTGTCGAACTCGGACGGCTTGGACAGTTGCGAGATATCGCCCGTGTGCAATAGAAAATCCGGGGGCGCGGCCGCACTGTTGATGCGATCGACTGCGATCTGGAGTGTCGCGGTGACGTCGGGATTGGCTTCCTTGCTGAATCCGATGTGGGAGTCGCTGATCTGGATGAAGCTGAAATCCGCGCCCTTCATCTTTGCCATATCCATGCCGCTTGCAGCGCCCTGCATCAAGGGCAACGATTTTAGAACGCCGCCGTGAAGGGAGTAGAGCACTCCGGTGCCGGCCCAGGCCATGCACTGCAGAAATCCCCGGCGGTCAATACCATCCTTGTTGATGTTGTCGCGAATAAAGTCAGCCATGTTGTTATTTCTCCTTCGGCGGGCGCGGGCTGTAGAATGCTTGCCGCACGCGGCCTTCGGGATGTAAGACTTCCGCAGGCGGCGGTTATTCCCCGCGAAGGGCCGATTTCATGGCCGGGAATAAAAAAGCGGTGGCGGCAGTCTTACTTGTGGATGATTAAAGAACGCGAGACGCACGGGAGTGCAAGACACAGCAACGCGCGAACGCTTCGAGCAAGCCGTCCTGCCACATCTGGACGCGGCGTACAACTTCGCGCGCTGGCTGACGCGGAACGAGCACGACGCGCAGGACGTGACGCAGGAAGCCTTCTTGCGCGCATTTCGATTTTTCGATGGCTACAAGGGCGGAAACATGCGGGCGTGGCTGCTCACGATCGTGCGGAATACGTGCTACACGTGGCTGCACCAGAATCGGCCGCCCGATTCCGCCGTGGAATTTGACGAGGAGATTCACAGCAGTGAATCGTCCGGCGGCGCCGACCCTGAACTTCAGGTGCTCGCGAGCGCCGACAAGGAAACGCTGCATCGCGCGCTCGACGAGCTGCCGGGAATCTTCCGCGAAGTTCTGGTGCTGCGCGAGATGGAAGGAATGTCCTACAAGGAGATTGCCGATGTCGCGTCCGTTTCCATTGGCACGGTGATGTCCCGCCTGGCGCGAGCGCGGATGCGTTTGCGCGAGTCCCTGGGCGCCGCTCTTGGCAAGGAGTCTTAGTCGTCAAGGAGTTTTGAAGTGAGCTGCAAGCTGACACAACGCTTTGTTCCCGGCTACCTCGATGGCGAACTCGATCTGTCGCGCACCATCGAGATGGAAACGCACCTGCAGACCTGTGGGGAATGCGCTCGGGAACTCGAGAGACTCCAGGCGTTGCGTGGCGCGCTGCAGCGTGGTGCGCTGGCGTATACAGCACCGGAAGGACTGCGGGAACGTATTCAATCATCACTGCGCGTTTCCGCTCCCACAGAAGCTCGCGAACGTGCGAGCGGCTGGCACCCTCTTCAATTCTCGCGCCCGCTTCTACTCTTACGTTGGGCCGGCGCGTTTGCTGTCCTCGCTTTGTGCGCCGTCACGGCCTGGCAATTTCTCCCCGGCCTGCGCGGACCCACGAGTGACCAGCGACTTGCGGCGGAAGTTCTCACCAGCCACGTGCGGTCGCTCGAAGCCAGCCACCTGATGGATGTCGCCTCGACGGACCAGCACACGGTGAAACCGTGGTTTGACGGCAAGCTCGATTTCTCGCCTCCGGTCGAAGACCTGGCGAGCGACGATTTCCCTCTTGTTGGCGGGCGTCTCGATTATCTCGAAGGCCGCCAAGTCGCCGCGCTGGTCTACCAGCGACGAAAGCATTTCATTAACGTTTTCGTATGGCCCGGCGCGGCAGGGTCGAACTCCACTCAAACCCTTGAGCCGCGGCAGGGCTACAACATGATGCACTGGTCGCGCGGCGGTTTCCAGTTCTGGGCCGTTTCGGATGTAAGCGCGACCGATCTCGCGGAATTTGTCCGTCTCCTACAGACTCGTATCGCTCCAGGATTGAAGTAGCGCCCCAGAACGCTCCACTTGCGAGCGAGTGATCGCCGATTCGGAAACGGACCAGATGCCGGTTCCCCCACCTTGCGTGGCTACTACCATTGGCTGTAGCATGCCAGAATCAGGCTATCGGCCCTGGCTGCCGGTGAAACTGCGGCGGCTGACGGACCGTCTATTTAGGAGCTACCTCTATGAGGCTCCTCGCACCGATTTCGGCGCTATTCCTTCTGGCGGGCGTGAGCACGGGTCTGCTGGCCATGCAGCGCGGCGGGCAGCAATCGTACGACGAGTACGGCGCCCGCGAAGCGTTTCGGGGCTCCGAAGATCTAGGTTCCGGAAAATATGAATACTCGTGGTCACGGCTGCGCTACTCCATGGCGGGGGGCGGAGGCGGCGGATTCGGGTACGGACGCTACGCTACGTGGTCGCGGGACTACCCCAAGGCCGACCGGCAATTCCTGATTGCGATGAAGCGGCTCACGCGCATCAACGCGCGGCCGGTCGAGCAGGTGGTGGACCTCGACAGCGACGGGCCCTCGAGCATCGAAAATTTTCCGTGGGTGTATGCCGTGCAAGTGCAGACGTGGACGTTCACCGAGCCGGAGGCCAAGCGGCTGCGCGAGTACCTGCTGAAGGGCGGCTTCCTGATGGTGGACGATTTCCACGGCGCGACCGACTGGGAACACTTCATGAACGGCATGCTCATGATTTTCCCGGACCGCCCCATCGAAGACCTGAACGACAAAGACGAAATTTTCCACGTCCTGTACGATTTGACCGACCGTTTCCAGATTCCGGGCGAGCAGTACGTCTGGACGGGCCGGACGTATGAGAAGGACGGCTACGTCCCGGAATGGCGCGCCATCAAGGACGACCGGGGCCGCGTGATGGTCGCCATCTGCCACAACATGCACCTGGGGGACGCCTGGGAATGGGCCGATGATCCTCGCTATCCGGAGAAGTTCGCGTCGCTGGCGTTTCGTTTGGGGATCAATTACGCGATGTACGGAATGACGCACTAACGGCGAACTTCGGGCCGCGAATCTAGCTTTTATTTCTTACAGGCACCAGTGGCGCAGGCTTCAGCCTGCGGGGGTTCGTCCTTGCAAGGTCCAAACCCCACAGGCTGAAGCCTGCGCCACTTGTTGCCGTGGAATGTTCGCGGCCATGAGAAATTGCATCCTAAGAAACTGACATGTTCGAGTTTCTATTCAAATATCCGCGCGCGGTGTTTTCGAAGGGCAGCCTGGTGCTGCTGGGCGCCTGGCCGTGGTGGGTCTTCGTACTTTTCCTGTTGGCGGCGGGCGCGGGGCTGGGCTGGCTGATTCGTTCGAAACTGCCGGAAGCGTCCACGCAAGTCAAAAATTGGAGGGCGGGCGTCATCTGGCTGCTGCAATTTGCGCTGGCGGCGCTCGTGTTGCTCTTGCTGTGGCAGCCGGCCGTGCTGGTGGCCGAGCTCAGGCCGCAGCAAAATATTATCGCCGTGCTGGTGGACGATTCGCGGAGCATGTCGATCGCGGACACCGGCGCGACGCGGGAAGCGCAGGCCATCAAGGCGCTCGAAGGCGGCGTGCTCGACCAACTGCAAAAGAAATTTCAGATTCGCATTTACCGGCTCGACCGGCAAATCTCGCGCGTTCCGAAGCTGGACGACCTGAAAACTTCGCCGCCTTCCTCCGCGACGCGGATCGGCGACGGCCTCAAGCAACTGGCCGGTGAAGCGGCCGATTTGCCGATCGGCGCGGTGGTGCTGCTCAGCGACGGCGCGGACAATTCCGGCGGGATCGATCTCGACACGATTTCCACGTTTCGCAGCCGGAGGATTCCGGTGCACACCGTCGGCTTCGGCCTCGAACAAGTGGCTCACGACGTGGAGATCAACGACGCCGTGGTCGCGCCGCGCGCTCTCGCGGATTCGCGCTTGGCGGCCAAGGTGACGCTTCACCAGCGCGGCTACGCGGGGCAGAAGGCGATGCTGACGGTTCGCGACGGCGGCAAGGTTCTCGCGGGGCGGCAGATCACGCTCGCCGTCGACGGCGCGACGCAGAACGAGACGCTCTTATTTAATCCGGGGGATGCGGGAGCGAAGACACTCCAGTTTTCCATCGATCCTCTTCCGGGCGAGGAAAATCGCGACAACAATTCCGTCGCGCGGCTCGTCAACGTCGAATC
>DATNIO010000033.1:0-31954 GCA_035604385.1 Verrucomicrobiia bacterium | reverse complement strand
ACGGACTTGGTGATGGACATCGGTGTAATGCCGTTCGCTTCGTTGTAGGCAACCTGCTTGGCGCGGCGGCGGCTGGTTTCCTCGATGGCCTGCGCCATCGAGCCGGTCATGCGGTCGGCGTAGAGAATGGCGCGGCCTTCGACGTGGCGCGCGCAGCGGCCCATCGTTTGAATGAGCGCGGTCGCGCTGCGCAGATAACCTTCCTTGTCGGCGTCGAGGATCGCGACGAGCGACACTTCCGGCAGGTCGAGACCTTCGCGCAGCAGGTTGATGCCAATCAAGGTGTCGAATTCACCGCGGCGCAGGTCGCGCAGGATGCGCACGCGCTCGAGCGTATCGATTTCCGAGTGCATGTAACGGCAGCGCACGCCGGTTTCGGTGAAATATTCGGCGAGGTCTTCGGCCATGCGTTTGGTCAGCGTGGTGACGAGGACGCGCTCGTTGCGCTCGGCGCGCAGGCGAATTTCCTCGAGCAGATCGTCCACCTGCCCTTTCACAGGCCGCACTTCGATTTGCGGATCCACCAGGCCCGTGGGGCGAATCACCTGCTCGACTACCACTCCCGCCGAGCGCGTCAGCTCGTATGGACCGGGCGTCGCCGAAACGTAGAGCACTTGCCCGGTGCGGTGCTCGAACTCCTCGAAATTCAGCGGGCGGTTGTCGAGCGCCGAGGGCATCCGGAAACCGTAGTTCACGAGCGTCTGCTTGCGCGAGCGGTCGCCTTGATACATCGCGTGGAGCTGGGGAATGGTCTGGTGCGATTCGTCGATGAACAGCAAATAATCCTGCGGAAAATAATCGAGCAGCGTGGGCGGGGCTTCGCCGGGCAGGCGGCCGGACATGTGCCGCGAATAATTTTCGATGCCGTGGCAATAGCCGATGGTGCGCATCATCTCGATGTCAAACATGGTGCGCTGCCAGACACGTTGCGCCTCCGCGTACTTGCCCTGGCGTTCGAGCTCGGGCTTCCACCAGTCGAGCTCTTCAAGGATCGTCTTGATCGCGCGCTCTCGCTGCGCGGCCGGCATGACGTAGTGCGATTTCGGATAGACCGTCAGCCTCGATAAATCCTTCTGGCCGGAGCGCACTTCGCCAGTGAGCGGATCGATCTGGCGGATGGCGTCGACTTGATCGCCCCAAAGCTCGATGGCGTAGCCGTTGTCTTCGTACGGGGGATAAATTTCCAGGCGATCGCCGCGCACGCGGAACGTGCCGCGGCGCAAATCTTCCGCGCGCTGGTACTGCATCTCCACGAGTTTCCGGAGCATCGCTTCGCGATTGGTGCTTTGCCCCTTTTCGACCATGAGCAGCATGCCGTAATACGCTTCGGGAGAGCCGATGCCGTAGATGCACGAGACGGAGGCGACCACGATGACGTCGCGGCGCTCGAACAGCGAACGCGTCGCGCTCATGCGCAGCTTGTCCAGCTCGTCGTTGATCGTGGATTCCTTTTCGATGTAAGTGTCGGAAGCGGGAAGGTACGCTTCCGGCTGGTAGAAATCGTAGTAGCTGACGAAGTATTCGACCGCGTTCTGCGGGAAGAAACTCTTGAATTCACTGTACAGCTGCGCGGCGAGCGTCTTGTTGTGCGCGAGCACGAGAACGGGCCGGTTCGCCCGCTCGACCACCTTGGCCGCGGTGAACGTTTTTCCCGATCCCGTCACGCCGAGCAGGACCTGATGCTTTTCGCCCGCCTCAATGCCGCGCGAAAGCTGCTCGATGGCCTCCGGCTGATCGCCGCGAGGCTCGTAGTCGCTCATGAGTTTGAAGTTCATCGCTTATGGACAGCACGGCGCGCCTACGAGGCCGCGCAGAACTATTTATTATAGCGCATACGGCAACGAACCGATGGGAGCGCATGATTTCCAGGGCGGGCTGCATTCCCATGAGCCGACTCCCCGGGGGTTTTCCGTTTAGAAATACCCTTACGCAAAAAAGTCCTGCCGCCGAAAAAATTACCAGTGCTAGTACCCCTCTGAATTGGCCTGCTATTCAAGACGTATCCAGCTGAGCCGCTGCCACTTAGCAATTATTTTCCTTCCTGGCGCACGCCTTGCACCATTTCAGACCCTAGTAGCGCAACAACTGAGCTGCGAGAAAAAACAATATCTCCGGTTCAGGAAGGACAAGAAGAAGGAAATCAAAGCGACTTGAGGAGGGCTTAGTGATGATTCTCCTAAAGCGATGGGCAATGATGATGATCGTGATTCTCGCATTCGGTCCAGCCACATTCGCACGGGGCCATGACGAGGCGAAGAAGGAAGAGGATCGCATTGCGAATTCGAGCGCAGTCATGACGGAGATTCTCAATGTCCCGGACAATATCCCGCGGGACTTACTCGACAAGGCGCGTTGTGTTGTCGTAATGCCGTCGGTCCTTAAAGCGGCGTTTATTCTTGGAGGCGATTACGGCCGCGGGACAATGGTCTGCCGCACCGGAAAAGATTTCTCGGGCCCGTGGGGCGCTCCGGCGATGTACGCGTTAGAAGGCGGCAGCATCGGTTTTCAGATTGGTGGCGAAGCAACAGACTTCGTCTTCCTCATCATGAACGATCGCGGCGCGAACAGTCTCTTGCATAGCAAGGTCAAGCTTGGCGGCGACGCATCCATAGCCGCCGGCCCGGTGGGCCGGGACGCAACTGCGGACACGGACGCATATATGCGCTCCGAAATTCTGAGTTATTCGCGAGCGCGAGGGGTGTTCGTGGGCGTCTCACTCGAGGGCTCAACACTACGTCCGGATGAACGGGGCAACCGCAACCTTTACGGACGCTCGGTGACTGCGGCGCAGATCGTCAGGGAATCGGAGGTGCGGGCGCCTTCCATCGCGAGCAGCTTGATCGCGAAATTGGAAAATGCTTCACCCCGATTAAGGTCTTAGAAATTGTGCCCTGGAGGAGGCGGACTCGCAAGTCCGCCTCTCTTCTTCGCTCGCGCGCTTAAAGCGGGGAAACTAGAAAGGGCGAATACCGGAATGACACGCGCGAAAGGAGATTAGTGATGGCTGAGAAAAATATTTCTGTCTTTGGAATCTATCCACATCGAGCAAGCTTTGAATACGCGTTCGGAGTTTTGAAGGGAGAAGGGTTCCGCGATACGGATATTTCCGTCCTGCTTCAGGAAAATCCCGGGACTAAGGATCTTGCGACAGAAAAGGCAACGAAAATGCCGGAAGGCGCGGCCACTGGCGCAGGCTCGGGAGCGATTATCGGAGGCGCGCTTGGCTGGTTGGCAGGAACTGGCGCGCTTTCTTTCCCTACCCTCGGGCCATTGATCGTAGCAGGACCCATTATTGCGACATTGGCAGGAATTGGAGTTGGCGGAACACTGGGCGGGGTCTCAGGAGCACTAGTTGGGCTCGGAACGCCTGAATACGAAGCCACGAGGTATCAAGGGCGGATCGAAAAAGGCGGCATTCTCTTATCCGTGCACTGCGATAGCACAAATTGGGTGAATAAAGCCAAATTTCTGCTCCGCTCAACCGGCGCGGAAGATGTCTCGTCCACTGTCGAATCTGCCGCGGACTATGACGATTCCGATCGTCCCATGTGTCGGAGTACTTTTGGCTAGAGATGCTGCACCAGGCCCGCTGATTATCGGCAGGTGGCCATGGGGGAAGTCTTCGACAAATTATTTCTCATGCGCATCGTCCACGACTTGCGCAACCTGCGAGCGCGTCGAGATTGTCCCGGCGTAGTGCATGGAAGTGTTGTGGTTGGAGGTAAGCGTCACGTCCATTTGTTCCGTTCCGGTTTGCGTCACGCTTACAACCATGCCCGAGGCGAGCGACACGTACAGCAAACTTTGCGCCGAACCGTTCCACTTCCCTGCCGATTGCACTCCATCCTTGCGAAATTCCGGGGGGGTCGGATCGCGGACTGCCTTTGAACGGACAAGATTCAAATTCGCAAGGATCACGGCGCAGTCAGTTGGCGATTGTGAATTTGCGGCGGAATCCGCGGCGCCCGGGGTGGTTGGGACATCGGGATTCGGCGGGTGGCAGGACTCGTTGCGCAGATATTGCGAATCGGTGCGCCAGACCAGGCCGGCGATGGGCAGTGTATTCGCCGGCTCTTCCGAGGACCACGCTTGCCCTACCGAAACGCCTCCGGGAGGCGCGCCAGCGCTGGCGCTGAGTTGCGCGATCCATTCGCGCGCCGATTGCGCCGCTTTTTCGGAGTCGGAAATTCCCTCGAGGCCCTCAACGTATTTCACTTTTCCATTGGCATCGAGCGTGAATTCGACCTCTTTGCCTTCCAGCTTATGATATTGCTCGCTGGTTTCGGTCCCCGCCGGATCGAACGTATCGCTGCGGACGCTGGCCGTGGATTTCTCATACGTGGTGCGCAGCCGGATTCCGCCGGGAGTGCCGGCATCGGCGGGCAACACTTCGATACGCACCTTTGCGTTCCAAACGACCACGAGGCTGGACGGGCCCTGCGGATCCGACGCGAGCCCGGAGCGGTATGTATCGGTGGTCGTCTCAAATTCCATTTCGTACCGAAAAGTCTCGCCGGGAACAAATCGTGGAGAAAGAGAAACGCGCGGAGAAACCGCGATGCCCTTTTGGTCCCGAGCGCGCGACAATTTTTTTTGGACGCTAGGTTGAGCGTGCGCACCAAGCGAAGTCCCCAGCAATATTGCGCACATCGCGCCCGCGTACCGGGTGAATAGCTGGCGATCGCTCATGAATGCAAAGATGGTCCGCACAATTCGATAGTATGACGTGGGATCGGGTGTTGCAACGTGGCGCGGGACTGGGGGATTTGCATCTTCTTTCCGGAAGACTGGAAGAACGAGCCGTCGGAGCTTCGCCAATCTCACTGGGGTCTACTCAAATAGTAAATTAGTTGTGTTGGGGCCAGGGAAGGCGTACGATGCGCGAACAATTGGGCCTGTTCGGGGATTCCACGTAAATCGTCTCAAGTGCAGTGTATGCGAACTTGAGGAGGTGTCGTGAACAAACGTCTGCTATCCCTAGCCTTCCTATCCAGCTTGTGCATCATCGGCGGTTGTGCCAGTGGCGGAGGCAGTCCTCCGCCGCCTGTTTTAGCTACTCACTTTTCTGTCACGGCTGCTTCTGTCCCAACCGCCGGGACCTCTTTCAGCTTTAGCGTCACTGCGGTGGGCGACTCGGGTCAGACAGCCACGAGTTACGCGGGGACCGTGCATTTCACAAGCACTGATCCTCAGGCGGTATTGCCGGCCGCATCGATGCTAACGAACGTGACGGGGACATTCACGGCCACGCTGAAAACCGCCGGGCCCCAAACCATCACGGCTACCGATGCGAATTCGCTCTCGGGCAGCTCGACCTCGATCACCGTCAGTCCTGGAGCAGCGACCCACTTTTCCGTAACTGGTCCAACAGCCGCTTCGGCCGGGCTGCAATTCTTCTTCACGGTAACCGCATCCGATGCCTTTAACAACATTGCGACCGGCTACTCCGGTCTGGTGCACTTCTCGAGCAGTGACGGCCAAGCTGTGCTGCCCGCTAACTCAGTGTTAACGAACGGGGTCGGAAGCTTTCCGGCGACCCTGAAGATGGTCACCAACACAACCCTCACGGCGGCAGACAGCATAACCACCTCGATTAGTAGCGGTCCAATTGTGATTAACGTTGTCAGCAATGCGCCCACGCACTTTGCCATTGTTACGCCTGGCTCTGTAACGACTCGGAGGTCCTTCGGCGTTGCGGTCACCGCTCAGGACGCTATTAACAACGTGTCCGCCGGCTATTCCGGGACCGTCCAATTTGCCAGTACCGACAACCAAGCGCACCTGCCGGTCAGTTCACCACTTACAAGCGGTACAGGAAACTTTTCGGCCACCTTTGAGAACGCTGGCCCCCAAACCATCACTACCACGGACACGGTCCAGCCTTCCCTTACAGGAGCTTCGAGTTCGATTATCGTCAGTGCTGCTGCCGTGCTCGCTATCGCCTCAGCCGCCCCGCCGAGCGGGACATTCGGCGTGACTTACGGCCCGAGTGAAACCGAATCCTTCGAGTGTTTTAGTTTTAACCACTGCGTTCCATGCAGCAGTTCGGGTACGAGATGTACGGGGCTTCCGAACTGCCACAGTCACCCTACATTTCCCTGTGTTTCACCAAGATCGGTCCAGGATGGTTTCCAACTCGCAGCCACCGGAGGAGTGCAACCCTACGTGTGGAGCGCCCCGGGATTGCCCCCCGGACTGAATGTGAATTCCCAGACCAGCGAGATATTTGGCACTCCCACATCACCGGGCAGCTATAACGTTCCTCTGACCGTGACGGATTCGGGCACACCACAAGTAACGACGCCCATGAGCTACACCATCACTATTAACGACCCGGCGCCTCCAGTCATCAGCTCCGCGCCTGCGCCGCCTTCCGGAGCGGTGAATATCCCATATAGCTTCACCTTCATGGCATCCAGCTCGGCTCCGCCTTTGATGTGGAGAGTTAGCGCTGGCACGCCGCCTCTGGGCCCGATGCTCAATCCGGATGGGGTGCTCTCGGGTACACCAACGGCGACTGGAACATCTACCTTCACGCTCATAGCGGAAGATTCGTTCAAACAAGACTCAGCGCCGCAAGATTTCAGCATTCAGATTTTTTTGCATGGTTTCAAGGCCACCGCTGGCAGCATGGCAGGCCCGCGCATCGCGCACACCGCGACGTTGCTGAGCACTGGAGAAGTGCTCGTGGCAGGAGGAACAGATGGGAGCGGCATGCCCATCGCGACGGCCGAGCTTTATGATCCCGCTAACGGAACCTTTTCCTTGACCGGCAGTATGGCAACAGCACGCGCCCACTTCGCGGCCACATTGCTCTGCGATTTATCTGCATCGCCCTGCAATGACAAGCGAGTGCTCGTGACGGGAGGCCTGGACATTAATGGTAATCCCCTCATGTCGGCCGAGCTTTACGATCCAAGCACGGGAAAATTTTCCCCGACGACCGGGAGCATGCAATTCGTGCACGCAAGCCACACCGCTACGTTGCTCAAGACCGGAAAGGTGCTGATCATTGGTTGGGGCCCCGCCACAGCGGAACTGTTCGATCCGTCCACCGGAACCTTCAAAGCGACGGGCAGCATGTTGGAGCCGCGCGTCGGGCATACGGCTACGCTACTGACGAGCGGAAAAGTGCTCGTGGCCGCAGGGATCGGACAGGTCGGAGGGGCCCCGGGAGTGCTTGCGGAGTCCGAGTTATACGATCCAGCCACGGGAAGTTTTTCGCAGACACTCGGCCATCTAGCAAACGCACGTCAGTTGCACACCGCGAGTTTGCTCGCAGACGGGAAGGTGCTTGTTGCCGGAGGCATGTTGGACAATGCCGGGACGGCCACTGCCACTGCGGAGTTGTTTGATCCAACTACTCAAATGTTCACAGCCACTAAGGGCAGCTTGGCGACCGCGCGTGACTTCCATACGGCCACTGTACTCAATGACGGTACGGTTGTTGTGACGGGAGGCGACAATGGGAATGGAACGCTTGCTACGGCCGAGGTGTATGATCCAACCGCTGATACCTTTTCCCCGACCGGTGGTATGGGAAGTACCCGCGAATCGCATACGGCAACGCTGTTGAATAGCGGAACAGTGCTAGTAAACGGAGGAGCCGGCGGCGGCGAGGCGACGGCAGAGCTGTACCAGTAGCACTATCTTTGACGAGAGGTGGGCTGTGCTGCTGGCTTTGGATCGGCAGGCGGAACCACTAGCTTCGGGGTCTCGATCGTCCCGCGTAATAGAAAACTTGGCGGCGACGCGGAAGCGGGAGCCGTCGCGGCCTGGAAAATCGAAGGGCGGACTCGAATGTTCAGGGCATGAGAGAACTCGATTCGCCCGTCCGCTTCGAGGCGCCCTCGCGAATTGTCCAACACGAAATTTGCGAGATCGATCCCCTTGTCTTGGATGCGGTACGTTCCCTGAACGGATGAGAACGTGTCCGGCGCTGCGTCCGGATTGTCCCCCGGAAAGACGCCGGCGAGATCGAGGCCGCTCAACGCGGCATTTCGCCCCACTAGCGTTCCCTGCCCTTGCATCGATCCAATCAAATCCTGGCGGCCAATGCCATGAGCGGATAGGGTGAGCGCGGCGGATACGTTTCCGCCGATCCGGCTGTTCAAGAAAGGCACGGCGCGACCAAGCTGGGCAAGGTCCACACGGTCGAAGCGGCCCTGAAACGCATAAGAGGGATCGGGCAAGAGCTGCGCGTCGAACGAGCCGGAAATCTTTCCACCAAAAAATTCAGCCTGGGCCTTCCGAATCCGGATTGTCCGTCCGGCGAGTTCCGCTTCGCCGTCGAATTGTTCGATCTGCATCGGCGGAACGTCAATCAAATCGGCGCGGAGACGCCCGCGCGCCGCGAGCCGGGTGACGACCCCTTCGGCAAGGGGAGCCGCGGAGACAGCAGAATTCGAGCCGGTGAAACGCGCAAGGAAGCCGGGTCTGGCGCGCGGGCCGAGCCAGCGGTCCATTTCCGCCGCATCAAGATGATCCGCGGACAGATCGAATGTCCATTGTTTGTCCGAATATTTCCGGGCGATCGAGCCATGCCAGACCGCGCCGAACGCCTCCGCCGCGGATAGCGTGATGGTCCGTTGCAGCGGCGCAAATTCAACGTGGGCCTTGGGCAAGTGCACTGGCTGATTGACGTACGCGGGACTCCAGGTCAGGCCAAGAAAATCCATCGCCCCAATCCACGGCGCCGGAGGCGACACCGAGAGATGAACTCCGCGCATCCTGACCGAAAGGCCGCCGGCAGCGGTCCAGTCCGAATTAATGGGTTGCGCGACCGCCGCGGTTAGAGCCAGCCAATCCTGCACGCGCGGGGTTGCGCCTTCTATGGAAAAATTCCAATCCAGCGGCCAGCGAAACACGCCATCGGACCGCGGAAAAAGGGAACCGCGCAATACAAAGGAATTCTGCGGCTCGCTGCCAGCCGGGGTCGCGTCACTCCCCGCCACCACTGATGCGGAGGAAAAGGAAAACTGCGTCGGCGCAAAATCGATTCCTCCATGCGATACGCTCGCTCTCAGGGCGCCGATCCGTAGCGGCGCGGGCAACGATTTGGCCGTCAGTGTTCCGCCAACGCTGGCGATGCCGCCCTGCTGAATTTGAATGGGCCATCCGCCAAGCTTTACGTCCACGCCGAGGACGCAATCCGCCCGCAGATCTTCCGCGACTTCAGGCCGCAGGGCTCGATACCAGGAGAGGACATCGCCGAGCGCGAGTGTCGAGGACTCGATGCGCAGTTGAGGCTGAAGCCCGTGCGCCCATTCCAATTCACCGGCCCCGTGGAGTTGCGACGCCGGCAATTCCACAAGCAGCTTCCAAATTTCCGCGCGGCGCTCGCCGAGCCTCCAGTTCATCTCCACGGAAAGGTTCGCCGCGGGATCCGTGTCACGCTCGGGGAGTCTCCACCCGTGCATTCCGGTCAATCGCGCCACTCCGGACATGGACCATTGCGCTCCGCCGGAATCCGCGCCGCGAATCGGAGACGAGTCCAAAGGAGCGATGCGCGCATTGAGATCGACCGCAAGCTGGCCGCGCATCCCATAGTCATCCTGCCGGATGAGACGCAACGCATCGGCCATTGACGCGGCGCGCCAAGTCAGATTGAGTTCGGCCGGCTGAAGGCGCGCGGTCGTACCGGCAATCGAACCGCGCAAGCGGAGCGTGCCGATATCTTGCAGCTCGACACCGGCGCGCATCGGGCGAGCTTCCAGGTCAAGCTGCCAGCGGCCCACCACATTCTGCTCGACTTGGCCGGAAACATCGACGAGCGCGAAGGGGCTCTTGTTGTCTCCCTGCTTGAAATTGATTCGCCCGCCGTCCACGTCGATTCGGGCAGGGCGCGCCGCCCGCACATCGGGCGAAGGGGCCACCGGACCCACAAAGCCGGGACGCGACCCAAGCTGCGAAGCGGGCGGCAACCAGCGCTCGATGTTCCAGTGGCCCTCGGCGTCTCGCGCCAGATTCAGGCTTGGCCGCGACAGCGACACGGAACCAAACTCAAAACGTCCGGCGAGCAGGGCCGACCAGCGCAGACCGGCAGTGAGCGTATCCGCGCGCAGGAAATATTCGTTGCCGAAATGCGGATCGTCCGAGACGCTGACGAAATGGGCTTCGATCCTGGCGCCATCGAGCAAACTGAAATCGAACCAGGAAACGTCGACGGGGCGGCCAAAGCTCGCCGTGAGGTGCGCGATCAGGTATCGGCGCGCGGCGCTGGCCCGCAAGGCGCGCGAAAATCCGGCACTCGCGGCGAGGAGCAACACGCCGCCGATCAAAACCGCACGCAGCCACTTTCGCTTGGTCATGGCGTAATCAGGAATTGTTGCAAAAGGCGGGAAAGAAGAAAAGCGCTGCGTCAGTGAACTTCATGCAGCATCCGCGACCACCGCGTCCGCGACGGCAAATGCAGGACGGTGTCGAGGAGATTCAAGAGCCAGGAGTTCAAGTTCCGGTCCGCGCTCTCATCGCCCACCACAGACCAGTAAATCACCACCGGACGGCCCATGATGGCGTCGCGATCCACGAATCCCCAAAAGCGGCTGTCCCAGCTATGGTCGCGGTTATCGCCCATGGCGAAATATTTTTCAGGAGGGACCACAATTTCGCCCTCGTGAATGTACTGAAAAATTTCGTCCGACCATTCCGGCTGCATGTTGGCCTGGAGATATTCCGGACTATGCGGAGGGAAGTTGTCTCCGAACGGGTCGTACGGCGCGGCAGGATCGCGGACGATGTAGGGCTCGCTGATCCGCTTCCCGTTGACGTAAACCTGCTGATCTACAATCTTGATGCGGTCGCCGGGGATTCCAATCACGCGCTTGACGTAATGCGGATGATCCTGAAACGGAAATTTGAAGACGATAATGTCCCCGCGGCGAATTTCGCGATACGGAAGAATATGGTCGTACCAGGTTCCGCGCCCGCCGAAAATAAATTTATTCACGAGGAGGTGATCGCCGACCAGAAGCGTCGGCTCCATGGATTGCGAAGGAATCTTGAACGCCTGCACGATGAACGTCGTGCCGAACAGCGCCAGGATCACCGTGACCAGAAGCGATTCGATGTACTCGCGCACCGTGGCGGGACGCGTTCCCTCGTGCTGCGCCGTGGCGGCTTCGCGCGCTTCGACGGCCTGTGCGGTTTCAGACGTCACTTCGTTCCTCAGTTCTCCTCAACTCCCAATTGTATCAGCGCCGCTATCGCGGCGGACTGTTCCGCTTCTTTTTTCGTTCTCCCGCATCCGATCGCGGTCACTTGCCCGCCGATCCGGACCTCGACGCGAAATGTTTTCTGATGATCCGGACCCGTCTCCGCAATCACATGATAAGCGCCCGGCGTCATTCCCCGCGATTGCAGAAATTCCTGCAGCGCGGACTTATGATCGGTGTGGCCCAGGCGTTCGGCCTCGACCGAGATCGTTCCCTCCACGAGAGAACGCCGGACGAATCCGCGGGCCGCCTCCAGCCCGCCATCCAGATAGATCGCCGCGATCAGGGCTTCGTACGCGTCCGCCAGAAGCGCCGGCTTGGTTCGTCCGCCGGTTTTCTCTTCGCCGCGGCCGAGAAGCAAGTACTTGCCTACGCCGAGGCGTTGGGCGGAGAGAGAAATCGCGGTGGCGTTGACCAGGCGCGCGCGGCTCTTGGAGAGCTGGCCCTCGCTCCAATCCGGAAATTCCCGAACCAACTCTTCACTCACGATCAACTCGAGGACGGCATCTCCGAGAAATTCCAGTTTCTCGTTGCTCTCCGCAGGGTCGCACTCCGCGCGTTCCGGGATGCGAGAGCTGTGCATGAGCGCCTGGTGAAGCCATCGAGGGTCGCGAAATTGATGCCCGAGAAGTGACTCCAACTCCGCGATCTCAGTGAACGCCATATTTTCCGGCTCAGTCCCTGCTCAACTTTGTTCCCGACGCCACATCTTTCTTCATGGCTTCCTCGCGAGCCTTGCACTGGGTCGTGAGCGGCCCGGTCGCAGCGCATTTGTCATAGGCGGCGATCGCGCCGTTCATGTAGCTGGCTTGCGCATCGGCATTGCCCAGCAAGTAGTAGTCGACCGGATCGGGGCTCGTCGCCAGCTGCACGGCCTGGGTCAATTCGTTCCGGGCATCGTCGAATTTATTATGGTCGATGGCGAGCAGGCCCAAACCGCTGTGACACAGAGCGAGCTTGTCATTCTTGGCCTTCTCGAAAGTGGCCTCGTCGACCGTTTCCGGCTTCGTCAGATTCGGAATCAGTTCGATGGCGTGGTGCGCGTACACCTCAGCTTTCTGTAACTGCTGCGGGCCGTCCGGAGTATTCGATTTCACGCGCCGCGGGATGGCCATCGCCAGCAGGGCCAGCACATCCACGTTGTCGGGATCGAGTTCGAGCGCCTTGGCGCCGGCGGCGAACATCTTATCCGTATTGCCAGTGGTGTAATAGGCGGTGGTCAGCATGCCGTATACTCCGCCGACATATCTGCTCATTGGAAATTTCGTTATGAAATCCTCGCCGATCGGGATTTGCATGGCCGGATCGCCGCCCTGGGCCGCCAAAACGCCTTTGTATGCTGCTTCCTCCGCCTTATTGACTTTCGGCTGCTTGCCCGACTCTTTCGGCGCCGGCGCATTCTGAGCCGGCGCAGCAGCGGGCGCCGGCGCTGAACCGTACTGAGCCCTGGATATCTCCGCTTGCAGGAAAATGGCGACCGTGAGCCCCAGCAATGCCACCGACCACCTGAAATGCTTTGCCTTCATGATAGGAATCTCCTCCGCGAAAATATTCTCGGAGATTGATCGAACGCTCCGAGTGGATTGCATGTTGCTCCTGCGCTCCTTGCCGCGTACCCCTCTGCGGCAGGAAGCGCAGAAATATAATTACGACTTACCGTCCGACTGCCGACCACGCGACGGCGTCTGGTACCCCGTCTCGATCCCGCGTTGCGCGGCGGTCCGCGCCGAATCCGGCGCTCCGGCAACCGCCAGCGCCGCGCGATACTCCAACACGGCCAAGTCCCGCTTCCCCTCTACATCGTACATTCTTCCGAGATAAATATGCGACCACGAAAGATTCGCGGGATCGGGGTGCGCGCCCGGATCGGCGAGGGGATTCTGCGCGGCCGCGATCACCTTCGTAAATAATTCGCGCGCCTGGTCCGGCTTGCCCTGAAGCGCGGAAGCCACGGCAAGGCCATAGGTGGCGCGCTCATCATCCGGATGCGACGCGAGGACTCGTTCAAAGGACGCAGCGGCCGCGGCGCCGTTCCGTGCTGAAATCTGCCGCTGTCCTTCGGCTAGATCGTCATCCAGCGGATTCGACGATTCGGCCGGCTTGGCCGCCACTTGCGTGTTTTCCGGCGGCGCATTCCCTGCCGGCGCCGCATCCGCAAATTTCACGCCGCGCAACCGGCGCTGTTCCGCTTCCACATCGATTCCCTTGATCAGGTCCGGGAGATAATACCCCATCGCCGGTTCCGATTTTTCAAATCCGGTAAGCCCAGCGTAGATGGGGCGGACGAGAACGTATCCGCTGCCTTCGGCCTGATCGATGGCCGACGCCAAATCCGCCGGGGAAAGGCGGCGCAATCGAAGCTCCACCGCGCGGACCAGGCATTCGTCAAAGAAGGCCGAAAAATCGTCGTGCAAATCCACCGGGAGAAGCGGCGCGTGCGCGGCGTACTCGAGAAGGGGCGAAGCCTTGGAAGCCTGGACCCGGTAGCGAATCGCGATCGGATCGAGGAGAAAATGCAGAAAGGCGTGGCGAATGTCGTCCATCGGCGGATCGGTGCTGGGCCGGACTACCAGCGCGTACTGGTCGCCAAATGTTTTGAAGATGGTCTTGCCGCCGGCCAGAGGTTCGACATAAACGGAAAACGACCGGCCGCTGTTGGACCGTATGATTTCGCGAAGGTAATTCGTGACGGTGAAAACGAGATTGGAAATGGGGGCGCGTAAGCTCTCAACGCCGCGTTCGTAGTCCGGCTGATAAAATTTCCAGAGTTCGTCGAGCTTCGCCTCGCTGTAAAAATTGGCCAGAATCGGGTTGAAGCCTTCCAGGCTGAGCGCCTCCGGCGGCAAATCGTCACGACGCAACTCAAACTTAAAATCCGGAGGCGGGCCGGCCACAAGGGCGAAGGAAGCGAACCGCGAGAACGTGGCGCCTGAATCGCCCAGCGCGTGCTCCGCGTAGTACTTGCGAAGCGCTGCCACGGCAGGTCCCTGAAGCGCCAGCATCCGCTGGCGCAGCTGAGTGCGCCCCGCGGTCTCGCCCGCGGCGCCCCGATCAGACTCGTATCCTGCTGCGTCGAGCGCGCACATCACCGCAAAAAGCTGCGGGCTCGAATCAACGGAAACAGTCCGGTGGCCCTGGTCCGGCGCGGACGGGGACGCGGCCTTGGGCGCCGGCGTTTGCGCGCGCGCGTGCGATGGCGCAACCAGGAGCAAGACAGCTCCGAGGCACGCTCTCGACGCACACCGATAATTGCTAATCATGAACCGCAATCGGTTATCCAGTCAGCTCTAGAATTTACAAGGCCCGGCCAACCCAGTCAAGAAACCCTTCCATAGTTGGAAGGTTATTCCAGCGGCCAGGTTGTCCTGCTCGTATTGTAATGGGGAACGGAAGAAGGAGAAAAAATTCCGCGCGGACTAGTTCAATTTGAAATCGACACTGACAGTCACAAGAGAGGCGGCGGGTTTTCCGTCTACCAGGGCGGGCGAATATTTCCACTGTTTCACCGAGTCAACAGCCGCTTCCCGGAGAAGCATCGGCCCGTTCAGCGCCCTCGCGCCGGTGACCTTTCCAGTCGAATCGACGTTTGCGGCAACCGTGACGCTTCCCTGAACGCCCGTTTGTTTCGCGGTCGCGGGGTATACGGCCCGCGCCGAAGAAATCAATTTCGCGTCTTGCACTATCTTGGGCGCGGCTACAGGCGCCGGAGCGGGAGGCGCCAGAGCAGAAGGAGGTGGCGCAGGCGGATTGGATGTGCGTCCGGAGGAGGTCAGCAAGCCGGCGGGCGGCATGCTTCCCACTGCTTCATTCGAAGCAATTTCGGTTGTAGGAGCGGCACCCTCGCCCATAGCGAGATTTTTATTTGGCGCATTCGGAGAACCGATCTTCAAGTTCGGCATCACAGGACGGCGTGAGGACGGCAGGTCCGGCTGCTTTGCGACAACTGGGCTTTTTTCCTGGCGCCGGGCATTTCGTGGGTCTGGCCGCGACTCTGGCCGTGCGTCCGTAGTTGCCGGGCCCGTGACTACGGCAGGAACCGGCGCAGCAACGGCCACGGGCTGGCTCTGCTCGACGGCGACCGGCTGTGCCGGGGTCTGAGCCGGGGTTGCCGCCTGCGCTGAGGCGTCCTGCGGTGGTGCGACAGGTTCAGGCGCGGGAAGCGCCGCGAGAGGTTGCGGCGCGGTTGGCTGGCTCACTGCGGTTTTTTTTGCGACTGGGACAGGAGCGGGTCCTTGGTGCATGAAGTACACTACGGCGCCAACGCCTGCCAGAACCAACGCGGCAGCACCCAGGATGAGCGGCATGCGTCCGTTCGAAGAATCGGATGAAGACCCGGGTTGCTCATAGGCCATCAAGCCTTTGCTCAGGAAATCGCGCGTCGTGGCAGTGGACGTAGTCGACAATGCATCCCTCATTGCCGCTATCGCGTGCTTCTCCACCGGAAGCTCCGCAGGCGTCGAATTCCAGTTTGCAAGAGAAGTGGGGCTGGCGATCTCGGAAAGATTGTAATCGGAATTGTCCTTGGCCATCCTCTCCGAAGGGGGCCTTGCCGGTTCGGTTTTCGATTCGCGCGTCGTGGCGGAAGAAGAGATGCTAGCCAGTCCGGGAATGTCATCGAATGTTGGACCACTCCCCAAAGACACGCTTGTAGGCTTCGCCGGCGTTTCCGAAAAACTAGTCGCGCGATATGGAGCCGGGGCCGGCGGTGCATGGACTTCCCTGGGTGTTGGAGAAGAAGCCGACGGCACCGCAGTGGTAGCAGGATTGTTCTCCTGGTGAATGTTCCAGAAATCGTTTACGGGTTCCATGAATTCGACTTCGACGTATCCCTTCACGCTGGGCAAGTTGCGCCCGCCAACGACGCGGCAGACCACGTCACGTCCATTCGGATTTGAGAGGATGACCGTTAGTCCGACCGGCATATTGTTGGTGCTGCGAAGGACTGCCCCGTTATCGAACACAATGACGGTCCTGCCCTCTTCCCGAATCGGCTGGGTCACGCCGCCCGCCTGGTTCGGCAAACTTCGAATGGTGACGCCAACTTCCAGACAAACAGGATTGGAACGAGGAGACTGGCCGGCTTTGTTTTCAGAGCCCTGCGAGGACGTACCCGGCTTGTTTGGGCTATTCATTCCAGGGGAGTCTTTGATCGTAAGTGTCACGGCATCCCGATCATGAACGGTCGCGCGCACAGGGATATGCGCGCACCATCAGAATGTGACTATTTTCATCTTTGCAGGGGATGGCTGGCTATAGTACGTGCGTACTACATTGGAACGAGCGGCTCAAAAGAACACTCCCGCTACCTGACTCGGAGGCTATGCAGTTAGGAGATTCGAGTGTCGGATGATCCACCGCTCGGGGGTAGAGGACAGATCACCGCGCCGGAGATGCAGGTCATGAGCGCCGCCCTTCAAACGTGAAGGACAGGACAAGCCCACTTCAAAATCATTCAAAGCCCGGGCCACCCCGGCCCCGAAAACTCAAAAGTTGACGCACCCAGCCACTGATAAGTATGCCTGAAAGCGCTTAGACTGAATCGCTTCGTGTCATTCTTTTTCTGATAGTTCTCCACAAGAAACTTCCGATCAGCAAGCTTTCTACAATCCCCACGATGGGAAGGGTGATGCCGTGAAATAAAATTCCTATGGCTGCTGGCAGTTCTTTCATCGTGATACAAATAACCACCAGATGCACGAAGAATGCGACACCAAGTGATTGCCATAATTTGGAACGTCCCCAAGCGAATCGAAAGGCCATGACAACTACCGCAAAAACGCCTGCTGTGTATTCGGAGACCACCTCCCATTGTCGCTCGACGTCCGCAACCCGCAATATTAGAATTGTCGCAACAACGCATCCCAATATAATTATCCACTCCCAGATAGTAAAAGGCCGTTTTACACTTGTTCTCATCTAATTCGCCATGCATGCCTGATATGCGTCTTTCGACGCCTCAAGGGCATGAACCACTGAGACGACCTCAAGAGGGCGGGTGGCCCGCCCTTTCTTTGGAAAAGGTTCAACGCAGGTGGGGGCATAATACCATTCCCATACGTTAATCTGGGGTTAAGATTCTGAATTTAGGGTGCCCCGTCCTTGATGTCTTTTCAAGGGCGGGGGTTTTGGTTTGACGCGGCTAGCCGCGGATGGAAATATCGCTAAAGCTGAGGACCACGCGCCCGCCGGAAGTGAAGCGGCCAAAACTCATCTCGGGCCGGAAGCGAGAAAACAGGAGCACCAGATCCAGCTGGCGGCGAACCGTGTCGGTATCGGGCCCCGCAAGAATTCTGTAACTCACGGCCTCGCCTTGCGAGTTTACTGTGGCTTCCACGAGCAGCGCGTGCGGTCCGGCATGCCCGGATTCCTCCAGGCCGGTGATCGGGAATGGAGCCAGGGCCTCCAGGCGCGCGGGCTGGAGCAAATTCGTCGGAGAATCGTTGGACCCGGCGCGCAGCGGCACGCCCAAGCCGAGCAACTGGCAGACCATGACGAATACGACGAATGCGACGGTGAAACCGCCTGTCGCGGGAATGGCCAGAGGTTCCAAGATGTTCTTCAGGACGAGCTCGGCGCGAGTCCGCGCGCGACGCACATAGTGCAGCCAGTTGCGGTCGGAAAGACGTTGCGCGGCCGCGACGCGAATTTTCAACGCAAGATCCGCCGGTGGCATGGGACGCTGCACGCTGGACATCAACGAGGACATGACTTGATAGGCGCGCAACTCATCGCGGCAATCCTCGCAGCTCTCCAAATGATGCCCGATGGTGACGTGCGTGTCGGAAGACCACGTGCCGGTCAGCACAGCTCCGTCCAAATAGCCCGGCAATAATTGTCTTACTTTTTCGCAGTTCACTAGACACCTCCCTCGGCGTCACCCGTCTTGCCCGGATGCGCCCAGCCGGTTGTGTCGGTCCGGCTGGTTTTGTGTTCCTCCTCCGCCGCGGAAAATAACGGGGAGTGCAAAACCGATTCTCTTTTTTGCGGCGCGTGCGCCGGTACATGCGCGGCATGCGGATTCCGAAGCAAAGGATCCAGGATTTCCCGCAACATTCGCCGCCCTCGCAAAATTCGCGATTTCACCGTGCCTACCGTTACCGTAAGGACTTCGGCCACTTCCTCGTAGGACATTCCTTCGAGGTCCCTCAGTATCACGGCGCTACGAAAAACTTCGGGTACTTTGAGCAAGGCCTGCTGCACAGCTTGCTGCACTTCATGAGACGCAGCCTGGTCGAACGGCGTGCTGCCTGCATCTTCCAGTTCGAGCGATGCGTGGCCGCTGGCCGGCTCGATGTCGATCGAATCCTGCTCCCGGTGATGCCGCCACAGCCAGCGCCGGTGATTCAGCGCCTCGCGGATGGCGATCCGGTAGAGCCAGGTCTTCAGCGAACTGCCGTGCCGGAAGCCGCGAATCCCGCGAAACGCCTTGAGAAAGACGTCTTGCGTGATATCGGCGGCGTCACAGGATTCCGAGACCATCCCGGCGACGAGGCCGTAGACCGGACCCGAGTAGTGCGTCACCAGCCAGTCGAACGCTGCGCCGGAACCACCCTGCAGCTCCGTCACGAGCTCGGCTTCGTCCTGCGACCACGGAAGGACGCGCGCCAAGTCAGACACGTTTACCGCCTCTCTCGCCTGCGTGCGCCAAGCGTTGTCGCGGAGGACTCGCGCCAAACGCCATGTGCCTTACGCAACAGACTTTAAAGCCGCTTACTGGGTCTCCCGACCAGAAACCTGTTCAGCCGGAAAGCAACGGCTGGTAAGCGCTTCACTTGATTTAGACACCATAAAGGGGGAATGGTTCCCCCTCCGGTAGTATTGTGCGCTTAGAGTACTGGGTTTGCAATGGTACAGGGGTGGTAGAACCGGGTTGCAGGGAAAGGGGTTAGAGGGGCCAGACCGATCGGAGACGCTAATATCGTCGTCCTGGAAGGGATTAACCACATCGTTCTGGATACTAGGAAAGCCACTTCTTGTCCGCAAAACAATCGTATTCACAGTCGTGTCCATCGGGGATACCATCATTCATTGCATAGCATCGCGCCTGAATGAGGGGAATTGGAGTCACGGAGTAGCTATGGACAGAAATCCGATCCGTCAAATTGCGCTCATAGGATTTGGAGAGGTTGGCGGCATTTTCGGGCATGACTTTGCGGCGGCGGGATTGGGTGTTTCCACTTTCGATATTTTGCTGAATGCTGAACCGTCGCGTTCGGCAATGCTGGCCAAGGCGAAGAGCGCGAATGTCCGCGCATGCGATAGTCTTGAGGCAGCAGTTCAAGGCGCGGACCTCGTGATTTCCGCGGTGACGGCTTCTTCAGCAGCTGCGGTGGCCGTGAGCGCTGCGCCGTTTCTTCGCGCCGGGCAAATCTACCTGGACATCAACTCGGTCTCGCCCGACACGAAGCTTGAAATCGCGCGCACTCTGAACGAATCGCCCGCCACGTTCGTCGAAGCGGCCGTGATGGCCGCGGTCTCTCCGCAGCGGCTCAAAGTTCCGATGCTGCTGGGAGGCGAGCACGCAGCAACCGCCGCCGAGGCGCTGCAGGCAATCGGGATGAACGTGACGCCCATCAGCGATCGGATCGGCGTGGCGTCGGCGATCAAAATGTGCCGCAGCATAATCATCAAGGGTCTCGAAGCAATCACGGTGGAATCGATGTTTACGGCACGACGGTATGGCGCTGAGGAGCAAGTTCTCGAGTCCCTTGCCGCGACCTACCCGGACATGGGTTGGAGCGGCGCGTTGCCGGATTATTTGATCAGCCGCGTAGCGGAACACGGAAAGAGGCGCGCGGCTGAGATGCGCGAAGCGGCCCAGGCCGTGGCGGATGCGGGCCTGGAGCCTTTGACATCGCTCGCAACAGCGCGACGCCAGGATTGGCTTGCGCAGTTGATCGCGGAACATGCGCTCGCCGTTCCAAAAGGCGAGGCCTTTGCGTGGCAGAAACTTGCCGACGCGATTGCAAAGGCTGCGTCTGAAATGGAAGAGCCTGCGCGAAAATCCTAGCCGGAAGATCATCGCGCCAACCTTCCATCCATACAGCGACATCCTTTTCAACTTCAACACGCAGCCATCTCTCATTGTTTTGAGACCGCTTTAGGAAGAACCTTGCCCTCGCTAATAACCTTGACCAGTCAGAGCGGCCAGCGTACGCTTTTGCCACAAAGAGAAGCTCATTTTGAAAAATTCTTTTTGACGGCGAAATCCTGCTAGCTCCAAAGGGGGCTGTATGTCGATGAAGGGTTCTAGATTGCTGGTCCTGGCGGCTCTCGCCTGCGTCTTACCTGCGTCCTCCAAGGATCAGCCTAGGGCGGGATTGACTGGCGTGGTGACGTCCGAAGCTGAAGGGCGCATGGAAGGAGTGCTCGTTACGGCCAGGCCCCAGGGAGCGAACATGACGGTCACGGTGGTCAGCGACGATCAAGGCCGTTTCGCCTTCCCGCCAGGGAAACTTCAGCCAGGCAAATATGCTCTGACGATTCGGGCCGTCGGCTACGAACTTGCTGGACAAACCGCGGCGGAGATAAAGCTCGGTGGAGCAGCGCGCGCGGATATCAAGCTCGTGAAGACGAAAGATCTTGCATCGCAGCTCACCGGGGCAGAGTGGATGATGAGCATTCCCGGAAACGAAAGAGAGAAGAAAGCTTTGTTTCATTGCGACCAATGCCACTCACTGGACAAAGTGGTAAAGAGCACCTACGACGCAGAAGGTTGGCTTTCCACGCTGCACCGGATGCAGAATCAATGGCAAGCGGGGAGCACCTTCACTCACCCAATGCCCCCTGCCTATCCGCCCAAAGAATATCCGACGGACCCGGAGCTGGCGAAGTATTTGAGTTCCATCAATTTGAGCGGCGACAAGACCACATGGCCCTATGAATTGAAAACTTTTCCGAGGCCCCGTGGAGCGGACACACGGGTTGTTATCACGGAGTATGAAATACCTCGCGAGGGAAGTTCGCCGCACGACCTGGCCATCGACCGCGACGGGCTGGTTTGGTACGACGATTTTCAGAGCCCCAACATCGGCAGGCTCGATCCGCGCACGGGTCAATTCAAGGAGTGGACGCTGCCTCAGCTCAAACCGAGCCTGCCTTCCAATAGCTTGACGATTGAACTGGATCGTCAGGGAAATCCGTGGCTCCCGCGGGGTTACCAGGGGTGCTCCGTAACGATGTTCGACGCCAAAACTGAAAAGTTTCAAACCTGGAGCGCACCTGCGGAATACAACGACGATCATGCCAGCTGCACGCAGGGAAATGTCGGACCGAACGGGATGGTCTGGTTTAACAGCTTCAACACCAGCAAGATGTTCGAGCTCGATCCCAAGACAGGGGAAGTCAAAGTCTTCAGCGCGTTTCCCCCTGGCAGCATTCAATACAAAGGCCCGAATCGCGTTTTTTACTTTGGCATCGATGAAAACTTCGCCACGTCGGAAAAGACGCACAAAATGTACGGAAGCGCGATCTCGGAAAATGGGAATCCAATTTATTGCGACATCGAGGGAAGCACCATCGCTGTTCTGGATCGCGCGACCGGGCAAGTGAATCTTTATCCCACGCCGACTCCGGCCGCCGCTCCTCGTCGCGGTTCTATCGATTCCGCCGGAAACTTTTGGTTCGGCGAGTGGATGGCGGGTCAATTGGGAATGTTCGATCCGCAAACGAAAGAGATCAAGGAATGGCGTCCGCCAGTTCCGTGGAGCGGCATTTATCGGGCGGCGCGCGACAAAAATGGAGACGTTTGGTCGGGAGCCATGAGCACGGATTACGTCCACAGACTCAACCCCAAAACAGGCGAATGGCGGGAATATATGCTGCCCACTCTCGGCGGAGAAATGCGGGATATCAAGATTGTTGATGCGGGAGCAGCGCCGCAGGTTTGGGTGCCTCTGGTTCATGCCGGCATCCTTGCCAAAGTCGAACCGTTGGAGTAGCCGACTGCCGCAAAAATTCGGGGAAAACATTGACAGGCCGCCAGGGGCTAAAGCCCTTTATCGCTTCGTGTGTTGATGTCGCGGCTGAAGCCGCGACCCACAAAACTTATTTGTGGGTTGGTTTCTAAAATCTATCGCGGGAATTGTCTTTGTGGGTCGCGGCTTCAGCCGCGACGTTCAGGGGCCTGAAAAATATGGGCTTCAGCCCCTGACGCCTTTTCGAGGTTGGAAGGCGTGCCACTTATAAAGTAGCTTCTGATTGAAGGGAACGTTCCATGTCCACTGAACCGATCTTTGACCTCGCGCATCTCGCCCACATGGAAATGCTGACGCCGAAGCCGGACGAGAGCCTGAAATTTTTCGTCGACGTAATGGGCATGACGGAATCGGCGCGGAAGGGCGATTCCGTCTATCTGCGCGGCTGGGACGACTACGAGCACCACACACTGAAGCTGACAGCGTCAAAAACTTCGGGGATGAAGCATATGGCGTTTCGCGCGCGAAGCCCGCAGGCGCTCGAGCGCCGAGTTGCCGCGCTGAAAGGCTCAGGCTACGACATCGGATGGACGGATGGCGATCTCGGCCACGGCCCGGCGTTTGCCTTCCACGATCCGGACGGCCACCTGGTCGAGATTTACTATGAGACTGAATGGTACAAGGCGCCGCCCGAGCTGCGCCCCGCACTGAAAAACCAGGCCATGCGCTTCCCTGCTCGCGGCGTCAACGTGCGCCGACTCGACCACCTCAACTGTCTCGCCGTCGACATCAAGGCCAACCGCATTTTCTTCCAGGAATATCTGGGCTGCCGCCTCACCGAGCAAATCGTGATGAACGACGGATCGGAAGCGGGCATGTGGTTGACGGTCAGCAACAAGAGTTATGATTTCGCCTACACGCGCGACCATACCGGCACGCGAGGCCGATTCCAC
Source organism: Verrucomicrobiia bacterium (assembly GCA_035604385.1). Classification (GTDB taxonomy): domain Bacteria; phylum Acidobacteriota; class Terriglobia; order Acidiferrales; family UBA7541; genus Palsa-360. The sequence goes on along the minus strand of DATNIO010000033.1, from coordinate 8,872 downwards.
CACGTCACCTACGCCGTCGATTCCCGCGAAGATGTTTTGCGCGCCGCCGACATTTTCCTCGATAACGGCGTGTACATCGAAACCGGCCCGCACAAGCACGCCGTCCAGCAGACGTTTTTCCTGTACGTCTACGAACCCGGCGGCAACCGCGTGGAAGTCGCCAACGCCGGCGCGCGCCTGATCTTGGCCCCTGACTGGAGGCCCATCGTGTGGACGGAGGACGAACGCAAGAAGGGCCAGGCCTGGGGACTCAAGACAATCGAGTCGTTTCACACTTATGGAACGCCGCCGGTGGATGTGAAACTTTAATAGGTCTTCCTGCTAAAATAGGCTGAACCATGCCGATGAAGAATCCACCGCACCCCGGAGGTTTTGTGCTGCGCCAGTGCATTGAACCTTTGGGTTTGACCATCAAGGACGCGGCCGCCGCCCTGGGCGTCACTCGCACTACCTTGTCTGAACTCGTGAATGGGAAGCGCGGCATTTCTCCCGAAATGGCCGTGCGGCTTTCGAAGGTCTTCGGGGGAAGCGCCGAAAGCTGGATCACGCAGCAAGCGCACTATGACGTTTCACAGGTTCGCGCCGACCGGATCAAGCTCAAGAGGCTCCAGTTGGCTTAAGAGGCTGCTGGAAAATTAATTTATTCTGTCATTCCGAGCGAAGCGAGGAATCTCTCTTGGATTGAAACCTAGGAAAAGAGAGATTCCTCGGCGCGCAGCGCGCCTCGGAATGACAAAAATTTGAGTTTTTCCGCGGGCTCTTAAGCGAACGCAATCCTCAATTCCGCTTAGCCAGGCATCACACCCCTTGAAGAGGGCGCAACGACGCTGCACCCGAACTTCACATGCGCTAAACGGCTTTCCCACCCGCCCATCTTCGAGTTTATCTAGTTCGGCGGGTTCGCCGGGGGCATGGCTTCGGGGGCATCTGCTGGGGCGGGACCGACGCGCTCCACGATCACGTGCTGGATAAGTATAGGTGTGACGGGTCTGTCGCTGCCGTCGCGCTTGACGCGCGCGATGGCCTTGACGACGTCCACGTTGCCACACTCTCCCCAGATCGTGTAACCACCGTTGAGAGCCGGCTGCGGCGCTTCGGTAATGAAGAACTGGCTGCCGTTCGTGTTCGGCCCGGCGTTGGCCATGGCCAGGCGTCCCGGCGTATCGAACTTGAGCGACGGCGCGATTTCGCTCTTGTACGGGAAACCCGGGCCTTCCGGATGTCCCGTGCCGTTGCCGAGGGGATCGCCGCCCTGAATCATGAAGTCGGGGATCACGCGGTGAAACGTCAGGCCGTCAAAAAACTTCTTGCGTGTGGCCTGCTTCGTTTGCGGGTCCACATAGGAGAGCTTTCCGATCGCCAAACCGACCATGGTGTGGACGGTGACCGGCGCCTCAGTTTCATAGAGCTTGCACGCAATGTTTCCCTTGTCAGTTTGAAAAGTCATGTACAGGCCGGGTTTTCGCTTGTCGGCCTGAGGCGCACTGGGCGTGGCCGCGTGCAGAGGGTGCGCTGCCTGGAAAATCCCCGCGACGGGCAATACCGCGAAGAGCGCAGCCAACAGCCACACGTGTTTTCGTATCTGCATGCTCGTTCCCCCTCGGAAATTGAGAACTCGGATTCTTACGCGGAATCTCCGATATCAATTTTTTCTTTGCCGCAAAACGATACCCCCGCCTTCCACTCACGTCAAGCGCGAGGCGGAGTGACTTCTCCGGAGCGGAACCCGACCTTCACAATCGCAGGGGAAATGTTTAAGGAATGGGTTGGAGAGAGCCGCCGTATTCGTTTTTGAGATTTTGTCAAAGCTGCAGGAATGGCTGTGCGCGGAAGAGCCTGGCTAGAACATTGCGTCGTGCCGAGATACGGTGTACATTTTCGCTCGGCCGGAAATTCAAAACGGAAATTCCAGGTGAACATGCTGCCGATCGAACGTCTCTCCTACTCGGCGATCAAAGACCGAACACCGCTCGCTTTGCCCGGGGGCGCGCGCCTTGCTGTTTGGGTCATAGTGAATGTCGAGGAGTGGAATCCGCAGGAGACCATGCCGCGGACCGTTCTCACTCCGCCCGCGGGCGGTTCCCCCATGCCCGATATTCCGAACTGGGCCTGGCACGAATACGGGAATCGCGTGGGCATCTGGAGAATGCTGGAAGTGTTCGATCGTTTCAACATTCGCGCGGCGCTGGCGATCAATGGCAGCGCCATCCACGCCTACGAGCCGATCGCGCGCGCCGCGCACGAGCGGGCATGGGAGTTCGTCGGCCACGGCTTCGGCCAGAAAAACATGCAGAAGGTCCCCGACGAGCGAGCCGACATCGCCAAGACGACGGAGGCCATTCGGGCCTTCACGGGCAAACGGCCGCGCGGCTGGCTTGGGCCGGGCTTGACCGAGACGTGGGACACGCCGGATATCCTGGCGGAAGAAGGTTACGATTACGTCTGCGACTGGGTTCTGGACGACCAACCGACTGTGCTGAACACGCGCGGCCGTTCCCTCGTCAACGTGCCGTACACGCAGGAATGCAACGACGTCGCGATGATGCTGATACAACATCACAAAGCCTCGGAATACCGGGACCGCGCCATCGATCAGTTCGAGCAGTTGTACTCCGACGCACACGGCTCCGCGCGGATCATGGCGCTGGTGGTGCATCCCTACATCATGGGCGTGCCGCACCGGCTGCGCTACTTCCGGGAAGCGTTGGAGCACATTCAGTCGCGGTCCGGCGTGGTGTTTTGGACCGGCGAGCAGATTCTCGATTGGTATTTGCAAACCCAAGTAAAGAGCAATGCGGTCACAAGGTAGTTCGTGGAACCGCCCCGAACCAGGCCGCGCATCCGCGGCATCGTCATGTTTGGCGTGCTGCTCGCTTCCTACGCGATTAACGCCATGGACCGGCAGCTCTTCCCGCTGCTCGTTCCAGAAGTGCGCCGACAGTACGGCTTTTCGCTTGCCGGCGTAGGTTTCCTGTCGACCATTTTTACGCTGGGCATGGCGCTGGCGGGTCTACCGACCGGTTATCTCCTCGTCCGTTTCTCTCGCAAGACTGTAATGCAACTCGGGATCGCCCTGTTCTCCGCAGGCACGATGTTGACAGTCCTCGCGCGCGGGTTCCCGGACATGCTGATCTACCGGGCGGCCACCGGCATCGGCGAAGCCATGCAACTGACTGTCCTTATAGCCATTGCGGTCAATTACTTTGTCAGTCATCGCGCTGCCGCCTTGGGCGCGATCAATTTTTCCTTCGGCCTTGGCGCCATCGTCAGCCCGATTTTGGGTGGCGCACTGCTGAGCGCCTATCGGAGCTGGCGTGTGCCAATGGTCTCGTTTGGAATTCTCGGCTTCCTGGCGATTCTGGTGATCGCGCTCAGCGTGGATTCGTGGTTCACCGAAGGCGATACTCCCATCAGCGAGCGAGCAGATCGCGGCGGAGCGCCGACGCTCGTCAATAGAAATACAATCCTTCTAACGTTGATGAGCTTGATCGGCGGCTTGGTCATTTACGGCTATCTGGGAATGTATCCGACATTCCTGCGCGAAAGTCTCAAGTATTCGCCGACGGCCGCCGGAACCGTCATGAGTTTTTATGGACTGGGAACGCTTGGTTCGATTGCCGGGGGAATGTTCGGCGATCGCTTCTCGCCAACGGTCGTGTTGAGCACCACATTCTTTTGCGCCGCCGCTCTGGGCTACCTGCTCTTCCATGGATCGGGAGCCTTCGTGCCCCAGGCGATTCTGTCATTCCTCTGGGGTCTGATTGTCAGCGGGGTGATTTACGTCAATCTGGCGGGCTATCATGCCAAAGCGCTGCGAAGCAACTTGGCCAGCCGCGCCTCCGGCATCTTCGTGACCAGCCTTTATGGATCGGCCGCCTTTGCCGGGTATCTCGTGGGTTGGATTGCCACTCACGCCGGATGGGCGACGGCGGGAGAAATCCAGATTTCGCTTCTATCCGTTATTGCCGGCGGCCTCGCGCTGGCCTTGCAGCCGGATCACATGTCCTAGCAGAGGTGCAGCGATGAAAAAATCGGGATGGTTGAGCTCCATAGCAGTCGCTCTTCTCTTCGCGATTAGTTTGTTTGCGGCGCCCGCCCGCGCGCAGGCGCCTGCCATCGTCACGGTCAATGTCTTCCAGGGCGGTTTCAATTGGCCATGTTTCGTGGGGCAGCAGAAAGGCTTCTTCGCGCGGAACGGGATTACGGTGACCCTTCAGCCGACGCCCAATTCGGTGGCGCAGATGACGGGGCTGGCCGAAGGCAAGTTCGACATCGCCATCACTGCTTTCGACAACATCGTCGCTTACGTCGAAGGGCAAGGCGAAGCCCCCATCGGACCTCAACCCGAATTCTTCGCGTTCATGGGCAGTGACAATGGGTTTTTGAGCCTGGTAGCCGCACCCGAGGTCAAGACGTTCGCCGACTTGAAAGGCAAGACCTTGTCGGTCGATGCGCGCACGACCGGCTATGCCTTCGTGTTGTTCGACATTCTCAGGCGAAACGGTCTGCAAGAGAGCGACTACAAAATAGAAAAAGTTGGGGGGACGACAATGCGTTGGGACGCGCTGCGTGAGGGGAAACAGTCGGGAACTCTGCTCTCGGCGCCTTTCAACTTTCTCGCTGGCGAGCAGCATTTCAATGAGCTCGCGCGAGCGATCCAGGTGATTGGACCGTATCAAGGCAATGTCGCGGCAACCCGCCGTTCCTGGGCCAAAGAGAACAGAACCAAGGTAATTGCTTTCATTCGCGGCTACGCCCAGGCAATCGAATGGCTCTACGACAAAGGGAACCGTGACGAAGCCATCATAATCCTTCTGAACGATGTCAAAATGTCTCCCGAGTTAGCCGAGCGCACCTACGATGAGCTTCTCGATCCAAAGGATGGTTTTTTACGCAAAGCGCGGGTGAGCACGGAAGGGATGCGGACGGTCCTTGCCTTGCGAAGTCGCTATGCGGACGCTAAGAAGGTTTTGGTCGATCCGTTGAAATACTACGATTCCAGTTATTACGACGCTGCCATGCGCTAGGAGCCTCGGCGACCGGGGCTGGTCATAGGGGAAAGTTTGCGAGGAATGGCGGATACAGTGTCCAGCGCAAACGCTTTCCCGCGAAAGTGCTATTCCAGTGGAACATTTTTTCAGATGTCCGTATTGCGGAGAAGAAATTTCGATCGTGCTGGACCTTTCGGTTCGCCGCCAAACGTACGTCGAGGATTGCGAAGTATGCTGCAATCCGATTGAGATTACCTACAGCGTGGAAGACGCCGCGCTCTCCAGTTTCGTCGCCAAAGTTCTGGAATAAATTGCTGAAAATCGGGGAGCGGCAGATACGTGATTCGGCTTAAGCGGACGAGCCCGTTATTTTTCCGCGGAGATGGTGGAATTGAAAATTGGTGGACGTGACAGGGATCGAACCTGCGTGCTGTTTGATCGACGAGCTTGCGTGGATTTCTCTGGACGGGGCGGACGATAAGGAACTCCTGAGGCAATTGCGGTCCGCCATGATTCAGTTCGGCTAGCTTCTAGTTGTTCCCTGGGCCCCTTTCAAAGCCATGTCTCTCATCACGATCCGGGGTTCACGGGAGCGTCCCTGCAGTTGGCGCCCGAATCTTTCGCGCAGACAGAGTTCTTTGCAGATACATACTCAATAAATTGGATATTGCTATTTATCATAATCCAGAACATTTCCACATTGCTGAGCGATATACGGTTTTTTCTCTTGACACTTGAGGGTGTTAGGCTCAGTCTCCTCCCAATCAGAACTTGGGGTACCGGCCTGCTCTATCACGGAGAATGAAAAACAAGCGCAACTCGAAAATCAATTGTCTGGATTTCGGTAGTGGCGTTTGTTGGGGCTAACTTCCGCAGGAACGCGACCAATGTCGGGCGACTTCGCCCAGGGAGGCCAAATGGGTACGTATCGTTAAGGGTTGTGCCGGGCGGAATGGCAGGAAGAAAATCCTGGTTAAGGAGATGAGCTTGGCGCTGCCTTTGTTCTTGCAAACGATCGAAGAGACCGGCTTCAGCACTTGGCTGCGGGAATCCGAATCGCCCTTTGCGTTTTATTTCATTCTTTTGTTTCACACCGTTGGCCTGGCGCTATTAGTTGGCGCGAATACAGTCGTTGATTTGCGGCTCCTAGGTGTTGCGCGTGGCATTCCGCTTGCGCCGCTCAAGCGATTGTTCGGTATTATGTGGATAGGCTTCGGTATGAATACCGTGACCGGCGTATTGCTGGTCATTGCCTATCCGACAAAATCACTTACGAACATTGATTTTTACATAAAACTGACGATCATCGGATTCGCTGTGTGGGTCATGCAGCGGCTCAAGAGCCAGGTGTTTGAGGACTCGAGCTTGAGTGAAGAAGCCATGACGGCAAGAGGACTGGCGCTAGCAAAGTGGTCGCTCTTCTTGTGGTTTGGAGCCATCACGGCGGGCCGCTTAATGGCATATACTTATAAGTATCTGATCTTCCCATGAGTAATTGGTTTAAGGGGCTCACGCATGAATTTTGCAAATCTGCACTTGTTGCTGAATCATTTTCCGATTATCGGCACTCTTGTCGGGCTTGGCTTGTTCCTGATATCTCTGGTTGGAAAAAACGAAGATCTGAGGCGGGCGAGCCTCATCATTTTCGCGGCCATGGCTCTCCTGGCGATCCCGACTTTTTTTAGTGGCCCTGGTGCGGAGGGCGCGATCAAGAAGCTCCCCGGCGTTTCAGAAGCTTTAATCGAGAGGCACCACGGCGCGGCGATGCTGGCGCTGCTTTTCATGGAGATCACCGGCGCCCTATCCCTCGTAGGACTGTGGAAGTCACAGGGGACATCACGTCCGGCAGGTTGGAATTGGAGCTTATCAGCCGTCCTGCTTTTTTCAATCGTGACGGTGGGCCTCATGGCAAGAGTCGGGACCACGGGCGGGGACATCCGCCATCCTGAAATTGGGACTGGACATGAGGAGGTAATCGAAGGATCGACGGTCTCCAAGCTGGTGCGCCGGTTTGAGCCATCGCCGGGAAAATTTGCCGAACTCATGACTGCCACCAAGTGGTGGTGGGCGTTCATGATGGACTTGCATTTCGTTGGGCTGGCCCTGCTGATCGGGACGGTTGGCATCCTCGACTTGCGCATGTTGGGATTTGCGAAGCAAATTCCGATTGGTCCCTTGCACCGGTTAGTGCCGTGGGCGATGGCTGGATTTGGCATCAATCTCGTGACGGGTGTCCTGGCTTTTACCGGTATGGGCGACTATTACACTTATGATTGGGCTTTTTGGCTCAAGATGCTGGCGATCCTGCTTCTTGGCCTGAATGTGGCGGCGTTCTACTTGACCGGCGCATTCGAATCCGTTGAGGGGTTGGGACCTGGAGACGACGCGCCACCGCTCGCCAAATTTATCGCAGCGAGTTCCCTGGTCCTGTGGTTTATGGTCATTACCTTGGGCAGGTACATCCAGTCATTTTCCGATACGATCTCAGTGCATAAATAAAAATGAATCTTCGGATCATAATTCGTTGTGCCAGTCCGGGCCTGGAGTTAAAGTATGGGAAATCTATTCTCTTGTATCGAAAATAGTATTTGGCGCGTCAGGAAAGTACGGAGGCAATATGATGCATTATAAAAACGGCAATGCTGTGGTCAGCGGTGCATTGTTGATTTTGGGCCTGCTTTTGGTTGGACCCGTGTCCGCGCACCATTCCGTTCAAGCTCAATTCGACATTCACAAGACGTTTACGGTTTCCGGAACTGTGGCCAAAGTGGAGTGGATTAATCCCCATTCCTACCTGACCATAAACGTTACGGGCGCCGACGGCAAAGTTCAAAAATGGGCGTTCGAACTTGGCGGTCCTGGCGCGCTTCGCCGGGCCGGAATGAGCAGGGAAGATCGTGGTGGCCTGAAGCCCGGCGACGAAGTAACCGCCTCGGGCTTAGCTGCCAAGGACGGTTCGACTACCGGGTTTCTGCAGGAATTGAAGCTTGCGGATGGCCGGGTGTTTAAGTTTGCCGCGGATCCCAACGGCAACTAGGCATGGAAAGGAGCTTCAGCATGACGCGTCACTTTCTAATCAGCAGGGGCATTGTTGTGGCTGCGTTGCTGTGCATACTTCCAGCAGCGGTCTTTGCGCAGAATAATGGCGGTCCGCGCATGGATCGTGAAAACACATTGCCACCGACGCCGGTTGGTCCCACGCCCAGAACCGCGGATGGACATCCCGATTTGACAGGGCTCTGGAATGGCTTGGCGGACAATTTGTTGGGCGTCCCAAATCAAATGCACAATGTCGGCATCGAAGTCGGGACGGACACCACCCGCGACATTCACAGCGGCGTGCAGATTGCCACTTGGCCGCTGCAGAACCGCACGCGGCAGAATAACGAGCAGAATGAACGCGCTGCAACCCTCCTGCGGCGGATGGGGTCCAATCGGCCGATCTACAAGCCCCAATACTGGCAGAGAGTGAAGGACTTTGACGCGAATTCCAATGAAGAAGATCCATCCAATAATTGCATGCCGGCCGGAGTTCCGCGTATGGGTGTTCCCTCTTACATCTCCCAAACCCCCGCGTACCTGGTCTTCATTTATCCCGGCCAGGGCGGCTTGATTGCCACCGCAACAAGCTATCGCATGATTCCTACCGATGGACGCAAGCACACGAACCTGGAAGACCTGGATGGGACGTGGAACGGCGAATCGATTGGCCACTGGGAAGGCGACACGATGGTGGTCGACTCCATCGGTTTCAACAGCACCAGTTGGTTTGACCAGCTCGGCGGCTACTTCCACAGCGAAAACATGCATGTCATCGAACGCTTGCACCGCGACGGCAACACTCTCACTTGGACGGCGACTGTGGAGGATCCTGACGTGCT
>DATNIO010000032.1:0-13565 GCA_035604385.1 Verrucomicrobiia bacterium | reverse complement strand
GCTTCGCGGATCACGTTCTGCGCGTTTTCCGCGTTTTTGTTCAAATTGGAAATGATTTCTTCGAGAGTGACCGAAGCGTGATCGGGATGCCAGCAATCGTAATCCGTGATCATCGCCACCGTGGAGTAGCAAATCTCCGCTTCCCGCGCGAGCTTGGCTTCGGTCAGATTGGTCATTCCAATGACTTCAAAACGCAACTGACGATACACATGAGATTCGGCCAGCGTGGAAAATTGCGGGCCTTCCATGCAGATGTACGTGCCGCCCCGGTGGACGCGCACCTTGGCGGAGTCGCAAGCAGCGCCGAGAATTCCCGCAAGCACCGCGCAGACCGGCTTGTCAAAGCCCACGTGCGCGACTACGCCGTCTCCAAAAAACGTGGAGACCCTGTGGCGCGTGCGATCGTAGAACTGGTCGGGAATGAGAAAGTCGAGCGGCTTCAAATCTTCCTGCAAGGAGCCGACGGCGCTCACGGAAATAATTCTCTCGACTCCCAGTTGCTTCATCGCGTGAACGTTGGCGCGATAGTTGATTTCCGTCGGAAGGAAGCGGTGCCCGCGCGCGTGCCGGGCAAGAAAGGCGACACGCTTACCCTCGAGCGTGCCCACGACGAGCGCGTCACTCGGATTCCCGAACGGCGTCTTGACGCGCACTTCGCGCGGCTTCTCGAGGCCGGGCATGTTGTAGAGGCCGCTTCCGCCGATGATGCCGATGCGGACCGCGTCGGTGCTCGCGCCTCGCCTCTTTGCCGCCTGCGTCTTCTTTGCCATTCCCATATCCTCGCGTGAAAGCAAATTTAGACGTCGATCATCACTGGTTCAAGATCGTATTTTCCCTGGCGCTCACGCAAATATCCCGCCGGGGTCCTCGCCTCGTGCCCGAAAATGACGAGCCACTCGCCACGCGCCGCTTGGGAAACCCATTTCTTCTTGTTCTCCAGCGTCGTGAGCGGGTACAAATCGTACCCCATGATCCAGGGAAATGGGACATGGGCCGCCGTGGGAATCAAGTCCGCGGTGAAGAAAACTGTCTTCCCGTCGCCAGTCAAGCGAACGCACATCATGTCGGCATTGTGGCCCGGCACACGAATCACTTCCACTCCCGGAACGATTTTTGTATCTCGATCGAGCAGCAACCATTGCCTTGACTTTTCCATCGGCAAAAAGTTCTCTGGAAAATAGCTGGCGCGGTCGCGGTCCGTTGGCGCTTTGGCGTGCTCGAATTCACCGCGCTGCACATAGTAGCGAGCATTCGGGAACGTCGGGATCGCTTCCCCATTTACGACTCGCGTATTCCAGCCGCAGTGATCGAAGTGGAGATGCGTATTGATGACGATGTCGATCTTTTCTGGTGGAACCCCGTGCGTCACGAGCTTATCAGGCAGCCGGGGCAGCCCTTCAAATCCGTAAATGTCCGAGCGCTTCGCGTCCCATTTGTCGCCCGCGCCGGTTTCGACCAGAATCCATTTTTCACCAGCGCGGATCAGCAGCGAATTCATGGCCATGAGGATGCGATTGCGCGAGTCGGCCGGCGCAACTTTTTCCCACATCGGCTTGGGGATCACGCCGAACATCGCGCCGCCGTCCAGCCGGAACGTGCCATCCGTGAGCAGCCAGAATTCGAGGTGGCCGAGTTTCATGCGCTCTTCCGCGCGCCGTCCGCGCGCGCCAGCAATTCGCGAACGGCTGCGTAGGGATCCTTTCCTCGGCTGGCTACTTCGCGCGCCAATCTATCGAGCGCGGCTTCACCATCCGCGCCAGAAACCGCGCGCTTCAAGACAGCTTCCCCGGCGAGCGCGAGAAGCCGCGATCTCCAGTGTTCGATTTTTCGTTCCTGCCGCTCCACGCTGTTGCCGAAGCGTTCCCGGTACTTGGCGATCGCCGCAGCAAGCTCGTCCACGCCTTTATTTTCCGTGGCCACGGTACGAACAATCGTTGGCTTCCAGCCGTCGCGCTCCGGGGCGAGTTGCAACATCGCTTCCAGCTCCGCCTCCAGGCGTTCCACGCCGTCGCGATCCGATTTATTCAAGACGAAAATGTCCGCAATCTCCATCAGGCCGGCCTTCATGTTTTGCACGTCGTCGCCCATGCCGGGAACGAGCAGGACCAGCGTGCAGTCCGCGAGGCGCACAATATCCACTTCATCCTGGCCGACGCCCACGGTTTCGACGAGCACATATTGCTTTCCCGCGGCGTCGAGGACCAGCGCGACATCGCCCGTCGTCCGCGCCAGGCCCCCGAGAAATCCGCGCGTTGCCATCGACCGGATGAAAATTCCCGGGTCGCTGGCGTGGCCTTGCATCCGTATGCGGTCGCCGAGAATGGCGCCGCCCGTGTAGGGACTCGTCGGATCAACCGCAATAATGCCGACACGATTCCCCTGTGCTCGATAGCAGGCAGCCAGGCGATCGACGAGCGTGCTCTTCCCCGTTCCAGGCGCGCCCGTCACTCCAATCACAAAGGATCTCCCCGTGTCGGGGAAAATCCGCTGCAAGAGATACTCCGCTTCCGGGTCGTGGTCTTCTACCGCCGTGATCGCGCGGGAAACGGCGCGGACATCTCCAGCGCGTATTTGCTCGGCCCACGTTTCGATGGATGCGGACATAAAAGACGGTGGAGAAATTACGAACGAGCCCATGTAAACATGGAATTTCAAGCCCTAGAGTGAAGCAAGGAAGTTATCACAACCGAGGTAATGCCCGCACACGAAAACCGAATCAGCGCGCGTCCAGAATCTGCCGCGCGATCACCATGCGTTGAATTTCGCTGGTGCCTTCTCCGATAGTGCAGAGCTTGGAGTCCCGGTAAAACTTTTCCACGGGATAGTCCTTCACAAATCCGTATCCGCCGAAAATCTGCACGGCTTCGTTGGCCACGCGCACGCCGACTTCGCTGGCGTACAACTTTGCCATGCTGGATTCTTTCGTGAAGCGCGGGCCTTTCTGGTCCGCGAGCCATGCCGCCCGGTATACTAGCCAGCGCGCGGCGTCGATCTCGGTGGCCATGTCGGCAAGCTTGAATTGAATGGCTTGAAACTCGCTGATCGCTTTTCCGAATTGCTTTCTTTGCTTCGCATATCCGGCGGCAGCTTCGTAAGCCCCTTGGGCCATTCCGAGCGCCAGCGCTGCAATCGAAATTCGGCCTCCATCCAGAACTTGCAACGTGTTCACGAAGCCGAGGCCTTCCTTGCCCAGCAGATTTTCCCCGGGAACGAAGCAATCGCCGAAAATTACTTCCGACGTGTCGCTCGCGCGCATGCCCAGCTTATTTTCCTTTTTGCCCGCGCGAAAACCGGGGTTGCCCCTCTCCACGACAAACGCGGAAATTCCTTTCGTTCCCTTCGGCTTGTCGGTCACAGCCATGGCCACGCAAATGTCCGCGTAGTGGCCATTGGTGATGAATGTTTTCGAGCCGTTGAGAACCCAGCCGCCATCCTTGCGCACCGCGGTGGTCCGAGCGCCCCCGGCGTCGGAGCCTGCTTGCGGCTCGGTCAGCGACCAGCAGCCAAGTTTCTTCCCTTGCGCCAGCGGCGTGACGCAGTTCTTGCGCTGTTCCGGCGTGCCGAATTTATAGATGTGATTCGTGCACAGCGAATTGTGAGCGGCCACGATCAGTCCGATCGAGCCATCGACGCGCGAGAGTTCCTCGATCACCGTCGCATACTCGACGTAGCCAAGGCCCGCGCCGCCGTACTCCTCTGGAAAAATCACGCCCATCAGCCCCATTTCCGCGAGTTTCGGAATCAGTTCGGACGGAAATTGAGAGGCTTCGTCCCATTCCATGACGTGCGGTGCGATTTCCGATTCGGCGAATTCGCGCACGCTGCGCCGCAGTTGCTGCTGTTCGTCAGTGAAGGAAAAGTCCACAGGTCCTCAAGTAAATTACGTCTCGAATAACGCTCATTTCCTTTATACCACGGGCATGTAGTGAGCTTTTTTGCGAGGGTTGCGAGAAGTTCCGAAGACGCAAGGGTTAAGTAGCACAGGCTTCAGCCTGTGGGGTTTCGTATCCATATGCGGGAAAATAACCCCACAGGCTGAAACCTGTGCTACTGATGGGGCTAATTCCACCCCACCTTGTGCCCAGCGTTTTGCTCATCGAGCCACTTCTTCAGCGGCGCGAAGTAATCGAGCATGGCGGTGGCATCCATCCGCCGCTCGCCGGTCAGGGCTTCGAGCGCGTCCGGCCACGGGCGGCTCGCGCCCATCGCCAGCATTTTGGCAAGCCTCGCTCCCGCGGCTTTATTTCCGTAGATCGAGCAGCGATGCAGTGGGCCCGTGTATCCCGATTCCTTGCACAAGGCGCGATGGAATTGGAATTGCAAAATGGTAGCGAGGAAGTAGCGCGCGTAAGGAACATTGTCGGCCACGTGGTACTTTGCGCCGGGATCGAAATCGGCTTCACTGCGAGCGACAGGAGGCGCGATGCCCTGATATTTCCTCCGGAGTTCCCACCACGATTTGTTGTAATCCGCGGGCTTGATTTCGCCCGAAAAAACTTTCCAGCGCCATTCGTCGACGAGCAATCCGAACGGCAGGAATGCTACTTTGTCCAGCGCGCGATCGAGCAGTAGTCCGATGTCCGCCGAAGGCGGCGGTACGTTCTCGATCAGGCCAATCTGCTTCAGATATTCCGGCGTGACCGACAGCGCGATCGTGTCGCCGATCGCCTCGTGAAATCCGTCATTCGCGCTGGTCTGGAACAAGGGCGAGAGATCATTGTAAGCGCGCTGGTAAAAGTTGTGGCCGAGTTCGTGGTGAACGGTCGTGAAATCCTCGCCTGTGGGCTCGATGCACACTTTAATTCGCAAGTCGTCCTTGAAGTCGATGTCCCAGGCGCTCGCGTGACAAACCACCTCGCGGTCTCGCGGCTTTGAGAACAACGACCTTTCCCAAAACGTTGCGGGCAGAGGCTCGAAGCCGAGCGACGTGAAAAATCCCTCCGCGTAGCGAACCATCCCCTTCCCGTCCACATTTTTCGCGCGCAACGCGGCGCCAACATCAGTTCCTGACTCTGCGTTTAGAGGCGCGAGCAGCGGGTAGATGTTGTTCCATTCTTGCGACCACATGTTTCCAAGGAGGTGCGCCGGAATCGGAGCGTCTTCGCGAACAAGCTCCTTTCCATATTTCTCCGCCAGCTTCCAGCGAGCGTAGGCATGCAGCGACACGTACAGCGGACGGACCTGCGCCCACAGGCGGTCAAGCTCCCTGGAAAAATCATCGGGCGGCATGTCGTAGTTCGAGCGCCACATGGCGCCCACATCGGGAAAACCCATTTCCCGCGCGCCCTGATTGGCAAGATCGACGAGGCGGACGTACCGCTCGCGCATGGGCGGCGCGACGGCGTGCCAGCCTTTCCAGGCGTTCAAGAGTTCTTGCGGGTCGCGGCTGGTGGCCATGATTTTTTCAATGTCCGGCAATTCCTTGCAATTTTCCTTTTTGTTGTCCACACACCACGTACCTTTGCCGTAGTCGCTGTCGAGTGAAACGGCGATCTTGGCAAGCTCGGCCTGCGCAGCCGGATCGCGCGGCGCGGGAATATCAACCGACAATTTCAGAAGCTTGAATTTGCGCGCCACGTCAGGAGGAAGAGGAAGTTTTTCATACCGCAAGGCCTGGCGCGCGAGGTCCGCCGTCGCCGCTTTCACGGCTGCTTCGGCGTTCGCCGAAATCGTTTCGGTATCGTCCGTGATGAAATTTTCCGCAACCCAGGACGCGCGTCCGCCCTTGATCCATAGCTCCAGCAGGCGGGTTTCCGCCTGCGAAATAAAGCGCTCCGCCTCGGCCACCGTAGGCGCGGGACCGGCAACTTTGTGAGTGGGAGAAACATCTGCCTTGGAGGCCGCCGTCTGTCCATTCGCGACCGGTGCAATCGCAGCGATTGCCGCAGCAAGTAAACCAAAAAACCGGACGGGCGATGCGTTCGAAACGGCAAGGGCCACAGCCATGCGCTACGCCTTCCCTTCCTACTCCAAGAGATGTACGAACACCTCATTCGAAACGGTCAAATGTTCCGGCGAAAGCCGCAGGCGCGGCCCGTCCCATTCGACCAGCCCCTGCGCCAAGAGTTCCTGCACCCGGGGGCGCAAATGCGCTCCATATTTTTCCTCGATACCTTTTAAATCGATCCCTGCAAGCTGCCGCAGCCCCAAGAACAGCTCTTCTTCCAGCGCCTGCCCGCAAGACACGTTTTCCAACTGTTCGACCGGGAAACGCCCTTGCAGGACGGAATCCGCATACGCGGCAGGATCGTGGGCATTGGCCCAGCGCTGCGAACCGTTGAACGAGTGCGCGCCCGCGCCGAATCCAAAATATGGTTCGCGCCGCCAATACTTCAGATTGTGACGCGATTCGAAACCGGGCAAGCCCCAATTCGAAATCTCGTAGTGGCCGTACCCGGCGGCGGCGAGTTGGCGGCACCCATGTTCGTAGTAATTGGCCATCGCATCGTCAGAGGGCAGCGCCTTCGCGGAATAGCGCTCCCCGCTTTGCAGTACTTCCAGTCCCAAGCGGCTTCCTTCGTCAATTTCCATCATGTAGATGGATACGTGCTCGGGCCGCAGTTGCAGCAACTGCTCGACCGACTCTTCCCAACTGCGATCGGTCTGATGCGGGAGTCCGGCGATCAAATCGAAGCTGAGATTGCTGAATCCCGCGGCGCGCAGAATTTTTGTTGCATGGAAAACATCGGCGCGGCGATGCATCCGCCCCGCGGCGCGCAGTTCGGCGTCGTCGAAGGATTGCACGCCCATGCTGATGCGGTTGAATCCAGCTTCCCGCCACGCAGCTGCTTTTTCAGGCGAGATCGTTTCCGGATCGGCTTCGAGCGTCACTTCCTCGAATTGCGACGGGAAAGAAGCGCGAATCGCCGTGATGATTTGCGCGAGGCTTGGCGGTTCAAGAAGGCTGGGCGTTCCGCCGCCGAAATACACGGTGTCGACCACGGCCTCCGGGACGTTCGCAATCTTATTTTCGTGGAGCAGGCGCGGGAATTCGGCGATCTCGCGGCAAACCGCGCTCACATAGGGGGCGTACAATTCTTTTGAAAATACGCCGGTGTGGAAGTTGCAGTAGGTGCACTTCGTCTGGCAGAACGGAACCTGCACGTATACGCCGAGTCGCGTCATCTGCCGTAGAATTTAGCATAGGAGAGAACGGCGGCGCTTGGTTGAGCGAACAGTTGGAATGGGCGAGCTCTTGTGTGTGAGCCCTTTGTGCCGCCCCTGGCGGGGCTAGTGTGCCAGGGTTTGCACGTTTTCCCACCCCGACCGGGTCGGGGTGGGCTACGGTATGACGTCCCTCCGGGACCTCTGCCATCAAGATGTTGATCTATTTCGCGGACGGGCAAACAAGCACTATGCCAATGCCGAAGCCGAAGTGGCGCCGTAGAAAGAGAACCACGGCTTCGCAGCCGCCAGCCGGCTGTTGACGTTTTTGATGTTCTTCACGCCCTGATCGCCGAGCCACTCTTCGAGCGCCTTCACTCCGTACATGCCGTACACGGGGATCGCGTCTTTCCACGTGGCGCGCCCGCACAGCACGCCGGAAAAATTCACGCCGCTTTCCGCGGCCAGTTCCAGCGTCTCCGTGAACGTTTCGTTGCTCACGCCGGCCGAGAGGTAGATGAACGGCTTTTTTGCCGCCGCGGCAGCTTTGCGGAAATGATCCTTGGCTTCGTCGCGCGAGTACACCGAATCGCCCTTGCAAGCTTGCGTTCCCTTGACGAACGCCATGGTCACGGGAACCTCGACTTTCAATACGTCCACCGCGTATTGGGGGTTGCTGAATTCCTCCATGCTGCGTATCACGCACTCCGGCTTCTTTTTTGCAAATGCCGGCCCCTTTTCGTCAACGCCCTCTTCGTAGCCGACGAGTTCCAGAAAAAACGGAACATCGGCAGCCGTGCACTCAGCGCCGATGCGTTCGACCCAGGCATGCTTGGCGTCGTTGATTTCCGCCGAATCAAACGGCGTGTAGTAGAGAAGAATCTTGATGCAGTCGGCGCCATCGGCCACCAGGCGCCGCACCGAATAGTGATCGAGCAAGTCCGGCAATCGCCCGGGGCGCGTGTTGTCATAGCCGCTATTTTCGTAAGCGAGTAGCAGGCCGGCGTTCCTGGAGCGCTGCTTGGCCGCCGAAAGGCCGTATTCCGGATCGAGCAAAATCGCGCTGGCGTGCGGCGTCAGAACGCGCGTGACGGCACCCTTGAATTCCTCCATCATCGCTTGCGTGACAGCTTTCTTATCGATGCCCTTGTCCTTGGCGATCGCGCTCTTGAGCGAACCGCGCTGATCCATGGCCGCCGCGGCAATCACGCCGCGCGAATCCGATACCGCTTCGAGTCCCTTGCGCTTTCCAGGAGTAAGTTTCATCCGAAATTCCTCCGCTCATGAGCTTGTAAAATGGCCGCTGATTGAAAATCTTACCACGCCAGCATACTCCGGAACTCTTTGTCCTGACGGCATTCTTGCGAGGCTGGAACCAAAAATACATGGGTTACGAAATACTCATTTGGCGGCGGGCGGCAGAAACAGAAAGCAATGCTCTCCGGTGCCTGCCTTGATGTGGCCGTCGAGATGATCGAGAAGCTTCGGTCCTTCCGCGGCGAGAAAGGTGAGCAATCCGAAGGACCGCTCCTGCAGGGCGTTATTCGGAAGCAGCGAACTGGCGATTTCGTTCTCATGCGTATTCAGGACGCCCGTGCGGAAACCTTCGGCGCGGCCGGCTTTTGCGCGCAACCCGGCAAGCTGATACAGCATTTTCTCGGAAGCGTTGTCGAGCGCGCCCACCAGTGTCTGATCCAGCCTGGTGATCGGTTCGCGTAGGCCATCGACGAGAGTTTTGATCGCTCGTTCGCCCTCATCAAAACGCGCCGAGAGCGCTTGCGGCAGCGCCTCGGCCTCCAGGCGCGCGCGGAGTTTGTGGCGTCCCTGAAGGATTTCCCGCGCGTCCAGATTGTATTTCTTGAGCAAATTGGAAACGTGAGATGGCACGAGCGTGAAACCGGCGCGCGGCAAAACCGCGGGGGCCCGTCCGAGAAGCTTCTTATAAATCAGCGAAGTTTGCGCATGGTAGGCCACTTCCGCGGCGCCGGCGATGAAGGCAACTGTCGGCAGCAGCGTGTCCTGAATCACGGGGCGAAGCAGCGCGCTGGGGCTGAAATCTTCCGGGCGCTGTTCCAAGGCTTTCAGCGTCTCGTCGATCGACTCCGTTTTGTTCCCGGCCGCGAGTCCGCCATTCACTGGTCGAAGGGGTAATCGCTGCCCATCGACGATGCGAAAGATGAGCGTGCTTTGTTCAGTGACCTTTACCTGCGCGTGGAAGCCGGCTTTCTCGAGCGCATCGGATCGTGCAACAAGTTCAGTAGCAATGGCTTTGTGTTCTTTCACCGCACGAAGCATCGTTGGCAAGGACAGACGGTGCAAGTCCGGCGACATGGGATCGAGAAAAATGAGGCCGCGCCCGGCGAGGATGCGCGTCATCAATTTCCCAAACGAGGAACCGAACGACTCTTCGGGCGCATAACATTCGATGATCCACTGGCCGATTTCTTCAGCGTGCGGTCCCTCGAGGAGCGCGGCCAATTGCGCCGCAAGGCCCGGTACGGCGTTGCCCAGATGGATGTCACCGACGCGCCGGTCGGCAGGGCCAGAGGTTGCAAGATCGAAGCGCTCGAAGCCGCCGCGCTTCGGGAAGAAACAATGATCCACCTCCGCGAGATCGTGGTCCTCGGTCGCGAGCCAAAAAACCGGGACGGCGTTTACGCCGCGCTCGGTCAATTCGCGCGCCACGTGAATGGCCGTAAGCGCTTTGTAAATGCTGTACGCAGGGCCGCCAAACAATCCCACCTGCTGCCCTGTCACCACAGCGAATGCGCCGTCCCGCAACCGGTCCAGATTTCGCGTGGTCGCATCGTCCGCGCCAAACGATCGATTCTGGTTTCTCAGAACGTCCTCGACGGAACGGCGACCGGAGTCCTCGAGCCGCATCTCGCGGATCGAATCGTCGATTCCGTTTGCAGTGGGAGGATGGCGATAAAAATCGGAGACGCGTGAAAAATCGGAAAGAAATGCGGAATAGAGGTCCGTGGCTCCAGGCAATTCGGCCGGTGAGATCCAACTACACTCCATCAGGCGTTCCATCCTTGTGTCCGCACAGCAAACCCGCTTGGCACATTCGCAAAGGCTATTGGATGACGTGGAATTCGATCGGATTCAGACTGTAACCATCGAGGGCGCAAGCATTGCCACCAGAGATTCAAATACCCTCTTCTGCGCTTCCTTGAGTTGTGTGTAGCACAGCCACTCTTGGCTGTGCGCTTTTCGTTACTTTCACGAATCCACCTGTTAGCAACAATCGCAAAACCCACACAGCCAAGAGTGGCTGTGCTACTTGAACTCAGTCGCCCGCGGAAGGAAGTTGCGGCGCTGCCGCTTTCTTGGAATGAAGCGATTGCAGCGGCGAAACTTCCAACGTTTGCTCGACGAGCGCGCGAATCCCGCGGGCGGCCGCATTCGCGGCGGACAGCGTGGTGATGCACGGAATGTTGTATCTGATCGCCGCGCGCCGGATCGATTTCTCATCGTAAAACGATTCGCGGCCGAGCGGCGTGTTGATGATCATGTCCACTTTGCCGGTCTTCACCAGGTCCACGATATTTGGCCGGCCTTCGTTGACTTTGTACACGGGCTCCGCCGGAACTCCCGCCGCTTCGAGCGCCGCGGCGGTGCCGCGCGTCGCGATCAAGCGGAATCCGAGGGCGTGCAATTCCTTGGCAAGTGGAGCGCAGTGGCGCTTGTCGTGGTCGCTCACGCTCAAGAAGATGGACCCTTTGCGCGGCAGGCGCTGTCCCGCGGCGAGTTGCGCCTTGGCAAACGCCTGGCCGTAGCTTTTGGCCACGCCCATGACTTCGCCCGTCGAGCGCATCTCAGGACCGAGAATCGTATCCACGCCGCGAAACTTATTGAACGGAAAAACGGGAGATTTCACTGAGTAATAATCCTTCACCACAATCTCCGCCACGCCGTCGGTCACAGTCACGGGAAGATTCATGTCGCGCAGTTTCCGGCCCGCCATTAGCCGTGCCGCAACTTTCGCCAGGGGCACGCCGGTCGCCTTGCTGACGAACGGGACGGTGCGCGAAGCGCGCGGATTCACTTCCAAAACATAGACCGTGTCGCGCTGAATCGCGTATTGCACGTTCATCAGGCCAACGACTTGCAATGCCTTGGCCAGCCGCTTCGTGTAGTCGCGGATGCGCGCGAGCACCGAAGGCGACAGCGTAACCGGAGGCAGCACGCACGAAGAATCTCCCGAGTGCACGCCCGCCTCTTCAATATGCTCCATCACGCCGCCGATGATCACGTCCTCGCCGTCGGCCAGCGCGTCCACATCCACTTCCGTCGCTTCTTCGAGGAACTGATCGATCAGCACGGGCCTCGCCGGGCCCATGAGCGCCGCCTGGGCCACGTATTCCTGCACCGTATTCAAATCGTACGCGATCACCATGGCGCGCCCGCCTAGCACGTAACTCGGGCGCACCAGCACGGGGAAACCGATTTCGCTGGCGACGCGAGCCGCTTCTTCCGGTACGAGCGCCGTGCCGTTCTTGGGCTGCGGAATTTTCAATTCATCGAGCAGCCGGCCAAACCGCCGGCGGTCTTCCGCAAGGTCGATCGATTCCGGCGCGGTGCCGATGATGGGCACGCCGTTGCGCTTCAATTCCAGCGCCAGGTTGAGCGGAGTCTGTCCGCCAAACTGCACAATCACTCCCTGCGGCTTTTCGCGATCGACGACGGAGAGAACGTCTTCGAGCGTGAGCGGCTCAAAGTAGAGGCGATCCGAAGTGTCGTAGTCGGTCGAGACCGTCTCCGGATTGCAATTGATCATGATGGTTTCGTAGCCGTCCTCGCGCAGGGCGAAGGACGCGTGGCAACAGCAATAATCGAATTCAATTCCCTGGCCGATGCGGTTCGGGCCGCTGCCCAGGATGGCGATCTTCGGACGATCGGTCGGCTCGGACTCATCCTCATCTTCGTATGTCGAATACATGTACGGCGTGAAGGACTCGAATTCCGCGGCGCACGTATCGACGCGCTTGAACACCGGCGAGATGTGCGCCTTGGCGCGGCGATGGCGCACGGCCGCGGGTGTGGTCTTCCACATTTGCGCGAGTTGCTCGTCGCTCGTGCCGATGCGTTTGCCTTCGCGCAGCAAATCTTCAGGCACCGTTTCCACCGTGACCGAAGCAAGCCTGCGGTTGACCGCGATGATTTCCTGCAACTGCTCGATAAACCACGGATCGATCTTCGTCAGCTCGACCGCTTCTTTCGCGGAAATTCCCCGCTCCAGCGCAACGAACAGCCAGTGGATGCGGTCCGGACGCGGCGTCGCGATTTTTTCGCGCAGAAGCGACACCGGCGTATCAGCCGGCGCGCGCCACGGCGAGCTCGGCTCGAGCGACCGGATGCCTTTTTGCAGCGCTTCCTTGAACGTGCGCCCGATAGCCATGACTTCGCCGACCGACTTCATCTGCGTGCCGAGCGTTGAATCCGCCCCGTGAAACTTCTCAAATTGCCACTTCGGAATTTTGGCAACGACGTAGTCGATCGTAGGCTCGAAACAGGACGGCGTTCTTTTCGTGATATCGTTCGGAATTTCGTCGAGCGACATTCCTACCGCAAGCAGCGCCGCGATTTTCGCGATTGGGAAGCCGGTCGCCTTGGACGCCAGCGCCGAACTGCGCGACACGCGCGGGTTCATCTCGATCACGATCATGCGCCCCGTCGCGGGATCGATGGCGAACTGGATATTCGATCCGCCGGTTTCGACGCCCACTTCGCGAATGATCGCCGCCGCGGCATCCCTCATCCGCTGGTATTCCTTGTCGGTCAGCGTCTGCGCGGGCGCCACGGTGATCGAATCGCCCGTGTGCACGCCCATCGGATCAAAATTTTCAATCGAGCAGATGACCACAAAGTTGTCGCGATAATCGCGCATCACTTCGAGCTCAAATTCTTTCCAGCCCAGCACCGACTCCTCGACGAGCGCCTCGTGCACCGGGCTCGAATCGAGAGCGTGCGCAATCGCTTCCGAAAATTCCTCGCGATTGTAAGCGATCGATCCGCCCGTCCCGCCCAGTGTGAACGACGGCCGGATCACCACGGGATAGCCAAGCTGGTCGGCGAGTTTCAGCCCGTCCTGCACGTTGTTCACGAGGGCAGACGCCGGAACATCCAGCCCCACCTTGCGGATCGCGTCCTTGAACCAGAGCCGGTCCTCGGCGACCTTGATCGCGCGCAGCGACGCGCCAATCAACTCGACTCCATATTTTTCGAGGACGCCGCCCTCCGCAAGCTCCACCGCGAGATTCAACCCGGTCTGCCCGCCCACCGTCGGCAAGAGCGCCTGCGGCCTTTCCACAGCGATAATTTTTTCCAGATATTCCTTGGTGAGAGGCTCGATGTAGGTGCGGTCGGCAATTACCGGGTCGGTCATGATCGTCGCCGGATTCGAGTTCACCAGAACGACTTCGTAACCTTCGCTCCGCAGCGCCTTGCAGGCCTGC
>DATNIO010000031.1:0-21932 GCA_035604385.1 Verrucomicrobiia bacterium | reverse complement strand
ACTAGCGCCGACATTTTCCGGATCATGCCGTCGGACTTGCTCAGGACGTAGATTTCGCCGTCGCCGCCCATGGCGATGCGAACATCAGCGCGTCCGCCGCCGTAGGCGACGCCCTCTGGATCGGCTTTGGGCTGTTTGTGGTCCGGGTCTCGCCATCCTGTGGTGGCCCCGGCTGCTCCCGGCAATACACGGTCCTGAGCAGGGGTTCCTCCCTTGTGCGCGTACGTTTCGGCCACAACGTCGAACATCCGTCGCTTCACAGCGGTTTGGCTGGAAGCGTCATTGGGGCTCTTATACATGATTTGCAGCTCATGAATTGGCGCCTGGTGATTGCGTTGTCCATGTGTCGCGATCATATCGCCCAGGTCGACGTAAAAAATTCGGCCCGTCGTCATGTCATTGAAAATAAATTTTCCGCGCATCTGAGGCATCGCCTTGCCGCGGTACACGAAGCCGCTGCCGATCGAGTCGCCTTCCCAATGGCTGTAGACAGCGGCCGGATAGATGGGCACGACCGGCTCTTCGACCCCGTCCACGTGCAGGAGATCGCGATCAGGGAATGCGACGGGCGGATTTTCAAGGCTGCCCGTCTTGCCCGCATCGTCCACAAAGAGTTGTTCGTTGCCTTCGCGCTCGGGATAACCGTAGTTGGCGCCCTTTGCGACGATATCGACTTCTTCCCAGTAATGCAGGCCGATATCGATCACCAGAAACGTCTTGGTCGCCACATCCCAATCGAACCGGTGTGGGTGTCGGAGGCCGTACGCGTAAACTTCAGGGCGCGCCCCCGCCACATTCAAGAATGGATTCGGGTCCGGCCCGGTGGACGGAATGCGATAGCGGCCGTTGGGACTGAGCATGTCCTTCGGACGCAAATTGATATCTGGAGTAATCCGCAGGATTTTCCCGAGCAGGGTATTGAGTTGCTGCGGAAGGGTGTGGGAGGGGCCGGGCGTTTCTCCTTGAGCGCCGTCACCCACGCCAATGTAAAGATTTCCGTAATCGCTGCTGCCCGGTTTGGCGAGGGGATCGAAAATCGTATCGTCCATGGGGTGATTGCGGTCGTATCCAACGCGCAAGATTTCGCGCGCGGCGCCCTCGAACGTGGCATTGCGAATATTGGTATCCGTCCATTCCACCAGAACGGACTCGAGATGGACAGGGCCCGCCGGCGGATTCACTGGATCAGTTGTCGTGTATCCTGTGAGATTCAAATTGGAGAGCTGCGTGTTGACCGGCGCGGCGTTCCCGGGCAATTCGGGATTCTCCGTGTGCACGGTATAGAATTTTCCGTTTTTTGCGTAGGCCGGATCGAAGGTGATCGAAACGATTCCCGTGGCGTTGCCCTTGTCGGAGGCGAATTTCGGGAAGACATCCGTGAACTTGATGTAGGGCGTGAATTTCTTTGTTTTCGTGTCGAGGATATAGAGCGTGCCGCTCTGATCGTTGACGAAGATCCGCGAGGAGGCGAGCGGGGCGTTAGCCGGCTCCGCTCTCATGGATGAGACGCGACCGAGTTGCAGCTTGTAATCGATCGCAGCCGTATTCGCGCCAGAGTGCGTCGCGTTGGAGAGCGGCGGATTCGCGTAGTCCGCGAGCATGACCGCCGTCCCGTCCTTGCCGACCTGGGATTGCGAGGGATACTGCGCAAACGCGGCAGGCACGGCTGCGAGGCAAAAGCCCAGCAATCCGAATCCCAGACGAATTCTTGCCGATCGCGTGATTTCCCTTTGGTTACACGACATTGTGAATCGCTCCTTTTTCATTGGTCCGCAGTTCAACAGTTCGGCCAATACCTGCCAGGCGCGCGACCAAGCACGGCCTGATTCCCGTATTCATTCATACTCGAGGGAATCGTCAAAGTCAGAATAAAATGCCCACCTTGGACATTGCGTTTCCAAGCGCGTAGCCACCCTGAATCAGGTTTGGATTCTAACACCTGAGCCTTGATCGAGCTTTTCATTTTTCTGTTTGCCCTGTTGGAAGTCTGCGCGTTTGTGGGACTCCCACGAACTTCATCCCCCGCCCCAAAGATTCCTTCTTTACCTCTCCTCATTTCAGCTTTGGAATCCATTAATAAACTATAATTCATATTGTTTATTAATCTGAGTTAATATATGTCGCTAGTGCTGGTTAACGAATAGGGGTTGGAATCGATGCTGACTCCCGCAATGATTGCTCGAACGCCTGCCGGTTTGAAATCGAGGGGTTCAACAACTATGCTGCGCGTCATCGCCTTCAGGCTGATCTTCCTCGGTCTCGCCGTTCTTCCCGTTCTTATTCACATACTGTGTCCATTGAAAGCATTTGCGCAGGGAGAAACTACGAGCGCGATTGTCGGGCAAGTGAGCGATGCCAGCGGCGCGGCGGTGCCGGGCGCCACGGTAACGACCCGCAACTCGGAGACCGGGCTGCAGCGAATCGCCGCAACCGATGACTCGGGCCGATTCAACTTCACGCAACTGAAGCCTGGCGCTTACACGGTACGGGTGGAAGCGCAAGGCTTCGACCCGCAGCAGAATGACGCTGTGACCGCTGGCCTTGGTCAGAAGCAGACTGTCGATTTCATCCTCAAGGTCGCCCAAGCTAGGGAAAGCATTGAAGTCAGCGGCGAAGCTGTGATACTCAATCCGGAGAATGCGAATACCGCAACAACTCTCAGCGCGCCCGCACTGGAGAACCTTCCGAATCCGGGCGGCGATTTGACGTATCCTTTGCAGTTTGCCACCGGGGCGCTCATCAACACGGCGGGCAGCGGAAATGATTTCGTCGGCGGCACGAATGGGTACGGCAACGTGGAGTTCAATGGGCTGCCCGCTCTGTCGAACGGCTACATCGTCGATGGGTTGGAAACCAACGACCCGCTGACTAATCTCAACAGCGGACTCTCGACTAACCTCGTTCTGGGACTCAACTCCATTTCGGAGGTGACGGTCAACACGCTCTCGTACGCCGTCGATCAGGGGCGGTATGGAGCGTCGCAGGTCAACTACGTCACAAAATCGGGTTCAAACCAATTTCATGGAAACTTGTATGAGTTGTGGAATGGCTCGAAGCTTGACGCGGCCGATTATTTTACGAACGCTACACCGGGAAATCACAAACCGGGCTCGACCGTGAACCATTTCGGAGGCAGCGTCGGCGGGCCGATCGCGCACGACAAGCTGTTTTTCTTCTTCGATAGCGAGTGGGTTCGGATTGCACTGCCCATCGTCACGGCCGCCACCGTTCCCACGGCTTCATTTCAAACTTACGTTTTGCAGCATGTCCCTTCGAGCGAGACCGCTTTCTACTCCAATATGTTTTCACTTTACGGAAATATCAACGGAACACCGCAAGCGGTCCTCGGCTGTCCGCTCGGTTTGGGCGGGAGCAGGAACGACGGGAACGGCTGCGCGAATCGCCAGAGCGTTTCACATTCGAGCGACGATCATGAACAAGTCCAGACCGTTCGCATCGATTACAACATCAATGAGAAAAACACCACCTGGTATCGCTTTCAAGCCGACACGGGCGTGCAAGCTGCCTATACGGATCCCATCAACCCTCTCTTCAACTCTGTTTCCCCTCAGCCGCTTTACTCCTTTGCTGCCGGATATACGCACGTGTTTTCCCAAAATCTTGTGAACTATTTCAATCCGGCATTTTCCTGGTACGCAAGTCTGTTCGGACCAAGCGATTTTCAGAAAACGCTCGCCGCTTTTCCGGTCGTCCTGCAAGGCACCGGCGCGAATCCATTCACAACGGTCGGAGGGCTGGACAACACTTGGGTTCAAGGCAGGCGCGCGTCCCGGTTCTTTATCAACGACAATCTCGCCTGGACTCATGGGGCGCACGAGCTGCGTTTTGGAACGAATACTCGAATCCTGCGGCTGAATGATTATGATTTCGGGGAGGGCGGCGTCCCGACCGTGACGTATTCCACGCTACAGCAATATATCGGCGGAGTCGCGTCCACGGCGTCAGAAACTTTCCCAACTTCCGCGAACGAGCCGTTCAACTTCTTGAATCTCGATCTGTATGCGCAGGACACGTGGAAAGTAACCAAGAAGCTGACATGGACTTTCGGCATTCGTGATACGCTCAATTCCAATCCGCTCAATCCGCACGCTCAAATTGCCCGCCTTCGAAGCTCTTTCGATTCCATTTCCCACGATGTAAATCAGCCGCTCAATGCCGCGATTCAGACCGGCCTGGGCAACGTGTTTTCTTCAACGCCTCTGGCGATTCTGCAACCGAGAACGGCGATTGCGTGGCAGTTTGAACCCAAGACCGTGCTGCGTGCCGGCTTCGGAATTTTCAGTGACATTTTGCCCGGGAGCATCGCCGATGTGGTCGGCGTCAACCCGCCTTATGTGAAAACTTTTCAGGGCGGCCTCCTCGGAACCGTCGGCGGCACAGCCATTGCGCCGGGAGTTCCCGACAGTGCGGTCGACGCAACCGTGGCCGCCAATCAGACATTCAGTTCGGGATTTGCGCAGGGCCAGCTTTCGTGTGCATCGGCGCAGGCAAACCCCGCAACCTGTCTTCCTCCGATCGCCATCACGGCCGTGCCCGACGGAAAACTTCACGCGCCATACTTCATGGAGTGGAGCCTCGGTTTGGAGCATGAGCTGGGGACCACGGGGAGCGTCAAGGCGCAGTACGTCGGCACGCGTGCTGTGAACCAACCCTACTTGACGCAGGTGAACGGCTATCAAACCGTCTGCCCGAGCTGCTTTGCGCCATTCCCCTATGTGAACCCGGCCGATGCACAACGAATCGGTGCGATCGATCGGCGATTCGGAGCGGTGACTCAATTTTCCACCGGAGCGAACAGCCATTATGACGGGCTGCAGTTGACGGCGATGAAGCGGATCGGACACGGCTTGATGGGACAAATCAACTATACCTGGAGTCGTTGTATGGACACGGTGTCCAACGGCGGTTTCCTCCAATTTTCTTCGGGAGGAATTCTCTCGCCACTTCCGGGAGAACTGGCGCGGAATTATGGCCCTTGTGACTACGACATCCGCAGCAATCTCAACGCGCAATACGTCTATCAATTGCCGTCGAAATTCCGAAACCAAACTCTCGGCTTTGCGCTGAACGGCTGGCAGGTTTCGGGAACCGTGTTTTGGCACAGCGGGCTTCCCTTCTCCGTTCTGAGCACCGCCTACTCAGCAAATGGAAATGGCATTGTGAACGGCAGTGGGCCACAATTCGCGAGCGTTGTTCCCGGCGTGCCGCTCTACGAACACAATCCCATTCCAGGCGTCACGCAGCCGGGAACGGTTCAGTGGCTCAATCCTAATGCATTTGTCTCAACCGTTGACCCGAGTACGGGTGCTTGCTACGGAGGCGACACCCGGGAGAGTTGCCAATTCGGCAATCTCGGGCGCAATGCGCTGCGGGGTCCCGATTTCGCGTGGAGCGATTTTTACCTCACAAAGTGGTTTCCTGTGACGGAACGTGTGAAGCTGAGGTTCGACGTCCAATTTTTCAATGTATTCAACCATCCAAATTTTGCGCTTCCCAGCATGGTCTTGGCCGGCCTTCCGGGGAAACCTTCTACGCAAAGTGGGTTTGGTGCCATCACATACACCACCTCTCCACCCACAGGATTACTCGGCGTTGGTTTGGGCGGTGATAGCACGCCGCGAATGATCGCGTTTCAAATGCGCATGGAGTTCTGAGGCTTTTGGATCGTGGATGTCGTTTGCATCTCGACGTTCTGGCGCCGGGTTATCGAGGAAACGCATGACTACTTCACGGCGCCTCCCATCGTCGCGGTGGATGCTTCCATTTGAAAATGCCATCGACGCTCTCCATTGCTTGTTAGTATCCTTGCTGGAGGAGGTGGGCCATTTCATTGACGAGTCTCATTCTCCTCACGCTCCTGTCCGGAGTTTCCGTTCAGACCTCTCCCAGCGCAGCGGTCAAGGCCAGCGGACACACTTACCAGCTGTATTGCGCGCAAGAGGGCGAATTGATTGTGGCGTCAGAAACGGGACTTTGCCAGAAGACGGAAGCCGGCGGAGTGCAGCGTTTCGAGATTCGAAACGAGGATGGGGAAACACAATTTTTTCAGGACGCGCCTGGCGGCAATCCATTCAGCTATGTGGGGATCTTCTCGATCGCCAATGCGGGCAGAGAGATTTTTGATGTGGATATCTCGCTCGACGAAATTCATGGCAGCGGACAGAAACCCGTCCATCTGATCTATTACTTTGACCCGACTCCGAATGGCTTGGTCCCGTTCCGCCCAGCCCTAGTGGACGTCGATGGCTTTGCTCATCTCAGCACCGGCGTCGCGCTTTCACGATCCTTCAGTGCGGGCTTCTTTCAGTTTTCGGTGCTGCTTGATTTTAACGTGGCCGCTCATCGCATCGAGATCATGCCGGATCAAATCGCGTTTTCCGCCTTTGCTCCTCCCGGCAAGGAAAAATCAGGGCCTTCCCGGGCCTCGGGCGAAATCAAAATGTACAGCAAGCATGATAGTGGCTCTCCCAAAACGGACTTCAGGATTGCACCAGGCCATTTGGTGACTTGGTGGCAGTCGCTCGATATCGTCGAGAAGGCGAACTCAGGGCAGGTCGTAACGATCCTCGCGGCCTGGGCGCCGGCATCCTTGCGAACCGTTGATAACGCACCGGAAGGCGTGCAAATGGTCTACTACGATTGGAATAATCTCTGGCTTCAAATTCAGGTGGATGACCACACGGGCTGGATAAAAGGAACCAGCAGCTTTCGTACGATCGGTTTGGAGATGACCAACGCGCAGCGTTAGAGACGATTCGGCGACTCGCTCGGGGCGCCTTTCAGGACAGTGACGCGGGACTGCGCCTTGCGAGCAGATCGAGTTCCGGTACCCCTTGATCCATATATCGCGTTAACTCTTGCGGCTCTCCCGTTGGGCCGCAACAATCACGAAAATGTTTCGCTGTGCAAGCATGGGGCGAGGGAATGGACGCACAAAATAAAATCGATCGTGCCCGATGGTTTGAAGGATCTTCAGCGAACACCTCGCCTCCTACAGGAGATCTCCACCAGCCCTGGCGCCTGGTTCTGCTGGGCGCGCCGGGAGTGGGGAAAGGCACGCAAGGTGAACTCCTCTGCCAGCGCCTGGAAATTTGCCATATTTCCACCGGCGATCTTTTTCGTGCCGCCGGGAACCGGAAGGGAGGCGACCAAACGCCGGCCATGGCGGACGCAATGAAGTACATGCGCCATGGCGACCTCGTTCCCGATTCCGTCGTTTGGGAATTGGTTCGGGAACAAAGTGATTTCCTCCGCTCCCGCAAGGGCTTTTTACTGGACGGATTTCCCCGCACCCTGGCTCAAGCGGAGCGGCTACAGCTGTTCATGGACGATGAGAAACTCTCTCTCACCGCTGTTGTGGACTACGAGATGCCCCAGGCCGAAATCACCATGCGTCTCAGCGGGCGCAGGATATGCGCACAGTGCAAATCGGTTTTCCATGTCACGTGGCGGCCTCCCAAAACCGAGGGCGTCTGTGACGATTGCGGCGGCCGGCTGTACCGGCGGGATGATGACAACCCCGCCTCGATCGCCATTCGCTTAGAAGCGTATAAGCACAGCACCTCGCCTCTGATCCAGTTCTACAAGGATCTCGGCCTGCTGACGCCAGTGGATGCCGTCGGACCTGCCGACGAGGTTTTTGCGCGCACGATGGCCGCGTTGCAAGCGCGAGCGTAACTTTTCAAGCAGTCGGATCAACGCTGCAATGCGGAACTAGCTTCAGGCAAATATTTCCTCGAAGGAATGAACCACGCGGTGCGCGCTCGCAACCTGCTCCTCGGACTCCGTCCGGACACAAAGCGCGGTTTGCATCCCGGCGTCGCGGGCTGCGTCTAACTCTTTCGCAACGTCGGAAATGAACAGGATGTTCGGCGCCTCCAGTGCGAGCGCTTCGGCAATCCGCAGGTAGCTTCCCGGTGCGTTCTTGGGGCCGGTGGTGGTGTCAAAGAAGGCGCGGAGGAAGCCGGTCAAATCTCCGGCGGCTGTGCTGCAAAAGAGCAGCTTCTGCGCAAGCACGCTGCCGGAGGAAAAAATGCAGATGCTTTTTCCCTGGCGCGACCAGCGTGCCAAGGCCGGCGGCACATCGGGATACACTTCGCCACGCAAGTCTCCCGTCCGATAGCCTTCTTGCCAGATTTTTCCTTGAAGAGATTTCAAGGCGGAGCACTTGCTGTCGCGGTCGATCAACCAAGTGCCGTAGACAGCCGCCGACGCTAGCTCGGCGCAAGGGGAGTCATCCGCCCAAGGAGGCGGGTTGAGTTTTTCGGCCGCGTCGGCTCGATGCTGCGTACGCAGGGCAGCAACGTCTTCGCGAGCGCTCGAAACACTTTCGTGCTCAAAAAGAAATTGCTGAAATCTCTGGCGGGCGTATGGAAACAGCGTCCGGAAGACGAAATCGATGGGAGTGGTCGTGCCTTCAATGTCCAGTAGGATGGCTTGAATCGAATTTCCGCCGGGCGGCGCCACCAACGCTAGCTAACCGCCGGGGGAGCAGGAATGTAGGTCGGTCCGAAGCAAACCGGCTCGTAACCGCGATCGGCGCCGCTCCCGGTATAGTGCGGCGTCCAACCGGCAGGATCCTGGAAGAGACGAATCGCGCGAATGCAGCGGTCGGAGCACAGGTCGAACCAATGATGAGTTCCGAGCGGCACCCGAATCAGGTCCCCTGCCCCCACCTCGATGGCGACTACCGGACCCTGTTTGGGATGAATGTGGAACACACCCCTACCCGCAAGGATGAAGCGAATTTCGTCCTCATCGTGCCAATGTTCGACGTTGAATCTTGTCAGCATGGCGTCAAGTCCTGGCGTCTTGGGATTGACGTCGATTACGTCCGCGGTGACGTATCCGCCGCGCGCCTTGAGCTCTTCAATCTTTGGCGCGTAAGCCGCAAGGATTTCCTCGGCGGTGGCGCCGGGCGCCAGCGATGCGCTGGGCTCCCAACGTTCGTACTCAATGCCCATTTTGGCGAGGTAACTCGTGATTTCCCCAACCTCGCTCAGTGAACGCTTCTCGTCTGGAATCCTAAGAAGAGCCATTGGGATGCACTCCTTGCCCGCATTTACGCGAATTGATGCGGAACTCCGCCATTATACTCCGTTTCGGGATCGGCCCAATATTTCCAGGAGAAACTCCAGGACTTCTACATGACGCTTGGCTTCGGCAAGATCCTTCCCCCACGTGTAAAGTCCATGGCGGCGAAGCAGGAAACCGTGAACGGCGGGGTCGCGTTTCAGCAGAGACTGGACTTGCTCAGCCAGTTGAGAGGTGTCCTGGGAATTCTCGAGGATCGGAAGGATTTCCCGATGCTCGTGCGTACGGACGTCGCGCAGGCCCTTAAGCATCTCGAATCCCTCGAGCGCCACGACGCCATCGGCTGCAAAAGAGTCAGAAAGCAGAGTGCTCCACATCGAATGCGTGTGCAATACCGCGCCGGCACCGCGAACGCGGACAATTGCAAGGTGCAGTCCAGTTTCCGCCGAGGGCAGGCCGTTCCCCCGGACTACACGCGCTGCTTCGTCGATTTCCAGGAATTGCTGCGCGTCAAGCGCGCCTTTGTCCAATCCCGTGGGCGTGATCGCCAGGCGCAGTGGCCGCTCGCTCACGACTGCGCTGAAATTTCCGCTCGTTCCGAACAACCATCCGCGTTGATAGAAACTCCTTCCGATCTCCGCAAGGGAAGCAGACAAATTTTGAAAGCGAGCGCCCGGTTCACCCCGGCGGGAACGTCGAGACGGCTTGCTCGCGGAGCGCTTCCTGGCACGTGTCATGGCTCG
Source organism: Verrucomicrobiia bacterium (assembly GCA_035604385.1). Lineage (GTDB taxonomy): Bacteria > Acidobacteriota > Terriglobia > Acidiferrales > UBA7541 > Palsa-360. Next base: position 12,135 of record DATNIO010000031.1, on the reverse strand, counting down.
GATTATCGCATGCCCGGCCTGCCAACAAAATCTTGGTTGTGCCTTAATTTGGCGATGGCACTTTAGGATCATGCAGATTAGCCCGCGGAAAAAGTAATTTATTTTGTCATTCCGAACGAAGTGAGGAATCTCTCTTTGGTTTGAACGCCGGAACAGAGAGATTCCTCGTCGCGCAGCGCGCCTCGGAATGACAAAATTTTGAGTTTTTCCGCAAGAGATGCCCGCCTGAAGGCGGGCGCTACATGAACCAATCCTGAGTTTCCGGCTTAAATTATCTTCGCGCGGCGAAGCCACCTGTAGTATCAAGTGCGCCTGCACGCCGTCCTTCCGCGCGGGCAGATGGAGACAAAAAGACATGACCACAGGCTATCGCTGGTTCCGGGCGGGGGACCTGAACGGCTTCTTTGCGCTGATGTTCGATAATGTCGCGAATCTCGTGATTCTTGCGAGTATTCTAATCGGCGCATTCGGTTTCCCATCGTCGATCGTTTTGTACCGCATGGTTCCGGGCACCGCCATGGGCGTGCTTGCCGGCGATCTCTTCTACGCGTGGATGGCGGGCCGCCTCGCCAAGGAGACGGGCCGCGACGATGTCACGGCGATGCCGCTGGGCCTGAACGCGCCCAGCATCTTCGGAATGTCATTCGGCGTTTTGGGTCCCGCGTATCTAGTGACCCACGACGCGTATCTGGCATGGAAGATGGGCATGGCAGTGACCGTTCTTGTGGGGTTGTTCAAGATTGCGCTCTCGTTTTTCGGAAATGCTGTTCGGCGGACCCTGCCGCGGGCAGCGCTCTTAGGCTCCATCGGTGGAGCGGGCTTGGCGCTGATCGCCCTGTTGCCAATGCTAAAAATGTATGCCGACCCGATTCCGGGTTTGCTGGCGTTCGGCGTCATCCTGGTTTCGCTGGTTGGCAACGTAAAGATACCGGGTAAGGTGCCGGGAGCGCTTGCATCCGCGCTGGTTGGCATCGCCGCCTTTCATGTCCTTCGCGCGGTTCATATCATGAGTCCTCTCGTCGCGGCACCGACAGGGAGTTCCGCGGCGTTTCATTTAGCCTTCCCGTGGCCAAACGTGGCATTCCTCGGCGGTCTTTCGCTCGCATGGGTCTACCTGCCGATCATTTTGCCATTCTCCCTAGCGACCGTCGTGGGAGGAATCGACAATACCGAAAGTGCCGCAGCCGCGGGAGATGTATATGACACGCGTGCCATCCTGCTTACCGAGGGTTTCTGCACTTTGCTGGCAGGCCTCTGCGGAGGGGTCGTGGAGAGCACGCCCTACATCGGTCATCCGGCCTACAAAGCGATGGGCGCGGGCTCAGGCTACGTGGTCTTGACCGGTTTGTTCATAGGACTCGGCGGGATCCTTGGCTATCTGCCATTTTTCGTGGCGTGGATTCCGGCGGCAGCGATTGCGCCAATCCTGGTCTACATTGGTCTCGAAGTGATCTCCCAGGCCTTTTTAGCGACGCCGGCGCGCCACGGCTTGGCGGTTGCGGTCTCTCTTCTGCCCTCTCTTGCGTTTCTGATTGCGCTCGAAGTAACAGCGGCGCTGGGAGCCGTGGGCGCGCACGTGACGCAGTTGACCGGCGACGTTGGCGAAACGGTCCGCACGGTGATCCTGCTGGGCAATGGATTCATCATTTCGGCATTGATTTGGGGAGCGGCCACGGCCGAGCTTATCGATCGCCGCTTCGGACGCAGCGCCTGGTGCTTGGTCGTGGGCGCGCTGGCTTGCTTGTTCGGGGTGATCCACTCCCCTGCGGCGGAGGGAACGTTTGTTCTGCCCTGGCGCGCGGGCTCGCCGCTGCCTTGGCACTTCGCGTTTGGCTACTTTGGCGCGGCGACGGTAGTCTTCGTCTCGAAGTTTTTCCCAAACGGCGACCCAGTGCCGGAACAGTAAGCGCCCAATTCCCAGAATCCGGCTGCGGTGGGTGATTTGAAGTGGCGCAGGCTTCCAGCCTGCGCCACTTCAATCGCTCTGTCGAAGTTTCATATTCGAGGACCGCCATTGCAAGGATTTTTGTTCACTCAGCGGAAAGCACGACAGGCTTTTGCGTCAGCAGCGCGACGAGCGCGGCGGGATCGGTGACGGGCGGGCGGCACGACGTGCCCACGCAGACCAGCGCTTGCGCGACGTCGGCGCGAAGATGCGGAAGTGTTTCGGCTAGCGCGGGCGCAAGGGCATCTGGAGATGCCATACGCTCAGGAGTGACCCGAAGAACTGCCTTGCCGAACCGGTAGACGGAATTTGCAGCCTTTTCAAGAGCGGCAGCTTGCGGATCATCGCTGGCGCCGGTGATGACCACCTCGAACGGTTGGCGGGCATGGAGCAGGGCGGCAAGTCCGTAGCTCGCGGCGTGAATCCCAAATTGCGGCGCGATGGTGGCAAACGCTTCGAGCGTCGCTTCCGCGCACGCACGGTGGCGCGCGTCTCCGGTGTAGCCGTGCAGACGATCGAACAGAATCGCCGCCGAGGAATTTGCACCGGGCGTCGGCGAATCCTGCAGCGGCTTGCGGCGCACTTCGAGCCCGCCCATCGGCGGCGCGCCCGAAGCGCGATCGAAGAAGCCGCCTCCTTGGGCATCAAAATATTCGGCGATGGCGAAATCCGCCGCGCGCCGGGCCGCCTCGAAATATTTCGGATCGAGCGTCGCCTCATAGGCGTCGAGCAGCGCGATCCCCGCAAAAATTTGATCGTCGAGCGAGCCGTCGAGGCGCGCGCCGCCCATGCGATGCGCAAATCCGCGCGCGTCGCTCCAGGCTTCGCCGAGCATGCGATCGAGCGTCTTCAGCGCGAACGCGCGGCACGCGGCACCCTTCTCTCCTCCCAGCACTGCCGCCGCATCGAGATACGCCGAGACAAACATCGCGTTCCACGCAACGTATAGAGTTGTGTCCACAAACGGAGCGGGCCGCGCCGCGCGCGCCGCCAGCAGTTTCCCCCTCGCGCACGCCAGGATCAGCCGGACTGCGGCCATGTCCACGCCGCCACCAATCGTCCGCGTTACTTCGGCAATGGACCGCGCGATCCACAGAACATTTTTCGCCGGATTATGATGCATCTCGCCGTGAGCTTCGACGTCGTATCGAAGCTCAACGATGCGCGACTCTTCGGGCGTGAGGACCGCGCGCACTTCGTCCAGCGTCCAAGTAAAATAATCGCCGTCGTCGTCGAGCGTCTGGTCGGCATCCTGGCTCGCGAAGAAGCCGCCACGCGACTGATCCGAGAGCACGGCATTGGTCCAATGAATGATGCCTTCGGCTATTTCGCGAAAAAACGGCTCGCGCGCGGCCTGGTAGCCGTGCAGAAAATTCTTCAGCAATTCCGAATTGTCGTACGACATTTTCTCGAAATGCGGCACGCACCAGCGCTCATCCACCGAATAGCGATGGAACCCGCCGCCCACCTGGTCGTAGACGCCGCCGGAGCCCATTTTTTCGAGCGTGAACGCGGCCACTTCCAGCATCCGTGCGCCTCCGCCTGCCTGGTGACATTCGAGCAGCAGATCGAGCGCCGCGGGATGCGGAAATTTCGGCGCGCGGCCAAATCCCCCGTTGCGCGAATCGAATAAATTCAAGATGGACTCGGCCTGATCCTCCGCCACGCGCGAGTCGAACGTTCCCCGCCCGCCTGCGAATGTTTCCGCATTCGCCACCGCTTCGGCAAGGCGGGACGCGGCCTCTTCCACTTCGGCACGCCTGTTGCGAAATCCCGCGGCGACCGCTTCGAGAATGCGGCGGAAACCGGGGCGGCCCATGGCGTCTTCCGGAGGAAAATAGGTGCCGCCGAAAAACGGGCGCCCATCAGGCAACAAAAATCCGGTGAGCGGCCAGCCGCCTTGCCCGGAGAGTGTGCTGATAGCGGCCTGGTAGCGGGCGTCCACGTCGGGCCGCTCGTCGCGATCCACTTTGACGGGAATGAAAAGCCGGTTGATGATCGCGGCCAACTGCGGATTCTCGTAGCTTTCGCGGTCGATCACGTGGCACCAGTGGCACCAGACAGCGCCGATGTCGAGGAGGATGGGCTTGTCCTCGGCGCGCGCTCGGGCAAAAGCTTCCTCGCCCCACTCGTACCAATCCACCGACTGATGCACGGCGGAGCGGAGATAAGGACTTGCGGCTCGGGCGAGGCGGCCTTCGGATTTTTCGTTCACTCTATTCCTTCCCGGACGCTCGAGACGCGGCCGCACAAAAATTGTTGATCGTTATTGGATCGGATGCTGGGGACCGGTGTCTTCAGGATTGATTGGCTTGCGTCCGGAAAAACCTTCATCCTGGCGGTGATAAAAACGGATGCGGTCTTCGCCCAACCGCCAGCACAGGTAGACCTCTTCCTCTTTGATCATGGAGGGAAAATCCACGAGACCCGTATCCAGGTCTTTCACAATGCAGCCCGTCGCCTGGATCTGGTCGAGAGCGTCCTTGACCTTGGCGACGACCCGGTTCAGGTCGGCGCGCATCCGGGCGGCTACGTCGTAATCGATGGTGATGCCGCCCATGATCTGGATCCGGTTGGCGATAGCGCTCAAGCTTTCTTCCAGGTCCGACATCAGGCGGCGACCTTCCATCGCATCTATCAGAAGCGGCTCGACCTGGCGCCGGGCGTGCTCCGCCTCCGAGAGACTGAATAATTTCGGTTCGTGTTCTTCCGGTTCCATGGATTTTGCCTGTGAAAGCCCTGGGACTCTCGCTCCGTTTGTCCCATCGCATCCTGACTCATTTGGATGCAAGGCTGCCGAGTGCGGTTCCATTGTCAATCATTGCGCGGAGCATTTCCAGTGGAGACGCTTTTTGTAGCACAGGCACTCTTGCCTGTGCGGTTTTCGCGATTGCCGCCATGCCGAAAAGCACACATGCAAGTGTGCCTGTGCTACAAAAAGCGTGATCCCGAAACGAATGTGGTAGAGTTTTGCCCCAATGCGAATCTTCGTTCTCGGGGCCGGAGCGACCGGCTCTTATCTGGCGCACCTGCTCACGAGGCAGGGGCACCAAGTCACTTGCGGCGACCGCGACCTCGACCGCGCTCGCCGCTTTCTTGGCAAGAAGAGCACGATCCCGGTGGTTCAGGTCAATGCGCGGAACCTGTGGGGCATCGTGCGCGCCGCGAGGGGATCGCAATTGCTCGTGAACGCGAGCGCCTCCGTTTTCAATGAGATTGTCCTGCGTGCCGCCTTGCGCATCCGCGCGCATTACATCGACCTGAGCGCGCACCTCATGCGCAATCCGTTCAAGGCCGAGCAACTTCGTTTCGATGCGCGCTTCCAGAAAAAGAATCGCGTGGGCGTCATTACGACAGGCGCCGCGCCGGGACTGACGAATCTGCTGGTGGCGCGCGCCGCCGCGATGATGGATTCCGTGGACGCCGTCCACATTCGGCTGTACGAAAGCATCGAAAGCGACGATCCTATCTCACAGTGGTCGGCCGAGGCCTCCTTCGATGAGGCCATTTCCCTTCCCCGCATCGTGCGCAGCGGCCGCTTCCGGTATGGCAAGCGTTTCGGCGAACCGGAAAAATTCCGTTTCCTGCCGCCGATTGGCGAGACAACTGTCGTCCTGGCGGCGCAGGATGAAGTCGGCACCGTCCCCTATTTTTTGAAGCTAAAGGACATGGACGTAAAGATCGGCGGCAACGAAATCGACCGGCTGCGGCGTTGGTACCGGCAGGGAAAACTTTCCAAGTCGAGGGGACTGGTCGCCTCGCGATTCCCGAAAACGCCGAGTCCCCGGCAGGTGGCGCGCATGATCCGCCAGGGCAAGCTGCAAAACGCCAGGTTTGCCGCCGCCGTCATCGTGCGCGGTATGAAGCAGGACCGCCCGATGGAAGTCCGCTACGACGCCACCTTTCCTTCACTCTATCAAATCCGCCAGCGCGGCCTGGCGCTCTCCCCAATTTCTTACGCCACGGCCCACATGGCCTCGCTGTTCATCAAACATTTCCCACGCGAATCAGCAGGAGTTTTTCCTCCCGGGGCGATCCCACTGGAAAACCGGCAAGCGATCTTCAAGGACCTGAAGTCGCGCGGCATTCGCGTGACGATGAAAATTTCAAAGAAGAAAACGTCAGACGATGAAGAGGAGTTCTGATCCGCATTTGTAGCGCAGGATTCGCAGGCCTGGAAAAAGAGCCCCACTCCTTTTGACATTCCAAGCGAAGAGAGAAATCTCTTTTCGACTTAGCCCCACGAAATGAATGCGCCTTGAAGCTCCGATTAGATACCGCTGATTCTGCTCGCGATGAGAAGGCAGCGCAACCGCGCTACTGATCGATCGACTCTTCCGGAAGAGCTCCTACGGCGAATGAACTTTCGGCGGAATTTTGCTCCGTGCGTTTCCGGCTCTTCGGTGGGCTTATGAGAATGGGCAGGATGAGCGCCGCCGTCATGACCCCTGCGATGACATAGAGGGCCTCGATATAGTTTCCGTTGATCTGGCGCAGATACGCGAATAACAGCGGACCGAAGACGGCTGCGAAGGCCCAGGGCAACATCATCAAGCCGAAAATGGAGCCGACGTCACGAGGCCCAAAATAGTCGGCCGCAAACGCCGGCGTGATCCCGTAAGCGCCGCCGTAGCACATGGCCACGATGAATGTGGCAACCACCAGTAGCGGGAGAGAATGAATGTTGTGGTAAGTCCAGAAGAGAGCCACCTCGACAAGATACATCATGAAGAAAGCCGTTTTCCGAGTGGTCAAGTCGGAAACCCAGGACCAGAAAATTCGCCCGGCGCCGTTGAACAGCGCCACCACTCCGACCAGCCCTGCGGCCGTGGCCGCGCTCGCTTTTCCCATCTCCTGAAAAATGGGCGACGCCTGCGAAACGATCGACAGGCCCGACATCGTATTGATCGACATCAGTAAACAGATTGCCCACCATTGCCAAGTCCTGAGCGCCTGCCCGAGAGTGAAATCGCGGTCCGATCGTTGGGATATTTGGGCGGCGCTGGGAGTCCACCCTTCCGGCTCCCAACCTTCAGGCGGATTTTGCATGAATGCGCTTGAGGCGATGGCGACGATAGCATAGGCAACGCCGAGGTATGCGAAGGTCGGCATCAATCCTACGTGCTGGATGAGCCATCCCGCTGCGGGCGCCGAGAACAATGCTCCCGTGCCGAACCCGGCTACCGCAATTCCGGTGATGAGTCCCCGGCGGTCGGGAAACCACTTCACCAGGACGGTAATCGGAACGATGTAGCCCATGCCCAGCCCGATTCCCCCAATGACTCCGTAGGTGAGATAGAGCCACCATAGTCTGTGAGAAGAAAAGCTCGCGAGGAACACCCCTCCGCCCCACAGCAGGCCCGCAACCATCGCGACGATCCTCGGACCTTCGCGTTTCATCCACAGGCCGCCTACGACCGTGCTGCACCCGAGAAAAAACCAACTGATCAGGAAGGTCCAGGTGACTTCGGTAATGCTCCAGCCGAATTCCTTGGAGAGCGGGATGCGGAAGACGCTCCATGCGTAAGCGGCGCCCAAGGCCATCTGCAAGCACACGCCGGCAATGGCTATCCACCAACGATTCAAAACGGGCATGGTTCCTCCAACGGCGGCTGCGCCCACGATATCATGAGAATTTCTACAACTGTGTGCGGTATTTCTACGGCGGCATGGATCCGCGCCTTCCGTTACTTCATGGAAGGGCTTGCGACGCCTGCTTGCGAACACCAATCTTCCCACGCGCGTCCCTGCGCCGCCGCTTGAGAGTGGAGTTCGCCTGACTGATCGATTTCACCCGGCGAGAGGTACGTGATCGTCCCGCCCATCGACATCGCCTTGATCAGGACCTCCGCGTTCAGGCGCAGATAGAACGTGGTGAAGACAGCATCTTGCACAGTCTTCCCGACGATCACGCTTCCGTGACCGCGCATCAGCGCCGTCTTGCCTTTTCCCACCGTGCCGGCGAGGGAGTCACCCATCTCGTTCGTCGTCACCAGCATGTTGGTGTCGCCAAACAGATCGCGAATGTCCCAGACGGGGACTTCCTGGCCGATAACGGCCGCCGAATGCAGGGCGGGACGCATCACCGTCTTCGTCACCGCCATGGGAAGCAATTCGTGGGCGTGGTTGTGGCAGATCGCCATGACGTCGGGCCGCGATTTGAAGAGGCACCCGTGAATGAACCGCTCGGAATACGGCCGCAGCCCGCGTAGATCCACCGGCGTGCTGTCCAAATTGAATTCCAGGATGTCTTCCTTCGTCACGAGGCCCGGCGCGCGCGCCCGCGACATGAAAAAGCGCTGTGGATTTTCCGGATTGCGCACGGTGACGTGCCCGAAGGAATCGACCAGCTTCAGATGCGCGACGATGCGATTCGCAATCACCAATTCCGAAATTGCCGCGCTGGCATTCACCGTGGGACTCCTCCGGGACGTAAAGTAGCACAGACTTCAGTCTGTGGGTTTCCGCAAATTAACCAGAAATTACAGCGACGAGCAAGAACGGAATTTCGCAGACGGAAGCCGGGCGGCTCGGTGTATGCAAGGACTAATGGAAACCCACAGACTGAAGTCTGTGCTACTAAAACGCTACCGGCAACCGCACGAATTTGGCGTGCAGCCGCAACCGCTGGACGCGAAAGTCGCGCTGGACGAGGCAGTTCCATTCGCGGATTTTCCCGCGCTGAATACGGAGAGTAGGAGGGTGTGGTGTTTGCTCGCACACTTCGGACATTCGATTTCCTGGCGTGCGGACATCACGATGCGCTCGTAGCGCGCCTGGCAATCGTCGCAAACATATTCGTAGATGGGCATTTTCATTCACTCCAAACTTATCTCAGGTTACAGCAAATCGAGGAACTCCTCCACGGTGATCTCGGCCTGGCGCAGAATACTTCGCAAGATGGGCTTGGGCAAGTCAAACTGGTCATGGCGAGGTACAGTCACCCGAAGATGAGGTTTGCCGGGGTGACGCAGTTGGGCATGGCTCCCCGTTTGATGATGAATCGCAAATCCGGCACGCAAAAGCGCGCGTAACACTTTTCGGGGCTTCAGAACAGGAAGGTCCGGCGCCATCTAGGCCGAGAGCGCTATTCGCAGCGTGACTTTGTGCGCAAGCCGTTCGTTCGGAATGGGCTCTCCGGATTTCCGCAGCCCCGCGATGTGGCATTCAATCGCATCTCGTGCCATCTCCTGGGCCTCTGCCAAGGTTCGCCCATACGTCACGAGCCCAGGCAAGACTGGAACTGTCACCTGAAATCCAGTGCTTGACTCAGGAATTCTCAGGGACGCGGCGCCTCGCTTTGCTCTTTTCGCGCGGGTCACGTTGCCTCCGTCGCCCTGATTCACAGGCAGGTAAATCACGGTAAAAGCGAAGTCTTGCGGTTCCTGTTTCTTTCTCTTTGCCCCATTGATGCGAATTTGGCGCGCCATGACGTTAGTCTAGCCCTCTGGTAGCTCTGGGTCAAAACAAAGAGCATGGATTCATAGGCCAAAAAGCAACTGCCTCCGGCGAACCGGAGGCAGTTGGAAAGTCTTGAGATTGTAGAAGACTAGTCGCCGGCAACTTGCTCGGCTACCTGAGGCTTCGCGGCTGCGCCGCTCCCATTACCCTTGGCGTTACTGATGGTCACGGGAGCGACAGACGGAGTCGCCTTCTTGATGTCGGTGAGCGAGCCGATTTGCACCACTTCCTGCGGTGTCTGCTTCAGGACGAGTTCCTCGTAGATCTTTCGGACGCGGGCTTCTTCCTTCAGGAAATCGGCGCGGCGACGGGCGCGATTTTCCTCGGCCGCGGTGTTGGGCACTTCGTGGTCGACTTGGCGGACGCGCGCGGCGTCCTCGGCGTCGATCACGAGCGAATGATCGTAGGCATCGAGGCTCACGGCCCTGCCCTTGGCGTAGATCTCGTGCTTGCCGTGTTCCTTGTACCACTGGGCGACGGTCGCGTTCTTGTACATGTTCTCGATGATTTTGCGCCAGCCGATACCCGTGTTATACGCGCAGAAGGAGATTTCGCCCTGCTGCGTCGCGTACGGGATGATGCACATTTCGGTGCGGCGGAAATCGTAGTTGAATAGGTCCTGGAACCACATGCCGGCGATCATCAGGAAATTCCAGGGATCGGTGCGGCGCTTCTTGGCGTCTTCAAACGTGCGTTCCGGGCCCGCCGTGCCGTATTTCTGGCGTTGGTTCGGAGTCAGTCCCCAGGACTTGTCCATCTTCCTGAGCAAATCGATCAGGCGGAAGGTAGATGGCGCGCCGTACGGGTTGTAGTTCTTCAGCATTGCCAGAGCGAACGTCAAATTGGAGAAGGTCTTGCCGCGAGCTGCGTCGGTGACCTTCTTGATGTCCTCGACGAGTTGCGGCACGTTGAGGAACTTTGGCACAGGCGCCCATTCCTTCGTATCTTTGTTGATCAATACGCCGGTCCCCACCCCGCAGTTTGGGTGGCAGCCGCAGCTCACCGTACCCCACGCCGCGTCGGGCCCATGCGAAAGATCGGCAAATGCGGAGAATGTGCTGATCAGCGAAATTGGAAACCAGTCGCGAGTCGGCTCGATCTTGCCGACTTGCGCGCTGACGTCCTGGGCGAGGTGCGAGAGCGTATAGCGCTGCTTCAGGCGGCGCTCGGGAGTGATTTCCTCGTCGCGACCGGTGAACGAAACGGGCTGGAAAGCCACAAACGAGATTTTATTCGGATTCTGCATGGCAAATTTGACGATGGCGCCGACCTGGTCATTGTTCAGATTGTTGACGATGGTCGTGACCAGGATGATCTCGATACCCGCCGCATGCATGTTGTCAATGGCTCGCAGTTTCACGTCAAACAGGTTGCCCACCTGGCGGTGGCTGTTCGCATCGTTGCCGATGCCGTCGAATTGCAGGTACGCGTAACGCAGGCCGGCTTCAAACGCCTGCTTGCAGTATTCCTTGCTTTTGGCGAACTCGATGCCGTTGGTCGCCGCCTGCACGCTGTTGTAGCCGATCTTGCGCGCGTGGCGGATGGCGTCGAAGAATCGCGGGTGCATGGTCGGCTCGCCGCCAGAAAATTGCACAGACATCTGCCGGCGCGGCTTAATCTTCAGCGCGTTGTCCAGGATTTCCTGGATTTCTTCCCAGGACAGTTCGTGAACGTATCCCACTTGATTGGCGTCCATAAAGCAGGGATCGCACATCATGTTGCAGCGGTTGGTGAGGTCCACGGTGAGCACGGAGCCGCGCCCGTACCGGACGGTGCTGGAGCCGTGCTTGTGCAGATCCTCGTCGTTGTGCGCCGGGATGTCGCGGCCAGGGAAATTCTGCTCGATCCAGTTCAAGAATTTCGCGTCGATGGCCATCATGTCTTCGTACCGGCCATGAATCGGGCATTCCTTCACCATCCAGACTTGCCCGTCGCGCTCGATAATCTGAGCCTTGATCTCGCCGACCTTTTCGTGCATCAGGTCGCGCCAGTCCTTCTTGCCCTCGAAAATCGCGTCGCGGGCGTCCTTGACGCAGCCCGGGCAAAGCGAGTCAGTTTGCCGCGGCCAGCCGAGCGTGGGCTTGGACTTCTCCCACGACTTCAGCAGCGGCTTATCGGACCATTTAGGCGTGAAATTCGGATTGGGATTGTACTTGTTAAAAATTTGGATCGTATCGAAGGTCACGCCCGCTGTCTTGCAAAGGACATAGTCCATTGCTTTCCATGCACGTGTACCTAATGTTTGAGCCATCTTTCCAGACCTCCACAGTTGCGATTCGAAAATTAGGCACTCAAAACCGAACGGGAGCCCTCAGTAGTAGAAAACGGCCCCTGATGCCTGATTAGCCTACCAACGACGCCCCCTTGGCGTCCAGGTAAACCTTTCCCACTGTGTACTTTGCATGTTAACCCCTGGAAACGTCCACAGGGTTGTACCAAAAGGGGCAAAAAGTGGGCTGAACGGCAATTGAGTGCAGCCAATGGGAACAGCCCTAAACCGCTTTTTTGGCTGTACTCCCGAATGTGAACTCATCGCCACAATTTGGCCTTGTCGTTCCCCTGATTTTCAAGAGTAGAAATACCCTCCTCCCTATTTGGAAAGGAGAATCGCAAACATTGGTTGTCTTAAGCATTTGTCCAAGATCATGTAGTTTTCTTCTAGCTTGCCTAGGGATGTTGCCGGGAGCCGCTCTGACCGACGAAAAGGGTAAGGCGTGCTGCTCATGTCG
>DATNIO010000030.1:0-3351 GCA_035604385.1 Verrucomicrobiia bacterium | reverse complement strand
AAGGTTGTGGCGACCGCACCCATGCCGACGGTGAGGACTCCGAGTTTTCCCTTCGGCAAGGCAATGCCCGCGGACCTGCGCATTCTCATTTCTCCTGTCGTTTTCAAAATGTATGGAACCCTGAAGCAGCGTGCGACTCGCATTCACCCTGCACGATAGCCGCGGTTCCCTGTGCGCAAACAACGTATCATGCGCGAACGCGCGAAGATTTGCAACGCGGAAACAGACTGGATCAGCTGGTTCTGCGCGATTTGGCAGAAGGCCGCGCCGAGGCTGCGGCGGCGCGGTGCTTGCCATGCGTGGCGGCCCCGGGTTTTCCCCTCAATCCTCCGAGCAGCTTTTCGAGACTGAGCGTGTTGATGACGTCCTTCTTTTCGATCCATCCGCGCCGGGCCATTTGCACTCCATACCGCATGGCCAGAAGGCCGCGCGTCGTGTGTGCATCGGTGGAGATCACGATTTTCACTCCGCGCTCTTTCGCCATGCGCAGGTGCGTGTCCTTCAGATCGAGGCGCTCCGGAGAGGCGTTGCACTCCATCACGACGCCGTACTTGTGCGCCGCGTCCAGGACACGCTCCATGTCGTAGGCGTATGCGTCCCTATGAAGTACGAGGCGACCGGTGGGATGCGCGACGATTTGCGTGTAAGGATTTTCGATGGCCGCCAGAATTCGGTCCGTCATTTCCGCGCGATCCAGGTTCATATACGAATGGATAGACACGAGCACGACATCAAGCTGCGCGAGAACTTCGTCGTCCAAGTCCAGTTTCCCATTCTTCAATACGTCCACTTCGCTGCTGGCGAGGATGCGAATCCCCAGATGCTGGGCGTTGGCGGCATGGATCTTTTTGATTTGCTCGAGCGTCCGCTTTTCGTCGAGCCCATTCGCGACGGTCACCGCCTTGCTGTGATCGGTCAGCGAGATATATTCGTAGCCGAGATCTTTTGCGGCGAGGGCCATCTCTTCGATCGAGTTCCTGCCATCGCTCGCGGTCGTGTGCATTTGCAAATCGCCGCGCATGTCGCTGAGCTCGACGAGGTGGGGCAGGCGATGCTCCGCGGCAGCGTCGATCTCGCCCGTATTTTCGCGCAGTTCCGGCGGAATGTAATCGAGTCCCAGCTTGGAGTAGATCTCTTCCTCTGTCGCGCGAGCCACCGGCCGCTCGCCCTTCAGCGTCGCGAGCGCGTATTCGTTCAGCGTGTAACCCATCTGGTTCGCTCGCCCGCGCAGCGTGACATTGTGCTCCTTCGATCCCGTGAAATAGAGCAGTGCGGCGCCGAAACTCTCTTTCTCAAGAATGCGCACATCGACTTGCATCCCGCTCTTCAGGAGGAAGCTGACCTTGTTTTCCCCGTGCGCCAGTTTCTGGTCGATTTCAGGGAATTGGAGGATGTGCTGCGCGATCGATTCAACCGTTTTCGGAGTGTATTTTCCTGAAGGAATCGTAACCAGCAGGTCCAGGTCGCCGACGGTTTCCTTGCCGCGCCGCAGTGAGCCCGCGGGCGTCACGGCCTCGACGGGTTTGCCGAATGCGCGAATGTACGAAACGAGTTTGTCCGCTTCTTCCGACGCCACGTCGATGTGGAAACGCCCGGCGGATTTCTTGTGCACCTCAATCGCTTTCAGAATATTTTCCTCGCTCTTTTCTCCGAAGCCGGCCAGATCGCGCAGCTTGCCTTCGCGCGCCAGCTTTTCCACCTGCTCGACAGTCCCCGCTCTAAAGGTTTTCCAGAGGAACGCGACTTTTTTCGGTCCGAGCGACTGCAAATCCAAAAGTTGAAGGATCGTTTCCGGATATTTTTTGAGCAGCTTGGTTCGCAGGGAATAGTGCCCGGTCTTGAGGATTTCCTGAATGTGATCGGCCATGCCATCGCCGACGCCGGGCAATTCCATCAGCTTGGCGCGGTCGCGCGCCAGCTCTTCGATCGATTCGGGCAGCCCGCCCAGGAGTTCCGCGACGCGTTCGTAGCTGCGGTAGCGGCCAACCATGGCCCCGTCGATTTCGAGCAGTTGCGCCGTTTCCCGCAAGATGCGGGCGACTTCACGATTTTCCATGTGCGTGTCCCGCGCTTACTTGGTCTTCTCTTATGTAGCGCCCGTCCGCCACGGCGGACGGGCACGCGCTTGAATCCAGGATGCCAATCTAAAGGTTGGCGCTACTGGCCGAGGATGTAAGCGAACATCAGCGGCGCGACGATCGAAGCGTCGGATTCGATAACGAACCGCGGAGTGGCGGCTTCCAGTTTCCCCCACGTAATTTTTTCGTTGGGCACCGCGCCGCTGTACGAGCCATACGACGTCGTGCTGTCGGAAATCTGGCAGAAGTAGCCCCACAGCCGGCATTTCTCTCGCAAGTCCTGCGTGATGAGCGGAACGACGCAAATGGGGAAGTCTCCCGCGATGCCGCCGCCAATCTGGAAAAATCCGATCGATTCGTTGGCGGAAGTTTGCCGGTACCACTCAATCAGGCAGGCCATCTGCTCGACGCCGGACTTGACGACTTGAAAGGTGGAAACGTCGCCGCGGACCACGTTGGCGACAAAAATATTGCCGAGCGTGGAATCCTCCCATCCTGGCGTAAAAATCGGAAGATTTTTTTCGCATGCCGCGATCACCCAGGAATCCTTTGGATCGATCTGGTAGGACTCCTTGATGAGCCCGCAGCGGATCAGCTGGTACATATATTCGTAAGGGAAGTAGCGTTGCTTTTCTTTGTCGGCCTTCTGCCAAAGCTTCAGCACCTGGCGCTCGATCCGGCGCATGGCCTCTTCTTCCGGGATGCAGGTGTCGGTGACGCGGTTCATGCCGCGATCGCGCAGCGCCACTTCTTCGGCGTCGCTCAAATTGCGATAGTTCGGCACGCGCTTGTAATGATTGTGCGCGACAAGATTGAAAATATCTTCCTCGAGATTCGCTCCCGTCGTGCAGATGCCGTGCACCTTGCCCTGCCGGATCATTTCCGCGAGCGAGAGGCCCAGTTCCGCAGTACTCATCGCCCCCGCCATCGTCAGGAACATCTTTCCGCCGCGCGCCAGATGCGCGATGTAGGCTTCCGAAGCGTCCACTACGACCGCCGCATTGAAATGCCGGAATTGGTGCTTGATAAAATCTCGTACGCTCATGCCGACCTTTCTCTCCGAATTATTTTCTCGGAGAACTTACTTGCGCAAATCCTATGCTACACGCGCCGATGTTTCAAGCGAAGAACATCAATTTGCGAAAATATTTTTCCCGAAGTGAATCGTGATCGGCAAATGAAGAAGAGGGAATACTGAGCAGTGCCGGCAGAATGCCGCGAAAAAGACAGAATCTCAAATCTCTTCAAGGCTCAAGAGAGCTAGCGAATCCGC
>DATNIO010000029.1:0-9212 GCA_035604385.1 Verrucomicrobiia bacterium | reverse complement strand
TCGGAGAAATCCTCAATACCGGTTTGCAATTGGACATGCGTTACACCAAATTCAACAGCTCCTTTGGGCAGGGCGACTACCAGTTTGTTTCCCTCTCCCGAGCGATCGGCGACCGGTTTCACGTCCAAGTCCAGGGGGGGATGCAGCATCTCACTTCCGCGTTCAGCGCGAATTCGTTTTCAAAATTCGTGACCAGTACGGTGGATTGGACGATCGGGCCGCGCTACTTTTTTGAAGGTCTCTTCGGTTGGAATATGGGTACATCGATGAACTATCAACAGACGAATTTTACGTTCGGATACCGGTTTGGAGGAAAGCTCCGCAAATGAGCGAAATTCCTTTCCTCGCATCCGAATATTCCCGGGTCACGGCTCGGCGGAAATGGTGGTGCGCCGTGGCGCTCGCTGCCGCGCTCGCGTTGACGGGTGGGACTTGCGCTGCCCAAGCCCCGCCAGGCGAGATCGCAGTCGACGCTTCCCCATCGGTCGATGCCCTGGCGCGCGCGCGAAAACACGTCCAGGAATATTTCGACAAGTTTTCCGACCTGACCTGCAAGGAGTCCGTCACGCAATACGTGTTGAATGGGAGCGGACACGCCATCTATCGAGAGAACTCCGCCTACGATTATCAGTTTCAAGCCACGAGTGAGAGCGGAACTTTGAAATTTAACGAGACACGCGAAACCCGCAATCCGGCTTATCGCGATCCGGCCCGGACGTTGCTCGTGACCACCGGCTTTGCCAGCCTGCTCCTCGTGGCGCATCCCATGTACGAAGCCAGCTACGTGTTCGAGCCCGCCGGCGCCGAAACGATCGATGGCGTTTCCTACGCCATGATCCGATTTGTTCCCGTTCCGGGCGCATCTTCGCCTGCATCGCTCCGTCTGCGCGGGAAAAATTATCCCTTACACATGTCCGGCACGCTTTGGATCGATCCCCAATCCGGCGCCATCGTGAAGCTGGAGGCCAAAGTGGATTCCAGCATGAGCGATCTTGGCCTGGCGGGCATGCGCAGCGAGGTCCATTTCGCTCTACATAATTTCCGCGAGCCCGCGGAATCCGTTTGGATCGCGGAGTCCGCCGTGATCGACGTCGAGACGCCGCGCCAGCACTGGCGCAACCTGCACCGATTCACGGACTATAAGAGATTCAATGTCAACATTCACGAGGAGATAGGAAAACTGCCATGAGCCAATCCGCAGCCGTACAAACTACGATGATGTTCAGCAAGGAAGCTTCGGAGCGAAAGCATCGCTTCCGGATCCTGATCGCCTGGATCGTTTCCATGGCGTTCGTAGGCGTATTTGCGGCCTATGGATTCGATTACTACACACTGCCCTGGAAGGACCGGCCCTTTTCGCCGAAGCACATGCTGCTGCGCCCGAGCGGACCTATCGGCGTCAATCTGGGAGTGTTTGGCGTGCTCATGTTTTTCCTGATCTACCTTTACCCGCTACGCAAACGGTGGGGCTGGCTCGGAAAGCAAGGAAATTCGCGCCACTGGCTGGATTTCCACGTCGTCCTGGGAACAGCGGCGCCGCTCGTGATCGCCTTGCACTCTTCGTTCAAATTCGGAGGAATCGCCGGCATGGCGTTCTGGATCATGGCCGCTGTTACAGCCAGCGGCTTCATCGGCCGGTATTTGTATTCGCAGATTCCCAGAACGCTGAACGCGGCCGAGCTGACCATCAAGGAAATTCAAGATGCGGAAGTACAGCTCCGATGGAATGCGGAAGATAAACACGAAAAAATCGGCACGAGACTCATCGATTTGTTCGCGCTGCCCACTCCCGCGGAAGTGGCCCGCACCCCGATGATGGCGGCCCTGTGCTGGATGATCTGGCTGGACATAAAGCGGCCCTTCCAGGTTTCCTGGCTTCGTTTGCGCGCGGCCGGGTTCGTGGCGTGGCTTTTCTCGCTTTTTGGTATTTTCCCGACGCGCAATCCTGAACTGGAAGTTGCGGTTCAAACCGCGCGAAGGCAGGCGTCCCTGTCCAAGCGAATTCTATTTTTGTCCCGCACCAAGCAGGTTTTTAACTTGTGGCACGTTGTCCACCGCCCATTTAGTTATTCCTTTGCTATCCTCGCTATCCTTCACATTGTGGTCGTGCTTGGGATGGGTTATAGGTAAGGAGAAGGAGACTCGCATGAAGCGCACTGCATTCTTTCTGACTGTCGTGGGTCTGCTTGTCCTCTTCGCCGGCTGCAAGAAACAGGAAAGCGACGCGGATGCCATACGTTCCGGCATCAATCAGCACCTTGCTTCCTTGAAAACGCTGAACCTCGGCGCCATGGACATGAACATCACCAATGTTTCCATTCAGGGGAACCAGGCCCAGGCGCAAGTTGAGTTCAAGCCCAAGACGGGAGCGCCGCAGGGCGCCGGGATGCAGGTCGCCTACTCTTTGGAAAAGCAGAATGGCCTGTGGGTCGTGCAAAACACTCAGCCGGCCGGAGGCTCGATCCAGCATCCCGGGCCCGGCGAAAATCCGCATATGAATGGGCCTTCGCCATCGTCGGATTCCATGCCCAATTTTCGCGATCTCGTCCCCGGCGGCGGGAATTCCAATGCCCTTCCTCCCGGACACCCGCCCGTAAACGGCCAAGGAAATACGAAGGCGCAGTAAGTAGAACAGGCTTCAGCCTGTTGGTTTTGAATCGTGTCGAAAGAAAACCAACAGGCTGAAGCCTGTTCTACTTGTCGCTCACACGTGGAGTAACTTGGATTGTTTGGCTTCGCTGCTTCCCTCGGCCGTCATGTCGCGCAGTCCGACGCGTACGCCGATTTTCTTCAGAAATGCAGTAGGAGGCTCGCCGCCGGCAAAGATCCAGACAAAATCGTTCGGAATATCCTGCGCTTTGCCGTTGACGTCGAGGACGACCGAGCTTGGCTTGAACTCCACCGGCATCGAATTGAAGATGACGTTGACTTTCCCCTTTTGGATGCTCTCCTGAATTCTCTTTTCATTCCGGTCTTTCAGCCGCGTGAAACATTCTTTCCGGTACGACAGCGTCACCTTGTTCCCCACTTGATGGGCAAGCCCCATCGCTGCCTCGATAGCGCTATCGCCTCCCCCCACCACAAGAATCTTCTTGTTCACATAGTGGTCCGCCTCAATCAACCGGTACATGACCTTCGGCAGTTCCTCTCCCTTGACGCCGAGCTTTCGGGGGATTCCTCCTTTTCCAAGTGCGAGGACCACCGCGTGCGCCCGGTGTTGCCCTTTGGTGGTGGTGACGGTGAAAACGCCGTCTTCACCCTTTTTGATGTCTTCCACCTTCTCACCTTTGCGGAATTTGAACTCGACTTTCTGCAAAATTTCGCTCCAGATGGCGAGGAGGTCTTCCTTGGACAGTTCCGTCTTTTTGAATTTTCCGTAGATCGGGAGTTCCACCGGGCTCGTCAGCACCAATTTCTGACGCGGATATTTTGACACCGTCCCGCCAATTTCGCCTTCGTCCACGGTGAGATAATTCAATTTTCGTTCAATGCAGCGCAGCGATGCGCTGATGCCGGCCGGTCCGGCGCCGACGATCAGGGCGTCCAGCACGTCGGATTTCGATTTTCCATTCCGCAGCCCGGAGATCCTGGACGCGATCGTGTCGGCGCAGTTACGCCCCTGGTTGATGGCGTTCTTGATCAGGGCCAGACCGCCGAGTTCCCCGACGATAAACAAATTGGGAACGCTGGTCTCAAATTCAGGCGTCAGGTGAGGCAGGTCCGCGCCCATGCTGGGACTGGCCATGACCATCGTAATGGCGCCGACGGGGCAAGCCTCCGCGCACAAGCTGTGCCCGATGCACTTATAGCCGTTGACGATGACCGCCTGTCCCGCGAGCATGGCGAGCACGTCGCCCTCCGGGCAAACCGTCGTGCACGTGGCGCAGCCGATACAATATTGGGTGTCGATATGCGGATGCTGGGACTGGGGCCCGTCCGAGCGCAATGTCCCCTTCTTCGCGGCTTCATGAGCGCGGGCCTCCCGGAGCTTTTGCTCCTTAAGATACCTGCGCACAAAAAAGAGCGTAACGATGGCGGCGATGACGAGACCAACGAGATTATTCATGCTGATATTTTCTCATAGGGAGGCAGGAGGGGCACAGCTGCTATCACAACTTGTGCCGAGACCGGCAAGCATTGTTCACTGATGTCACGACGCCCTGCGTTTCGACAGTGGTGCCGTCCTGTCCTCGCGAAGGAAAGCAGGAAGTAGCGTAAGCGCCTGTATTATGAGAAATTAAGCAGATAGCGCCCGTAGCTCAGACGGATAGAGCGTCTGCCTTCTAAGCAGAGGGTCGGGGGTTCGAATCCCTCCGGGCGCGCCATATTTTTCCAATAAATACGTGGTTTTTCACGGACCCGCGCCCCCCGGCACGTGATCGGTTTTACCGTGGTTTTACTTTTCGGAGTCCGTCGTTTCGTGGGATTACGGGGGAATTTGCGCGGTTTCGATGTTCGGGACAGCGAGTCTCCGACCGATAGCCAATAAGCTTTGTACGGCCATATTCCCACTAACCAAAGAAATAATCTTGGCAAGTCAATACCGGCCTGTCAAGCACATGACATTCGGCCGCAACAGAATGTCCGTTCTGTTGTGTTCGACAGGATGCATACGCTGAGTTTCCTGCGGTCGCGAAGTTCAACACAGGGGTGGGCAGCGACGTAATGTTGCATTTCTCCCAGAAATTGGTGATTTATGCTGGGCAGACCAAAGCTGTAACGCTCGTTCGACGATTGTTCCGTGTACGGATAGCTCCTTCTCGCTCTCTTTCGACCCACCTATATCACATCAGGATTTGCCTAGAATCACTCCAACCACCCATTTGCCCATAAACCCTGCGTTGCCCAAAAACCCGCCGGCTGAGGTCTCAATAATCAGCGCAATTCGCTTGCCCAAATCTATGCATCGAGCCTGCCCGGAATGAACTGATTGTGGGCGAGCATCAAGGGATGAAGGCCCGTTAAGATGAGAGTGAAACACATATTCGAGGTCGGGCTCATAACCCGAAGGTCGTTGGTTCAAATCCAACCCCCGCAACCATGGGCGCTTAGAGGGCACTCCTCGAAGCACCCTTTCCAAATTCAGTCGTTCGGACGAGGTAAGGTAAGTCGTCGCAATCCTGGCGAGGGGAGAGAGACCTAGAAAGAAGACCCATTATCCAAGTCTCAAGCTTGGGAGGACATCGCTTTCCCGCCGACCATCAATGGAGAATATTAGAAATGGATCCCGGGGTTAGACCTGAATAGTAATCTAGAATTAATTTGACTTGCTAGGACTGAGAGTTTTAGTCTCCGTATGGAAACTCCGGCTCACCATCGCTCTACGTGTTGAGGCCCAGTAGGGTTCATGCTCGTCGGCCCAGCGGCAGATCTTCCAACCATCGGCCAGGACAGTAATCATCTGTGTTCAGGAGAATCGAATGATGGATTTCTTGCCAGTCCTCAACGTTCTTTTATACGGCGCCAAAGGCGACGGCGTGACCGACGACACCGCAGCCATTCAAGCTGCCATCAACGACAGCTTCGACCAAGCCAACCCAAGCACAGTCTTCTTTCCTGCCACAGGCGCTAATAATTTCAACCCTCTAATTTCCGGTTCTGGACTCTCCGGCACGCCTCAGACAACCTATCTGACTAGTTACCCGATTTTCAACCCTTATCCTGGAAAGACCTTGCTTGGAGAGTCTGGCTCGGTGACTGAGAACAATAAGTTTGGATACGGACAGATGATTGAAAACGCGTATGGCCTCCAAAACGTCAACGCGCCTGTCCTGTGCATGGGCCAGACGCTGCTGGATCCTGTCTATACGGTGAGGGGCAAAGTTACGACCGCTTTGGTTAGAACGCCCCCACCCAACACTCCGTGCCCCAGTGTAACCACCACCACTACCGATGATTTCATTCAACCTGCCGCTGGGAGCACCGTTGTTGTTGATGTCGCCTCCATCGATCCTTTTAGCGTCGGGCAATGGGTTTGGGTCGCCGGCGGCGGCTACTACACCATCTCGGCAATTAACCCTGGTGCGCCGGGAACTCTTACACTCTATAATACCGGGACCGCTTGTAACGCCCTTGCGGCCCCGCCTGGCGTTCCCCCTAACGTTATATCAAGAAACGCCCAAGTCGGTCGTAATTGCGAATACTGGGCCAGCAATTTCTTACTCTCCCAGGGACCAATGGGGGATCTGCACGGCAGTCAACCCTTTACACTTTCTAATAGACCCCTTCCTAGGATCACGGCGGACTTTACGCAACCCGCCGTAGGTGACACGGTACCGGTGCAGGTTTCTTCCTCTGCAGGTTTTGTACCCGGTCAGCTCTTGTGGATTGCCAGCGCAGGCAACTATGCGGTCGTGCCCTCAATGGATCTTCCCCCTAACAACATTACGATACAGAACTTGGGGACCTTCTTATCTGTTCCACCCGGGACGCTGATCCACTGCCCTGATCCCGGCCAAGCTGTATATGACCTTGACGGCTTGGGCGGGATTACAACAACGGCGACCCAGACTGTCAATATTCCGCTGAACGCGATCGACAACGTGACTGTCGCCAGCACTGCGGGCTTCCACGACAACGACTATATTTGGGTTCAAGGCGCAGGGCTTTACCGGGTCCATGGTGAGCCACAGGATGCCGTTACCCTGTCGTTGTTTAACCTGGGAGGCGCTCCTCCCCCAGCTGCCGGGAATATTACGACTGGTGCAGTGGTGTCCAAAAACGGTTGGTGCGTGGAATTCTTTATCGACCCGATCACCGACTTAGCCGCTAACGAGTATCGCCAAGTGATGAGTTCCTCTGGACAAAGAGGCAGCTCGTCGCTGGCCAATGCTTTTTCCATTGCATTGACCAACGGCGTTTTCAATATCCATGGTAACAGCATCCACGCAACCTTGATAACCACCTCCGGCCTGCAAATCCTTAATTCCGACCCAGCTAACGACCCCACGGTCGAAGTGGTAGCGGGCCAGCTCAATCACGTGGCTCTTTCCTACGATGGCGTTACAATCCGCCTCTTCATCAATGGTAACCTCGCGGATTCTGGTCTTGCCTCGGGGGCGATTCTTCAACAGCACATGGAGGTATTTTCTCTGGGACAACTCTGCGGGCAGTGGCCGGACGGGGGCGGGGCGCAAAATGCGGGCAACGGATTCCAAATTGGAGGCATCAGGATCGTGCAGTATCCGCTCTACCAAGACGAGTTTCAGCTCCCCACAGTCGAACCAATGCTGCTTCCGTACGGCACACAACTCCTACTCAATTTCAGTCAAGGAAATCGCAAGTTCATACCCGCGTCTCCCGGTTATACGAACATCACAAACGGATCAACCAATCTGGCGGAAGGCTGGATAATCGCCCAACAGAATGCTGATCAAATCGGCAACCATCAATACAATTGGTTGTTCTGGGGCTCGGCGGGGACCGCCTATGTAGGCAATCAACGCGTGGCCAATCTGGGATTCGGTAGCCTGAGCGCGGCCATTCATATGGATGCGAACGTGTCCTGCACCATTGAGCAATGCGTCATCAACGCTGCGCGCGGCATTGACTTGTGCCGGTTCTCCTATGGAGACCTCGTTTATAACTGCGAATTTGGGGGCAAATTCAACCCCGTCAAACCCAATGCTTGGTCTTGGGCTGTCGGTTTTCTAATGGGCAGCCAGTGGCCGTGCGTCAGAAACTGTAGCATCCCCAATGGCGGCTTTGGGTACAACTTCGTGTCCGTTGAAGGCGGCCTGTTTGAATCCATCTCCGGTGTCACCGGCTACTTCGGAAGCTTTCTATTCCCGGATATGCCTATAAAGCAAGGCACCGACGGAAGCTACGGCAACACTGTCACTCTCATCGAATGCTACCTCTCTGACGACCAAGCTACCGTCAATGACTGTATGCTCTTTGCGGGAGTCCTTGGCAGCCTTAATATCAAAGGCGGATACCTGTCAATTGAAGGGAGCGCATACTCGCAAGTCCCGGTCTTCAAGATTGATGGCACCCGTCATGCAGATATTCAATGCACGTGGTTAACCGCTGCTGGACCGCAAAGCGCCCCTTGGCAATATCCGGATGGTCCGCCCTTATTCTTCTTCACCCCTGCAACCACCAACCCCGTCAGATTCGCTGGCAACAGTTTCTACGCGGACCAAGGCACAAATTATCAAGCTCTGATGCCGGAAAGCGGTCATGTTGGTCAAGGTCCGCTCTATGTGCTGGACCAGGAACCGTTTGGCGAACACGATATCTTTTTTGCGAATAATGCTGATTACACTCTTCCTGTGAACGACTTCTTGTGGGGCAGATTGCGGGTGTTTGACCCACGTGGCGTTGTGGGCCTAGTGCTGACCGATACCAGAAAGTTGGTATTGCCAAGCATTGCAGGCTATGCACGACGAATCTTCAATAACACCGGCCAGGACATCATCTGCATTGGCGTTGATGACCCGGGGGATGGGGTGATAGTTCCTTCTATGAGCTTTGCTACTATCTATTGCAAGACCTCACACGGGTCGCCACCCGCACCGCCAAGCTGGATCCCAGGCTAATTGTAGAGGTAGGGCGTAATATCTTTTCAAAGAAGGAACGACGAGGAAGCGCATGAAAACACTCAACCATCTGCTCAAGTCAGAACCTATTTGTTCGACACCCTCCGGGGGGGAATACGCCTCTGTTGCGTTACTATAGGCCAACGCCATGTGATCGAAGTAATGAACTTTGGGGCACCTTCGCGGTTGACGATCATTTGCGCAAGCGCGCGTTTGTCGCTGAAACCGTCCTGTTTGATCGCCTTGCCATACAGCAGCCACCCGCCGATGGCGGCAACCCACAAAATGAATGGGCACGCTGGAAGCCTGATCACCCTAAGGAGACAGTTAAGAGACTGGGAAACTTGGCGGTCCCTGTACCTTGGGGCGGCAAATTAAAGGCTAAGTGCTCATTTTACTTTCGACGGTAAAACGGGGTAAAATCACGGCAACCCCCGTTATTGACCGTATGAGGGATTATACCTTAAGTGGTAATAAATTCAAACACTTATAAACAACCGTTAACGCGGGTGAATCGGTGCCCGCGTGCCTTGGCTCTGTTGACATCCTCGTTACGACAATGAAAATTCGAGATACCCGATCCTTTGAAAATGTTGTTTGCTATCGAGGCAGGAGGTGCGATGGCCGAAGTCGGACTCCTGCCGTTTGCTCGCGTCGCCCTGCAAGTCTGCA
>DATNIO010000028.1:0-15934 GCA_035604385.1 Verrucomicrobiia bacterium | reverse complement strand
CGTCGCGCGCAGATCGGCGCTTCACTGGATCCGGCCTAAACCTTTACTCGGCGCTGGTGGGTGCTGGGAATGCGGAGGTCTTCGCGATATTTCGCGACGGTGCGCCGGGTGACGTGGATTCCGGCGTCGTCGAGTTTTTTGGCGATCAAATCGTCGGTAAGCGGGTGGGCGGTGTCTTCTTCGTCGATCATTTTCTTCACCAGCCGCTTCAAGGTCTGCAGCGACATGTTGCTGCCTTCCGGGCCGTTAACAGATTCCGAAAAGAACGACCGCAACTCCAGAACTCCCTGCGGCGTGTGCGCGTACTTGCTCGATACCGCGCGGCTGACCGTGGACGGATGCACGCCCACTTCCTCGGCCACTTCCTTGATCATCATGGGCTTCAAGTGGTCGGCGCCGTGATCCAGGTATTCAAATTGCCGCTGAATGATGATCTGGCAGACCCGCAGGATAGTGTGCTTGCGCTGCTCGATGCTTTTCATCAATTGCATCGCGGCGGTCACGCGTTCCTTCACGTAATTGCGGACTTCGCGGTCGGCCGCGTCGCGGGCGAGCAGCCGGCGGTATACGGGCGAAAGCCTCAGTTGCGGCACGTCATCATCGTTCATGAACACTTGCCACTGATCGTCTACCTTGCGGAAATATACGTCCGGCTCAACGAGGCGCGGCTGCGTCTTGTTGTAGCGCAGCCCGGGACGCGGATCGAGCTTCTTGATCACGTCCACGGCCCGTTTGACGAGTTCCACGGGGCGGTTCAGCGCGCGCGCGATTTCTTTCAACTGGTTCGCCTGTAAAAGCCGAGCCAGCGGCGTCTCCGGGTTCAGCTCCTCGGCTTCGCTCGCCGCCAGGGGCCGCTTCGGCAAACATTCGGACACAATCTGCATCGCCAGCGTGTTTTGGCTGTCCAGCGTGCGAAGCTGCGTCAACAAGCATTCGCGCAAGTTACGGGAAGCCACGCCCAGCGGATCGAATTCCTGCACCACCGCCAGGGCTTCCTCAACGTCTTCCATCGAGTACTTTCCGTTTTGCGAAATTTCCTCGAGCGAGGCGCTGAGGTAACCGTTCTCATCGAGGTTGCCGATGATCGCTTCGGCAATCTCGCGCACCACGTCGTTGCAAACCGTCACGCTCATTTGCCAGGCAAGATGTTCGGTAAGACCCTGCGCCGACGAAAGAAATTTGTCAAAGGACGGCCGCTCAATGGTTTCTGTTTCGCCACGCTCCGGATTGCCGCCGCCGCTATCGAGGTATTGATTGAAAAACGAGGCCACATCGAAATCCTCGAAGGGACTGGGTGGCTCGACCTCGGGAATTTTTTCGGTTTCGGCCTTCAGGAAGGTTTCGTCGCTGTAGTCTTCAGGGGTTACGCTTTCTTCCGACAATTCCTCCAGCACCGGGTTCTCGATCATCTCCTGATTGATCATCTCCCGGAGCTCGAGACGGTTCAGCGCCAGCACGCTCACCATCTGGACCAGGCCAGGCGTAAGGATCTGCTTCTGCGCGACCCGTAAGTGAAGTTTTGGCTGGAGCCAGCTCATAATCTTTCAATTCAAACGGAAATGATCCCCGAGATAGACTCGGCGGACCTCGGCGTTGCCGCTCAGGTCATGCGGCGTCCCGGCGGCCAGGACTTTGCCGTTCTGGACGATGTAGGCGCGATTAGTGACGCTCAGGGTCTCGCGCACCTGGTGGTCGGTGACCAGGACGCCGATTCCCTCGCGGCTCAATTCGCTGATAATTTTCTGGATATCCACAACGGTCAGGGGGTCGATTCCCGAAAAAGGTTCGTCCAGCAGAATGAAGGCAGGCTCCAACACGAGTGACCTGGCAATCTCCAGCCGCCGCCGCTCGCCTCCCGACAGCGTATAAGCCCCGTTGGATCGAACCGTTTCCAGCTTCATTTGCGCCAATAGCTCCTCAAGCCGGTCTCGCTGTTGCTCCGAGGTCAGAGGCAGCGTTTCCAGGACCGCAATCAGGTTCTCTTCGACCGTAAGCTGCCGGAAAACCGAAGGTTCTTGCGGCAAATAACTGATCCCACTGCGGGCCCGGAGGTACATGGGGAGGTCGGTAATGTCGTCCCCGTTCAGCAGGACGCGCCCGGAATCCGGCCGGGCTAAACCTACCAGGATATAGAACGTTGTCGTCTTCCCAGCGCCGTTAGGCCCCAGAAGCCCTACCACTTCACCTTGGCTGATCTCCAGGTTGAGGTCGTCTACTACTTTTCGCCCTCGATAGGACTTGCTGAGTTCGACGGCCTGGAGCTTGAGCATGCCACATCATTTCTCGACCTGGTGAAGCGTCACTGTTTTCGAGCCATCCGCCGAATCTACAACGATCCTATCATCAGCAAAATAGAAGGTCAATTGACGCCCCGTGGTGGTGTCGCCAGTTGAGCTATATAGAGTTGGTTTACCTTCCGAAAGAACAAACTTGCCTTCCGAGGCCGTGTATTCCGCTCGGTCCGAGGTTCCGCGGCGGTCTTCCTGGCGGACGGTCACGTCTCCGCTCGCCACGGAGCGAGACAATTGTTTGGTGCTGCTTGCGGCACCGGCGTCGGAAAAATAGAGATCGACTTGGTTGGCTTGGATGGAGCCTTGCTCTGAATCGACCCTCGCGTCCTGTTCGATTCGAGCGCGCGATTCCGTCTCCCAATAAGTCAGCAATCCTCCGCTGACATGCCCCAGCTGCGTGGCAGGATGCGCCGCTTGGCCCGCCGATGCCCTGTTCGATGGCGGCTTTGCCGTCTTGCTCGAAGATGGCCCTGGCGCTTCTCCCGTCTTCGGATTCCATGCCGCCTGGGGGAATACTCCCCGCACTTTTCCCTTCGCCACCAGGATGTGTGTCGGGCTGTCCAATTCGATTGTTTCTCCCTCGATCACGGACTGCCCCTGCCACAATCTTCCTTTTCCGGAGTACACCGCGTGCCCTCGCGCCGTGTCCGCAACGAGATGTTCAGCCGAAATGTGCGCGGGCCCCTGCGCGAGATTCGCAATACTCTCCGCGGCGGGTTGCAAATCCGTGGTCAGCACGTGACCATCGGCGCGCAACGTATTCGCCCCTTGAGCGAAGGAGGCCGATTGCGCCGTGGTTCTCGTCGTGGCATCGGCAAGGATCACGGAGCCATCCAGCGTGAAAATATTGTTGGCGCGATCCACGTGGGCGCGGTCTCCCTGACCCGTGCGCTGCCCATCGCGGAAATGGACGCTCCCAGTTTGCTCGATCGTTGTCCATTGCCCCGCGCCGTCAAATTTCGCCGTGAGTTCGCGGGATGCTGTGATCTCGTCGGGCGCGTCGCCTAATTTGCGCGTCACTTCCACGCCGCCCGCGCCGACCAGCTGCTGCAACTGGTTCTGCGCATCGAATTTCAAATTCATCTGCTTGCCCGACATCCGCGTCGATTGCGGAACGGGCTTGCCGTTCACGAGGGCCACGTTTTGCCAATCGACGCGCGCCGGAGCGAGCGTGTTAACGCTTTCCACAAGGGTCTGCCCCGGTCGGGAATCGCTTGAAAAGTGGATTTCGAGGGCGTCGCTTTCGACGTGGCGTGCTCCCCCATTGAAAGAGGCGCTCGTGGATGTCAGCGTGACGCCGTTGCTCGCCGTCAGCAGGCGAGGCGTGTTGTCAGAGGAAACGAGGTCCACCTGAATGCGCCCGGCATCGATTCCATCCCCTCCGACAGGGGTGTTGCGCGTGCCGTGCACGTTCCCCGTTGCCACGATGGACTCGATCGACCCATCGGGCCTGAGCCCCGAGTCAATTTCGTCCGCGCTGAGCGCAAGCGGCCCTTGAGGACTCAAATCGTGCAATTGCGGATGGCCGCTGGCGACAAAGCGCCTCGCTTGAAACGTCGCGTCCAGCTCCAGCAGCAATTTGTCCGCGGTCAGCTCGAGCGTCGTCTGCTGCGCATGGACGTCCCCATCCACTACGACTATTCGCTTTTCGCGCTGGAAGGACATCCTGTCGCCCGCCACGCGTACAATCTTTTCGTCTGTTGCCTCGGTTTTTTCGGGGGGATTGGATGACGAAAAAGAAAGATTCAATCCGACGCCCTGAAGCAATCGGAGTGTCCCGCTGTTGGAATCGTAGCTCACGCCCACGGCGCGGCCTTCTCCCGCCGGCCAGCGGAACGTGACCGGTTTGTCCGTCCGCGCCTCACCGGAATCCCGGTCAAACGTCACGGCTGACGTCGTGACCTGTATGGCGTTGGCGCTCGCCTGCGGAGCGCCCCCGGCCTGCAGTTTGATCTGAACTTCCCCGGCGCAACTGATCTTCCCGGTATTCGAAATAAAATCGCAAGCCTTGGTGACGAGAGTGTCGTTGCGCTCTCCTTTTTTTCCGTACACCACGATGGCGACGTCTTCGAGGAGATTCCGGCTGCCTTCCTTGAATTCCGTCGTGCGGGACGCCTTCACGGTATAGATCGTTCTCTGCCCCTCGACTTTGGAATACGAAAATTCGTTCGAACGCTGCTCGACCGTCGGCGGCACGGCGGGCGGCGCCTTCTTCTCCGCCTGGCGCGCCACCCAAATATTCCGCGCATACACCCCCGCAACCACCACGGCCAGCAATCCCGCCGCCGCGAGCGACCACCGCGCATATTTCTGCGCTTCGCTGTTACGCATCTGTTCGAGAGCCTCGAAGACTTAGACGCCGAGTATAAGGGACGCGTTGGCAGGGGACAACCGTAGGGGGGATAGCGTATATGCACGCGAAAAAGGGACCACCCCCCTTTTCTGCGCACCGATCCCACAGAGCGGCATCTAGCCAGCACGCCCGTATGCGTGCGCTATTGTCCCGAGGGCGATTCCGGCAGGTACACTATAGGCAACCAAGGGGTGCGCGCGCGGACTGGTATCACAGACGTACAAACCATGAATGATTTGACCTTGAGCGGAAGCGAAATAGATTTGACGAAAAGTTATCCCTAAAGGCGATCTGAGGATCTATATTGAATCCTAATATTTGACACTGTGAGTATATAGGAATAGATTTTACGCGCACGTCGCTCGTGCATATTCACTTTGCCATCTCAAGAGCTCACTGCTTTCATTAGTTCCACCTACGTAGACCTCCAGGATTATAGGCAGAAGGTCGAAGAAACCCTATCTCGCATAGAAGCGCGGTTTCGAACTATGCGGTTTTTCGGTAGCAAGGAAGGAGAGCCGCTCGAATATTGTCTGAGTAAGCTAAGACCGTGTAACTACTACATCGGGATTATCGGCCACCGGTACGGAACCATTCACGAGGGCTCTGGCCTTTCATACACCGAGCTCGAATACGAAGAGGCGAAGAGACTCAGCATCAATCGGCGAATTTACATAGCTGCTTCAACAATTCCTGTCCAGCCCGATCAAGTGGAAGCTGATGCTGCAAGAAAGAAACTTGAGACATTCAAGCAAATGCTGAAGAAAGAGAATGCGATTGTTTCATTCAATTCTCCAGATGATCTTGCTATGAAGGTGTTATCCGATATCTTCATAAGCCATCATGCAAAGGCCGAGATAGACTCGTTCGCAAATACAATGTATCTCCCTGCGATCCGGCGCACATCAGCTCTTATATCGTTCTTGGGCCTAGATATTCAAAGCATGAAGCGTCATTAAGGACGTGAAATTACAGAGTGTTTATGTTGAGCCCAGATTTAGCCGCAGTGGTGACAAATCTGACTTGGAAACATCGAATACGACCGTACCTGAGAAGTCAGCTCTGACGGCCGAGCGCCCGTCGTCTTCGGAAAGTCTACCTATCAGGGACATTCTTTCACGCGCTGGCAATGTGGTCATTCTAGGCGACGCAGGCGCGGGTAAGTCAACCCTCACAAAGTTCCTGATCGTCGCCCTTATCGATGGGGAACTCAAGACTGGCGATAAGGGCGAGAGAACCATTCCAATTAAGGTTCCATTGAGAGCCTACGCGGAATTTCGATCACGTCCTGAGGGACTGGGCTCGACGATCTTAGATTTCATATATGCGGCCACAAAAACTGAGCTCCAACGGGACGATCTGCCAGATGACTTTTTCGAGATTTTCTTGGAGCAAAAGACTGCGGTGGTGATCTTCGATGGCTTGGACGAAATATTCGACGCGCATCTAAGAGAACAGGTTCGAAATGACATCGTCTCTTTTGCTGTTGGGTCGTATCCCGGAAACATGACGATTGTCACCTCGCGGAAAGTGGGATATGAAGAAGTTTCCTTTCAGCAGGCCGATTTTGCCCATTTTGAAATTCTCCCCTTCGGTAGCGATCAGATCTCAGAATACATTCATAAGTGGTACGCACTCGAAGAAGCAGATAAGAGTAGGCGCGTTAGAGAAGTAGCGGACCTCACTAATGCACTAAAGAAGTTGCCCAGCGAACTTCTCGGGAACCCACTCCTTTTATCTTTGATTGTTATCTTATTTCGTTCTGGGTGCACGCTTCCAGACTCAAAACTTGAGATTTATCGAAGCTGCGTTGGCACCTTGACCGAAAAATGGGATACTGCTGGCAAACGTCTAGAACTTCCAGCTGAGTTTAGTCTAGTAAGAGATAAAAAGAGCGCATTTGCCCACATTGCATACTGGATGTACCGACATCAAACAGAGGAATCCGATAAGGTTAACCGTCCGAGATATGGCGACGTTTTGACAGAATTTACCCGTTATCTATGTGAAAGGGAGTTCCAAGGTAGAGAGGGGGAGGCGGAGCGCGCGGCAGAATCTTTTTTAGAGTACGCAGCTAAGAGGTCTATTTTCGTTGAAGACAGGTTCAGTCACAAGACGTTCCACGAGTATTTTGCAGCGTTGTATCTTTACAGATATTTTTGCGTTGGCAAGACGGTTGATGATCTATATGCAGAAATCAGAAGTGTTCTTGGCAACGATGCGTGGTCTGTCGTTTTGGAGCTTCTCTTTTTGATGCAAGATGAGCAAGGTGGCATCCTCCTAGAGGCACTTGTCAACAAGATGATCCATGAAGCTAGTACTGTCGCTGACCATAGCTACCAGGTCATCCTTGTTCCGTTGCGAGCCCTTGGACAGTTGCAGAATATCGGAGACAAAATTCTAAATTCGCTCTTTGCGGTGGCAGCTGAGGCACTCCTTTCGCCCCGAATTGAAGACTCGTGGGATAACCAGACAATGCCTGAAGCCATTCACCAGAAGATTTTTACCGCCGTGGAGACCATACCCAAACGTTACCACCCCATTCTAATGAGCAGCCTTCAGAAAGTGGCGGCTACTCCAATATCCGTAGACACTCTTCCGCTCTTAGCAGCGTTGCTTTATGAGTCTCGCAACGGTTTGCCAGGCCCAGAAGAGGTCATTTCATCCTGGAACGAAATAGGGGAAGGCTTGGCGAGCCGACACCTAAGTGCTTTTTATAGCTTCGCGTCTAGAAAGTCGATTTGTGAGAAAATTGGTTTATTTCTTCGATGCTTCGGCAGGGGTAAGCTCTTCAAAAAGTGTAGAAAGATTTTTCTGGTGGGAGGTGGTTATCGACCATTTGCCGAATATTGTCTGCTCACAATTTCCCTCGGGGAGAACGTCGCGGCAGTCGACAGCCATTGTGACGATTTCCTCGCTAGCGAGCCGTTGGAGTTTTTGTTGCGAGGCCTAGTTAAACGATCTTTGAACCCTGAAACGGCACACAACGGAGACCCCGATGTGGTAATGGAGCATTTCTCTGAGACATGGGAAGATCCCAGGAAATACCTACTCGACTATTTTATACTGGCAAGGCTCCGATTTTCCTTCGAGACAAAGCCCCAAAATGCCAAGAAATTTGCGAAGTTCCTGCGGACGCACGCAAGAAAATCATCCAAAGTGCAACAATTTTACGCCAGCTTGCTCTTGGTTGGCCCGCATATTGATATTTCCGAGAAGCAGTTGGGTGTCTCTGCTGAGATGTTTCACGAGTTGTCGGAGACCGCCAAGCGATCTCGCCACAGCCGTGGAATGTAGGCGAATTTCTCCCTTAGGACACTACTCCGACAACCGTAGGGGGTGAAAGTTGAACGGTGTTAGAGTTCGAAAAACACGGTTGGATTTGCGAGGCCTGTGAGTAAGGATCGCCCTTGATCCAAGAGTCTCTGGGGAGCAAAAATTGTGGAAATTAAATGAAATCTGCTTACGTATTAGATTAACGGGACCTCGCGGCATGGGTCTTTCTTGGTCCTCAGTTCCACGGTGAACGATGAAGGGGGAAATCGGATGAAGGCCGCTGTAATGATGGAACCGGGCAAGTCCCCTGTATACGCGGACTTTCGCGACCCAGTGCCACAGACGGGGGAAGAACTGATAACGGTCACTGCGTCCGCACTCAGCCAGATCACGAAGAGCCGCGCCTCGGGCTCCCACTACACCACTCCCGGGAGCCTTCCCGCCGTCGTTGGAATGGACGGCGTTGGCCGAACCCGGGATGGACGGCGAGTTTACTTCGTCCTCCCGGAAGCTCCCTTTGGCGGCATGGCGGAAAAAGTTGCAGTGAGGCAAGAACAGTGTGTTGCGCTGCCGGATCAGGCGGATGACGTAACCGCCGCCGCCATCGCAATTCCCGGGATGTCCTCCTGGGCCGCGCTCCAGGAGCGCGCCCACCTGGTTGCCGGAGAGACCGTACTGATCAACGGAGCCACGGGAGCGGCAGGACGCCTGGCCATACAGATTGCCAAGTTTATGGGCGCGAGGAAAGTGATCGCGACAGGCCGGGACGTCGAGGCTCTGGAACAATTGAAAGTCCTAGGCGCGGATGTAACGTTCCCCCTCATTCCATCCCCCAAAGAATTGGAGGCAGCGTTCGAGGAACAGTTTGGCGGCGAAGGCGTCGATGTGGTTCTCGACTACCTCTGGGGACAGAGCGCCGAAATCCTGATCGTAGCGGCAGCCAAGGCAGGCAAGGAAGCAGTGCCTATCCGGTTCGTTCAGATCGGAGCAACGAGCGGCGGCAACATTACTTTGCCAAGCGCGGCCCTGCGCTCGTCCGCACTTATCTTAATGGGCAGCGGCATTGGAAGCATTCCTCTCGAAGGGCTGGTCGGCGCGATTCGAGGCGTGATGCAGGCTGTTGTACCAGGCAAGCTGCAGATCAAAACGGAAGCTGTTCAGCTAGCCGACGTCGAACAAACATGGAACAAGAACGGCGGTAAATCACGCTTCGTCTTCGTGGTAAGCCAGCGTTCCCCGGCGTCTCGTTAGCTGCGATTTCCCAAGGCTTTCCTCTCTGGGCGATGAGCGCTCGGGTGAACTCTTCATAGGCATAATTCGTCGATTCAACTCCGCGTCTGAGAGGACTCGAATGAGGAGACGCCCTAGCGCGAAAGCACCTCGAGCAATGCGTCGCGCTGCACGATCGCCTGGCGCGTGGTTCCTTGGAGAATGAGTCGGTAGATCGCCAGAGCGGCCGCGCTCAAGGCGAGGTACACAAGAGGCAGCAGCCACAACCCAGCGAGCCAATTGCAGAGGAAGGCCGCTCCGGAGATCAATCCCATCTCCATGAAAAACAATCCAAAGGAAATGAGCATCGTTAATCCTGACGGGCGCTGACGCTTCATGCCGAATTCAAATTTTCGAGGAAATTGAAGCGAAAGCCAGTTCCCCGCTCCCAAATGAATTAACGCGGCGAACAGAAGCCCCGTCCAGGTTGCCAGCAGGATCAGCACGCTCGGCGGATGACCCATCACCGTTACCAGAACCAATACCAGGAGCGATTCAAAGACCAGCAAGCCGCCGTGAAATAGATTCTTGGCCAGCATGACATCGCTGAACTTTACCGGAGCGAGGAACAATCTCTCCACGCCTCGGCCTTCGTAGGCCAGATTATTGGGGCAAAAATTCATCATGAGCAGCAAGATGTAAACAACCGAAGCGGGATACGCGAAGTTGCCGCCAAATCTTCCAACGAAGGAAAGTCCGCCCTGGCGCCTCGGCACGGACGACGTCATGATGAAAAATGCGATCAGAATCAACGGCATAAAAGCGCTCATCATCAGCATCGTGTTCCGGTAAAAATATCGAATCTCCTTTCCTAAAATGGCGGCCACGGGCGCGCTGACGATTCCTGACAGCGGCCTGGACTCCCGGCCGGCAACCGCGGCTTTTGCCGGCAGGGGAACCGGAACGCGTTTCGCAACGGGTTTTTCGCGGACCGGCGCGGCGCTTTCTCCCAGATCTTCACCGGTGAATTGCGCGCGCACTCGAAACGCAAACAGTCCGCCGAACAGCAAAGTATAGATCCCCAGTAAGGCGGCCGTTCCCAGAGCCGCCGCCGAATCGTCATTGGCGGCGTGTTCCAGCACGGTTCCCGGTAAAGCAGGCGGTAAGGATCGCCAAAAAGCGGCGCTATTCTCCACGCCGCGCCTCAGCGCCGAGCCCTTCCGTTGCAGAAGGAGCCCTGAAAACTGTACGCCGAGAAATAACAGGATGGAAATTGCCGTGACGATCTCCCGCGTCCGGCGTTTCGCCAGCGCCCTTTCCAGCCACGCAAACACGAGCCGATTGAAGAGCAGATTCATCAGCACCGAAATTGTCAGCGCCAGCGCGGCCCACCACGCGAGATCCGGCTGGGCGACCGTTACGCCCACGCCGATGGCCACGTGCCACAGGATTCCGACGAGCGCGAATGGGTCGGCAATGCCGTACGCCGCGCTCATCAGAAAAAAGGCGGAAAACCTGAGCGGGAATCGCAACAGATTTCGCCCATCAAAGCCGGGATTCATTTCCGTAGCGAGGACCGGCACAAACTGCCAGAACAAGAAGATGACCCAAAGCATTAAGGTGAGAAAATTCCATTTCCTGGACATCACAATGGCATAGGCGCCGAAGCCGATTCCCACGGAGAGGGCCAGCACCTGCACTCCGAAAAAAAAACCGAGCGCGATGTTTCCGACCAGGTGAATTTTCTCGGACTTGCTGCGCAGGCTGTTGCGGAATGTCTGCCAGCGGACCATGATCAACAGCGATAACTGGCGGCCCAGCCCCGTCGAATGGGCTACTTCAGCCACGATAGCTCTTCCTCCGACTTGCGCGACGCGCCTTGGGGTTCCACAACGGCCAGGAAAATTTCCTCGAGCGTAAGTTTCTGCGCCGCAGCCGGGACGCCGCCGTTTACATGCGCGGCGGCCACTCCCGCGCGAAGCTCGTCGAGCGAACCTTGCGCGATAATCCGCCCCTTATTGATGATGGCCACGTGGCTGCACAGGCGTTCGACGATCTCGAGCACGTGGGAGGTCAGGAAGATGGTCGCGCCCCGCGCCGTCATATTATGCAGCATCGTCTTTAATGTGCCCGCCGCGATCGCGTCCACTCCCTCGAAGGGTTCATCCAGAAATAAAATCCTCGGCCCGTGGATCACCGCGGCGGAGAGCGCAAGTTTTTTCTTCATGCCATGCGAATAATCGACGACAAGTGTTTTCGGGCGGTCGGCCAGGTCCATAAAATCCAGCAATTCCGCCGTGCGCTGCGCGGACGTCGCGCGGTCCAGCCCGTACATCTGCCCCACGAAATTCAGGAATTCGCTTCCCGTAAGCCGGTCAAAAAGCGCCAGCCCTTCCGGCACCACTCCGATCTGCCGCTTGACCTCGGTCGCGTTCCCGTCCAGGCTCAGCCCCAGCAATTGGATGCGCCCCGCGGTCGGCGCCAGCAGCCCGGTCAACATGCGAATCGTCGTGGATTTCCCGGCTCCGTTCGGCCCCAGAAAACCGAAGAATTGTCCGGCATCCACGCGCAAGTCCACGTGGTCCACGGCAACGAGGTTGCCGAAACTGCGTGACAATCCTTCCGCGACGATTGCAGGCTCAGACACCGTTCCTCCGGAACAGAAACATGTACGGGTTACTCAACTAGTTTCTCATAGCGAGGGCAGAAAGGCTCTTCCGGAGCAGGTTCTACGTGTCTGGTTAATCTCCTATGGAGGATGGCGAACTGAATTCACTCGCGCGCCCTCGATCCATCAAATTGCCGTATACTGCACCGGGTTTCAGGGCCAAATTCGATACTTGGAGACAAACGGGGAGGAAGCGATGCTGACGCGACGCAAATTCGTAACGGGAGCAATTGCCGCGGGGGTTTTGCTGCGCACGGAAGCCGGCTTGGCTAAAGCTGCTCAACCGTTCACGGCGAGCGTTCACGGCGAGCCGGCCACGCCGGTGAATTTTGAAATCCCGCCGCACGCCTGCGACTGCCACACGCATTTTTATGGCGATCCTAAAGTATTCCCGCTTTCGCCCGTGCACCTGTATACACCCCAAACTTTTCATCCCGAGGATATGTCCGCGCTGCACCGCGCCTTGCACATGGAGCGCGTCGTGATCGTGACGCCGAGCGTCTATGGGCCGAACAACAATGGCGCCACGCTGTTTGGCATGAAGGCGCGCGGCGCGACCGCACGCGGCATCGCCGTCGTGGACGATAAAACGCCGGACAGCGAATTTGACGCCATGTACCGCGTGGGCGTCCGCGGCGCGCGAATCATTTCAGGAATCTCCGGCCCGACCGATCCTGCCGCCGCCCGCCCCATTTATCAGGCTGCGATGAACCGGTTCAAGAATCACAAATGGATGATCGAGCTGTATACGAACCTGGGAGTGATCTCGAATATCAAGGATCTGGTCCATTCTTCTCCGGTGCCGACCGTATTCGATCATTTCGGCGGCGTGCAAGCCTCGCTCGGCTTGCAGCAGCCCGGCTTCGCCGATCTGCTGGAACTGCTTCGCTCCGGCAGCGCGTACGTGAAAATTTCGGGCGCCTATCGCGCGTCCACCAAGGCCCCCGACTATCCTGGCGCCGCGCCCTACGCCAAGGCATTCATCGAAGCCAATCCGGATCGCGTCCTGTGGGGCACCGACTGGCCGCATCCCGCGGCCGCACTTCCCGGCGCGAAGCCGAGCGATCCCATGCCGACGTTTCCCATCGACGATGGCCGCCTGCTCAACCAGCTCCCTGTTTGGGCGCCCGACCCGGCCATCCGCAAGAAGATCCTCGTCGACAACCCGGGGCAGCTATACGGGTTCTGAGGCCGCGGTGAAGAGTACGTGCCTCGGTCGCGACAAACCCTTCGAGGTCCACGTCGATTCGGGAGACCTCAAACACCTAGATACCGAGAGTAGGGCGACGAGTTGGCAGCGGGCAAGCGGGACGCGGGATACGAGATAGCGCAAACTGAAACTGCTCACTTCCATCCTTTCCGACTCCGCGGGAGCAACTATTCGCAAAGATAAGCTTTGAAAAAGATAACTGCGTGGCGTAAATTAACCAACTAGTTTGGGCCGAATTCTATGGGAAGACGTACAATCAACATTAGTGAAGAAACTGAGCAGAAGGCCAGTGATCTTCTCCTCTCGCTCGTCCCGAAAGACGGCAAGCCCATTGGCAATACCACGCTTTCGCAGACTTTTCTTGAGCAATCAAAGAAGAAGTTGGACGAAAATTTTGCTGAAGACGTCTATTGGCAAGTCCGCAATCACTTAATCGAGAAGGGAAAGCTCGAACGAGGTCGCGGCAAGGGTGGGAGTGTCCGGTTGATCGCAGATACATTAAAACCCAAGGATCGTCCCGCTCGAAAGTACGCGAAGGAGTCAAATCTCTACGAAGCTTTTCATCAGACTATCCAGACAGAATGGGTTCAGGATTACGACATCACTGAATACGTCTCCGAGGTGTCTGCGCACAAGGGCAGGAAGAATACGGGTGGAAAGTGGACCCGTCCTGACGTGACTTTGGTGTCTGTTGGCAACTATCCTTTTATCCCGGGAAAGAGCGTCGAAGTGATCACTTTTGAAATCAAACCCGCAGACGCACATGGCGTAGAGGGAGTGTATGAAACCACTTCGCATTCTGCCTTTGCAAGTAAGAGCTACCTCGCGCTGCACGTCCCCGAAAGCGAGCTGGATACAGACGACTTTCTTGAACGGCTAGAAAAAGAAGCAGTTCGCTTTGGCATTGGCTTGGTGACATTTGAAGATCCTGCGAATTGGAAAACGTTTGAAATCATCGTCGAGCCACAACATAAGACCCCAAGTCCGCGCGATATGAATGACTTCTTGGGCCGCCTGAAGGACGATGTTAAATTGAAGCTCCAGAAACTGTTGAAGTAGCTAGGTACGCCACCGGCTCAAATTCAATTCTTCTTGCCGTCCAACGGGGATGCCGTCTACTTCGTGGGTTTCGGCGTGGCGGGCTCGGCGACTCGGTCGGCGAAGGATTTTTCTTCTGAGGGTACGCAGATCTCCTCCAGCAATTCGTCCTTTGTACGCAGTTTCATGATTCTGCGAGGGCCGACGATGGGCTGCGCGTAGGCCTTCGGGTCGGTGACCGTAATGTCGTAGAGGATGGTATTGCGGTCCACGCGGCGGTAGCGCTCGGTGACGCGCATGTCTTCGCTGTGCGGATAGCCTGTGGAGCCGAGCCAAGTTTTGTCATTGAAGCCGGCGGATTCCACGACGAAGGTGTCGTCTCCTTCCCAGTGGCCGATCGCGTATCCGTACCATGTGGGATCGGCGTCCTTCGGAAGAGACCGGCCATCGGTCCAGATCGAGCGGTATTCGTGGTCGCGTTCGAAGAACTGGACGACGCGGCCGGGGACCTGAACAAACTCGAACAGCGTGTACATGAACATGACGCGCGGGAAACCCATGGGGTCGCATTGCAGGATGGGGTCATTGCCGCCCGGAGCGCGTTTTCGTCCATAGCCGGGTTTTTCCTCGTCATACTTTGCTTGCGCCCACGGCGTCATCGGAGGAATCAGATTGTCTGGAGCAATGGGTTCGGAGCCGCCGGTTCCTTCGTAGTGCCACACTCCGGAGAGGTCTCGCTTCGGGGCGGGCGATGGCGCGGCTTTCGGATTTCCCTGTTGCTGAGCGGGGATGGGGAGCGCGGCGAACGAAAAAGCTAGTAGCATTGCGCGCCCGTATCTTCGCATAAGATCGCGCTGGGACTTCTTGTTTAGTGGCGCAGGCCCCGACCGAGTCGGGATTTTCGACTTCAGCCTGTGGGGGTTCGTCCTTGCAAGGACCAAAACCCACAGGCTGAACAAACTGCGGAAAAAGTACTCTATTTTGTCATTCCGAACGAAGTGAGGAATCTCTCTTTGATCTAAACGCAGGAACAGAGAGATTCCTCGGTGCGCAACGCGCCTCGGAATGACAAAAATTAGAGTTTTTCCGCAAGCGATGAAGCCGGTGCTGCTTGAACCACACTCGTCGGTGATGAACATTCTCGTTACTTCGCGGGATTGTGGGCAGCGGGTTCGCGGATTCTCTTCGCAAACTCATTCTCCAGCGACCAGACGCAGGGCTGCTCTTCAATCTCTTCGTGCGGCTTGAGCTTCATGATTCTTTGCGGCGCGACGATGGGTTTCGTGTAGGCCATCGGGTCGGTGACCGTCATGTCGTACACGATAGTGTCGTGGTCGATGCGATGGTAGCGTTCGGTGACGCGCATTTCCTCGCTGTGCGGAAAACCTGTGGGACCAAGCCAGGTCTTGTCATTGAAGCCGGCCGATTGCACGACGAAGGTGTCGTCGCCTTCCCAATGGCCGATCGCGTAACCGAACCACGTCGGGTCGGCATCGGTGGGAAGCTGCCGCCCATCGGTCCAGATGGGGCGCCATTCGTGTTCGCGTTCCCAGAACTGGAGCACGCGGTCGTGCAGCTGAACGAGTTCATTCGGTGTGGGCATGAACATGATGCGCGGAAAACCAATCGGATCACACTGCAGAATGGGGTCATTTCCGCCCGGAGCGCCTCTGGGTCCGTATCCGGGCTTTTCGGAGTCGAACCTGGCCTTCGCCCAAGGCGTCATCGGAGGCATATCCTTGTCGGGAGTCATGCTATCCGCGCCGCCGGTTCCTTGATATTGCCAGACTCCGGACAGGTCGCGTTTCGGAGCGGGCGAGGATGCGGATTTCGAGGCGGCTTGCTGCGGAGCGGCCTGGGCGCGCGCGATGGTCGAGAAGGTGAGGGCT
>DATNIO010000027.1:0-24617 GCA_035604385.1 Verrucomicrobiia bacterium | reverse complement strand
CATACATGTCTTACAATAGGAAACCCGTGCCGCCTCCCGTGGAACTCAGCCGCCTGCGCGTCGTCCTGGTCGCTCCGCGCAACCCGCTTAACATCGGAGCGGCCGCAAGGGCCATGAGCAATTTCGGATTTCCGTCGCTTCGCCTGGTGAATCCGTACGCGCCATCCTTTCGCGAAGCGCGCTCCGCCGTTGGCGCCTCCGAGATTCTTGCGAATGCAGAGCGGTGCAAGGCCGTGGCCGAGGCCGTGAAGGATTGCACGCTTGTGGTTGGAACCACGGCGGTCCGCACTCGCGACCTGCAGCACCCGGTCAGACGTCCGGAATACGCAGCCCGCCTGATCCGCCAGCGCCTGGGAGCCGGCAATGTGGCTCTGCTTTTCGGCTCGGAAAAATTTGGCCTTTCCAACGATGCCCTCAGCCATTGTCACTGGCTCATCCGCATCCCGACGTGCGACGAAAATATTTCAATGAACCTCGGACAGGCGGTTGCCGTTTGCCTGTACGAACTCATTCGGGATTCCAAGCGCGAACGCGCCGCGAAGCAATTGAAACTGGCCAAGGCGGAAGAACTCGAGCGCATCACCACGCTGCTGCTGGAAGCGCTTCATACGAGCGGATTCCTGGACCGGCGCCGCGTCTCGGACGCCGATGAAAGAATCCGCCGCCTCGTGCGCCGTTTGCGTTTGCCGGAACGCGACGCCGTGATTTGGCTCGGAATGTTGCGGCAAATGCTTTGGAAGATGAACCAGGGGAAAAGGCCTGAAATTTAGGATCTCAAATCTCAAGCGCCTTTCAAGGGCGTCAGCGGCGCGCAGAAAAAAATGACTGAAGCAATTGCACGGACTCACCGGCAAGAACGCCGGAAACGACTTCGACACGATGATTGAGCTCGGGCGCGTCGAGGACCTGCATGCAGGTGCGAATGGCGCCGCCTTTGGGTTCGTCGGCGCCGTAAACCAGGCGGGAGATGCGCGCCTGCACCAGCGCGCCCGCGCACATGGCGCACGGCTCAACAGTCACATAGATCGTCGCCCCGGGGAGGCGATGGTTGCCGGTCTTTTGCGCGGCTTCGCGCAGGGCCACGATTTCCGCATGCGCGGTCGGATCGCAATCGGTGATCGTGCGGTTGCCCGCGGCGGCGAGAATGCGGTCTTCCAGAACAACCAGTGCTCCGACAGGCACTTCTCCGCGCAGCGCGGCCGCTTGCGCCTGAGCGATGGCCAGATGCATGTATTCAAAATCGTTCACGGTTGCGGTGGGGAAGAAGGAGGAATCAGGAACTCCACGAGCACTACGTCGTGCAGCCCGTCGTTCAGCCGCGTATGGGCGGAGTGGCGGCCCACTTCGCGCCAGCCCGTCGCGCGGCACAGATTCAATCCATCCTGATTCTGCGCCAGGACGCGCCCGATGAGCTTTCTGTATCCGAGCTTGCCGGCGGCTTCCTGAAGGGCGCGCATCAACTGGCGGCCCACACCGTAACTGCGGAACGCGCGCCGCACGTAAATATAGACTTCGCCGATATCGTCCAGCGCGATGCGCTGGTCGTAGGGCTCAAGCGCAGCCCAGCCCGCGACCCAGTTACGTAATTCTGCGATCAGAATTGGATGCTTCGGATCCTGGTCGGCCGCGGCGATCCGCAAGCGCTGGTCTTCCACGCCGCGCGGTTCGGAATCGAAAGTTTCGAGATGATCCTGCACAGCTTCGTTGAAAATTTCGCACAGGGGAGAGGCGTCATCTTCCTTGGCCTGCCGGATTTGAAGTTGCGGCCGCGCGCTCGCCGTGCTCATAGACGTGCATTTTATCATCACCTGAGCTTCGCGCGCACCGCAACTCAATGTCCGGCGGTCTTTTGCTGTATCCGTTTCACGGCTCCAAACGTCTTATTTGATATGGACATTCGAGGCGCCATGCTTGACGCGTGAGTCGAGGCCGTGATAATTCATCGTGTTTCGGTTTCGTTCTGCCTTTTCGTCTGTGCCTGTTGCAATTCTCTTTTCTTCAGTTTGGGGCAAGAGACTCAGGATCCGTGGGCCGACTAAGGAGCTAACATTGGCCGTACCTTTGATTTTTAATACCATTGAACAATCAGGGATCAGCAGGTGGCTTCGCGAATCTCAATCGATATTCGGATTTTATTTCATCCTTCTCTTTCACACGATCGGCATGTCCATGGTGGTTGGCGCAAACGCGGTGGTGGACTTGCGCATTCTTGGGGTTGCACGCGATATTCCGATCCATCCCCTGAAGCGGCTTTTTGCCATCATGTGGACGGGTCTCGGAATTAATGTCACGACAGGCCTGCTCCTTTTGACTGCTTACCCGACCAAGGCTCTCACCAACCCTGATTTTTATATCAAGTTGTCGTTTATCGGCCTAGCCGTGTTCATCATGTATAGGATGAACGTACGAGTGTTTGGCGACTCCAGCTTGAGCGAAGCGGCCATGGTCGCGAAAGGCAAGATCATGGCGAAGTGGTCGCTCGTGTTTTGGATTGGAGCCGTTGGCTCGGGACGCCTGCTCTCGGAAACAGCCAGGTATTTTTTTTACGGCCATCCTGCAGGGGGATGAGCCCGGAAGTCGATGAACAAATGATTGACGTTTGGTCGCGCCCGGCGGGAAAATTAAGTAATAGAGCTTTCTAGCATTTAAGGAGTTTTCTGTGAATTATGCGCACTTGCATCTTTTGCTGAATCATGTCCCGGTCATTGGGTCGATCGTGGGGCTTGGACTATTCTTGATTTCCTTTTTCGGAAAGAACGAAGACCTGAGGAGAAGCAGCTATATCATTTTTGCCGCCGTTGCTCTGGTAACGATTCCAACTTTTTTGAGCGGCTTTGGCGCGCAACAAATGATCAAGGGACCCGGCGTGTCGGACGCTTTAATCAACAGGCACGAGGGCTCGG
This sequence comes from Verrucomicrobiia bacterium, assembly GCA_035604385.1. GTDB lineage: Bacteria > Acidobacteriota > Terriglobia > Acidiferrales > UBA7541 > Palsa-360. The sequence continues at coordinate 21,714 of DATNIO010000027.1, read as the reverse complement.
CCTTGCTGTCCTTGTGGTTTATGGAGCTGACTGGCGCTATTGCCTTGATCGGACTCTGGCAATCTCAGGCGACTGCGCCTCCGCCGCGGTGGAATGTTTCCGCCGTGATGCTTTTTTCGGTTCTGACGGTAGTCCTCATGGCAAGAACCGGCAATACGGGCGGCGACATCCGCCATCCGGAACTTCGCCCGGGGGCCGAAGCGACTGCCGCAGAACCAACAACAATAACGGAAGGAACCATCGGGGCATTCATACACAAGTTTGAGCCGGACCCGGACAAGTTCAGCGATGCCATGACCTTCAGCAAGTGGTGGTGGACGTTCATGATGGCGGCGCATTTTCTCGGGCTCATCCTGATCGTTGGGACGGTTGGACTTTTTGACATACGGATCATGGGGTTTTTGAAGCAGTTTCCGATCGCGCCTCTGCACCGGCTCCTTCCCTGGGGCCTAGCCGGATTGGCCGTTAACATCGTAACGGGCATGCTCGCTTTTGCCGGCCGGCCCGAAAATTACATTTTCAGTATTGCGTTGTGGCTGAAGATACTGGCGCTATTGCTGCTTGGATTGAATGCCGCGGCGTTCTATTTGACGGACGTTTTCGGTAAAGTCGAAAATCTAGGCGCTGGGGAAGACGCTCCAATTTCCGCCAAGCTCATCGCCGCGAGTTCTTTGTTCTTGTGGTTCGCGGTGATCACCATGGGCCGCTACATCCAGCCGTTGACCGACACACTCCTGGGCACGAACTAGATCCAAGCGAGCGCCGAGGATCTAGTTGGCAGTACGACGCCCCTACAGCTCACCATGTTCCTTGCCGTCCGCCATCACAATTTTTTCGAGGCGCATGAAGGGCGTGCCATTCTTGGTTCGGTGACCGTAGAACGTAATCACGTCGCCGATTTTGATCGTGTTCTTGTCCCATCCGCCGTAGCGAGAGAGCATCGCCGGGCTGCGCGCTTCTCCAACCCACTTTTCTATCTCGCCCTTATCGTTCTTCACTTCGATGGTGATTTGCACGTGGGGATTGACGAATTGGAAGTCCGTCACGGTGCCCTTGACGGAGACGGTTTTCTCCGTGTCGTAGTTGGCCTCTCCATGATGGGCCAGAAGCGGCGTGGAAGTAGAAATGACACAGAATGTTACGGCCAGAAAGAGTGCCAACTTCTTCATTCGGGTCCTCCTGAATGCACCTGCTGGATTTAGAAGCTCGACTGTCAAAATAGCTGTGCTGCGCTAGAAAAAACGAATTCTCAAAAATATCTGCCGCGATTACAGAGATGTCAATGCCTAAGTGAGCCCTCGGCGGCGGCCCAGGCGAGAGCGGCAAGTTCGCCGGCTCAACATACGGCGCCTACTTTCCTTGTGACGCTTCCTTTTTTTCGAGCCCCAGGAAACTCTCGCCATCCTCGCAAAACTGCTCCGTCAGCTTCCACGGCCTCAACTTGAATTCCAGGCGCGCCGTCCAGGGCTTCGTATACGCCTTCGGATCGTCGATGGTGATGTCGTCCACCAAGTGATCGTGGGCCGTCCGGCGGAAGCGCTCGATCACGTGCAACTTGTCACTGTGCGGGTGGCCGACCCGGTCAATCCAGGTCCGGTCGTTGAAGTTGGCGGTGTCGACGACCAGCGTGTCTCCCTCCCAATGCCCGATCGAGCTCCCCATCCACAGAGGAACCAAATCGGGATCGCGCGGTTTTCCGTCGGTATAAATCTCTCGCCGCAGGGAATCGACCTCGAAGAGCATCACGACTTCGCCAGGCGTCTGGATAAATTGAAAGGGAAAGGGGTGCATATAAACGCGAGGCACTCCGGGCGGATAACAGTTCCGCAATACGGGATCATTAGTTTCCTCCAACGGATACTCGTGGGATCCGAAGGAAGACTTTGCCGCTTTGAATTGCGCCTTGCCCCATTCCGTCATGGGCGGTTCTTCCTTATTGAACTCATAAATCCAGTACTGTGCCGCGGTGGCCGGCGGGGCATCCCGCATCCAGACTCCCGACAAATCCGGTGTTTTGCTTGAACTCGTTGTCTTCGCGGGTGCGGCCAGCTCCTTATTAGTCTGAGCGGAGGCGCTTGTGGAGCAACTCATTGGGATCAAGAGCCCGAGAACAACACCCAGCAAACGATTTCGCATTTCGAAACCCCTCCCTTGCTTCAGGACTTGCCAGTTTAAGTTTAGCTTTGACCGCGATTATACACTGCACCGCAAAACATGAACGCAGGAAAATTTAGGCTGGCGAAACGGTCGCGATCCGTCATCTCGAAACCACGATTCAAAGCCACCGCTGACTCCCTCTTGACAATCGCGCCTTACGCCGACAGACTAACCTCATGAACTCACTTCTGAAGCGGCTGTTCCTGGCGGATTTCTGGAAGGGCTTGATCCTGACGTTTCGCACGCAAAATCCGAAGAATGTCTACACGGAGCAGTATCCGCAGGAGCGCCCGATGGTCGCGGAGCGTTACCGCGGCGCGCCGCGCCTCAACATGAATCCGGAGACGGGCGAAACGCTTTGCATCGCATGCAACCTGTGCGCGCTGGCCTGCCCTGAAAATTTGATCGTGGTCGGCTGGCATCGCGATGACGCGACTCGCCGCAAAGTGTTGACCAACTTCACCTACGACACTTCGCGCTGCATGTTCTGCGGGCTGTGCGAGGACGCTTGCCCGACCGACTGCCTCGAGCTCACGCAGGACTTCGAGATGGCATCCTACTCTCGCGAGGGAGCAATCTGGGACCGGCACCGCCTGGAGGAAGGCCCCACGCCCGCGCGATACACGCGGTAGACCTCTGCGGTACACAGATCAGAATGATGCATCGCCAGACCAAATTTGCTCCCGGCATTCTTCCGTGAGATTCTCTTTTCCGCCCGAATGAATCCTTCTGCAATCCATCGCCTTGACTTAGAATCCTTTCATGGAACTTCGTAAAGATCCCATCACTCGCAGTTGGGTCATCGTAGGACACCGGGAAGACACCTGCGAAACCACAGGCGGCTGTCCGTTTTGTCCCGAGAAAACGAACACCAAGACCGCTCTTCTTCGTCTGCCGTCTCAAGGACCGCCGCAAGTCACCGTGTTCCCGCACCCGGACCCGCTCTATCGCGTGGAAGGCGACCCACAGCGCCGGGCGGACGGAATCTACGACCAGATGCAGCCGGTGGGCGCGGACGAGATTGTCATCGAGACGCCCGAACACAACCGCAAGCTCGAGGATCTGACCGACGATCAGATTGTCCTGGTCATGGATGCCTGGAAGCAGCGCGTCGAAGATTTGAAGCGCGATCGCCGGTTCAAGTATGTTTCCATTTACAAGAATTACGGCCCTCTCGCCGGTCAGGAAGGTTCGCACGCCCATTCGCAAGTTACCGCGACGACCTTCATGCCCAGAAGAGTTCTCTACGAACTGCGCGCCGCGCGGGAATGGTTTAAAGAAAAAGAGCGCTGCGTATTTTGCGACATTGTGAAGCAGGAAGAGCGCCAGGGCAAACGGATCGTGGACACGCAGGGGGAATACGTCGCGCTTTGCCCCTACGCCTCCCGCGTTCCCTATGAAATCTGGGTGCTCAGTCGCAGGCACAATCACATGTTCGAGCAGCCGCGCCCAGGCACCAACCGGAGGCATCTGGCGGCGCTGTTACGCCGCATTCTCAGGCGGATTCGCCTCATCGCTCCGGCGTACCATCTGGTCGTCCATACTGCGCCCAATACCATCCACCCAAAGGGTGAAATCTCCACCCAGTATTGGAAAACCATAGCCGACGACTACCACTGGCACATCGAAATCCTGCCCATCGTGGAAACGCGAAGCAAGTCCTACAGCATCAAGGAAGTCTATTACAACGCCATCATGCCGGAATACGCAGCCGAGCGGCTGCGCAAACTGGACCCAATCGCGTGAGACGCAACGAACACGGCGGCATCTTCTTCCGGTTATTATTTCTGTTGTTCTTCTTCGGATTTCTCGCCCTGGTCTACGTTGCCAGGCATCCGCTGATGCGCCTGGCCGGTCAGTTTTGGGTGGTGGACGAACCGGCCGCGCCATCCGATGCGTTGATTGTCCTCGGCGACGACAACTATGCGGCGGATCGGGCCTTTCATGCGGCGGAACTGTACCGCGAAGGGGTTGCCCCCGTGGTAGTTGCAAGCGGCCGGCTGTTGCGCCAGAATGTCAGCGTAGCGGAACTGATGGCACACGACCTGGAATCGTTTGGCGTGCCCGCCACATCGATCGTAAAGCTGCCGCACCGGGCGGAAAACACACGGGATGAGGCGGTCGAAGCCGCGCGGCTCATCCAGACCCGTGGATGGAAGCGCGTCCTGGTGGTGACCTCCAACTATCATGCGCGTCGCGCTCGGTTCATTTATGGAAGGGTTCTCCCATCGAGCGTCAGCTTTCGTGTGAGCGGCGCGCGCGATTCGCAATTTGATCCGTCGCGCTGGTGGGAAACGCGCCAGGGACAAAAGCTCTTCATGACCGAATTGGCGGGCTACCTGGTAGCCTGGTGGGAATTGCGGACGAAGCCGGCGGCTGAGAACGAAACTGCCATCGCCATTCCGCGCGCACGAAGCTCAAGGGCAGGGAACTGTACAGAGCCGCCAAGTGACTCTCGCTTCCCCCTCCCGTATCGGATTGGAAACACGGCAGGTTCGCGGGGTTAGCCCGGCGAGGCGGTTGCATAATATAGTTCGCAAGTTACCGTCCTCTCCGGGCTGCTTTTGCAATTCACCCAGCCTGTGGCTACGGAGGTTTCGGTCGGGGGAAAAATCATGTGGCGTAAACCAGAAGATGCAAAGCCTGCGGCGCCTGTCGCCGAAGCTCCTACAACTACACCTGCGCCGGCATCGTCGCTGCGAGCGGAGCAACCGGTCGTCCGAAGCGTTGCGGGACTGACCGCGGAAGTGGTCCAACCTTCCGGGGGGATTATAACTTCGACATTATTGATTAAAGGCGAAGTCCGGGGCAGCGATGACCTGTACATCGATGGCGAGGTTCAGGGTACAATCCATCTGAGCAATGGCCGCGTCACCGTGGGACCGCACGGCAAGATTTCGGCGGACGTCGATGCGCGCGAGATCATCGTCCGCGGAAAAGTGACGGGCGCATTGCGGGGCCGCGAGCGAGTGGAAATTGGGTCCACCGGCGAAGTCCGGGGCGATATCGCGACCTTGCGGATTGCCATTGGCGAAGGCGCTCAAATCCATAGTAAAGTGGAGATTGCCCGCGGGGAAGGCTCCCAGGGCAACCGCGCCGGGGCCAAGAGTTCCGGGAACACGGCGGCCATGTCGCAGGCCGTGGGCATGAAGGCCAGCGTGGAGAACGGGAACTGAAATGAATTTTTTCGGTAAAACGCGGCCGGGCCAGTATCAGCCGTTGCCGCAAAGGCAATCGCCACCGGGGAATGTCCACCCCGCCGCAAAAGTGGCCGTCGCGAACGGCGGCCTGCCGGCTCCTACGCCGGCCGTTGAGCAGAAGTCCGGGCGCCAGTCCAATGGCCTCAAGGAATTTCTGTGGCAACTCGATGGAATCGGCCACGGCCATTTGTTGGATCTTGGCCCGGCTCGGCAAACCACAATTACCTTTTTCATCGAGCGCGGCTTCAAGGTCTACACCGAGGATTTGCTGGCCACCTGGCAGTACTTCCTGGAAGAGGAAGCGCAGCGGGCCAAGAAGCTTCCGGCCGGCGCGGACAAGTCCGACCTGTTGCCGGAAGCGCGCGCGAAGAGGTTTCTCTAGACCACGATGCTGTATCCCGACGACACCTTCGATGCGGTGCTCATGTGGGATATTCTGGATTACCTCGATACCGATCTCATGACTAAACTCGCCGCCCGCATTACGTCGCTCGTGCGCGACGGCGGAGTGGTCTTCGCCATGTTCCACACACGGAAACCGATTATCTTCCATCGTTACCGCGTCCTGGACGGTCAGAACCTGGAATTGATTCCCGCATCCTGCCCCTTTCAGCCGCAACGCGTCTTTCAGAACCGGGAAATTTCAAACCTGTTTTCCAGGTACCGCTCATCCAAGATGTTTGTCGGACGCGATCAACTTCGCGAAGGCCTGTTTGTAAAGTAAGCTCCGCGATCGGTTTTCTCGCGCATCCACCAGCAAATAAGTGATTTATTCGGAATTAGCCTCGCCGAATTCACTCCCTGTGGAAATTACAAACACGCTCTTGCCAAAGCCCCGTCATAGGCGTAGAAGGGAATTGTAGTTCGAAAAGCCGCGGAGGCGAGGATGAGTCCACCGGGCTTAGAACACAAACAGCTAACCTCACACCGCGCACGCGGTGCGTACCGCCAGAGGCGCTAATCAGCGCCACGACGGCGAAAAGAAAAGCGCTGAAACGGGGAGCCGCCAGGTTCCCCGTTTTGGTTTGCGCCCCCCGGGAACGCCAATCTCCCGATTGGCGAAACCAATACGCCATTCAGGAGAATGGCGTTCCCAGGAAAGAAATGCGGTTCAGGCAGGCCTTCGACTATTCTTGCCGTGGCGACCCTTCAGAATCATTTTCTTTGTGTTTTTGTGTTTGGTTTTCTTTTTGGACTTTGAAGCAGGTGCAGCTACCGCCGCCGCTGACACCCTCGGAACGAAGAGAATCGCAGGCTGGATAGTGATCCAAGCTATGGCGGACAACAGTGCGGTACGGCACAGTCTTCTCATGAAAATCCTCCACCACTCCTGGTGACTTATAGCATAAGGAACTTAGGGCCTGCCTATAGGTCAACTGTCATGGATGCGAATGTTGAGCCAAATAAAAAATGGGCGGCGCCGTACTCTTGGCGCCGCCCATGCTCATTCCCCCGGTAGGGAAAGAGTAAAAAATCGACTCAGACCGGTAGCTGGCAAATCACTTTCCCATGCCGCTAAACCGGGTGCTCGTAAGCTCGCAAGTGTCTCGTCGCGAGCGTCAGAGTGACTCTCAGGTCGCCATGCGATATGTAGGCTATGGCAAGACTTGGGCCACGTTGCGGCATGACGATAGAAACTCGTAAATCCATTCAGGTGTTCGGATTAGCTTCGCTACTCCAAATCTCTTGAGCGCGGATGGCTACAAAAAGCAGTCCAAAACTGTCTGTGGATTACCACTGTGGGAAAAGAGATTCTTCGGTCAACAAATACTAGCAGTTCTGAAACTAACCGATAATATTTAGAATTACGTCGTTCCATCCGGCTGCGCCGGGTGCGTCTCCCAAGACGATTGTCCTTGTCCGCCCCGCGTTTTCATGGGGATGCTCCGAAGCGTTAGCAGCTTCGCGTGTGTCCGGGAGAAGGATGGCCTGATCCACGGCGCGGAGCCAGGGCAGATCCTGCTCCCCGCCTCCGATTCCGACGAGCCGCAGCTTGATGTGCGTCGCTTCCCGGAACAACTGCGCGAGGGTGCGCACCGCGCGCGCCGCATCGCATTTGGAGGAAAGGTGCCAGAAAGTCGGGCCGCGCCGCGTGTCGAAACCGCGCGCGTGCGCGGTTTCCACAAACCGGGCAATGGCTTTATCGTCCATGGAAGTGAAATAGAACGGTTCATCGAATTCACGGGCGCGCACCAGCTCGGCGCTGCGCGGGCGCAGGCCCATATTGTCGGCAATCTCGCGAAGGCTCATGTGATGGAAGCCGGCGACACCCACAGCGCATTCCTCGGCGATCTCGTCGAGCGCCTCGCAGACTTCGGCGTACGGCCGTCCCTGCGCGATGCTGAGATAGCGCGCCGTGCGCACAGCGCCCGGTATTCGCAGACTGAAGTAGCCATCCGGAAAGAAGATCCCACCGCCATTTTCGGTGACGAATGGGTGGTTGTGCCCGATCTTTCGCCGGATGGGTTCGATCTCCTCTCGGGTGCGCGAAGTGAGCAAAACGAAGGCGATTTTTCGCCGTTCGAGTTCCGACAAGGCTTCTTCCGCGCCGGCAAATGAATCCGTGCGCGGATCGACCAATGCGCCTTCGAGCGCGGTAAAGATAAGATGACGAGGGGCAAGCAAGGCGCTAAGCAGTGTAACGTGAGATGACCACGCTGGGTAGTGGGGTGTTTAGTCTCTCGAAATAGTAATTGGGGATCTTCCTGCAGGAGACTGCTAGCCGGGCGAGCTTTTCACCCTTCACTCGCGTTCAGGGGAAGCAAATCACGAGTCACAAATCACGTATCACATCCTAAAACGACAACGGCGGACAGGGCACCCCCGCGCCCTGCCCGCCGAAATGCGTGTCCGGGCGCTGAAATAGCACCCGGGCCTATCCAGCCCCGCTAGTCGCTCGATGCGGATTGAGCGCCAGCGGCTTTGGGGACGCTGATGTAGCCGGTCACTTTATCCTTGGCTACGGTGTTGACGACCAGTTCCAACGGGCGGCGATCGCTGCCCTGGTGGAAGAAGATCGGCTCATTGACCGGCAGATTCTTCTTTTCGATGCGGGAATCATCCACGACCAAGGCAACGTTGTAGCGCTTCTTGGTGGGGTTGGTGCCGCGCAGTTCGACGACAAAGCTTCCGACCTTTTGCGGCTTGTTCTTGGCGTCGATGGTGAATTCGATGTAGTCGCGCTCGCCGAGGCGGCGGAGCTGTTCCACATCTTCGTGGTTGCGCGCGATCAGAGTGCCCAGTTCGCTGCGCGCCATTTTCAGGTCATTCTGTGTGCCGGTGAGATCCGTGCGGACGCCGTCTACTTTGCCGTCCACGCCCTTGACTTCATCCGTGCTGGCCTTGGTGGCTAGCTCGGTCTTGGCCGCGGCATCCACTTCGGCAATCTTCTGTTGGTCTTCGGTGCGAATCGCTTCCGCTTCGTCGCGCGCCTTCTTCAGGTCGCTCTGTGTGAGGCGCAGACGCTTGGTCACCACTGTCAGGTCGCTCTGCAAGCCGGCGTTGGTCGTGTCGACCTGCGCCTCATGCTGCTGCAACTGGGCGATCTGGCCGGTGAAATCCGTTTGCATGGCCTTTACTTTGGTGTCGAACGATTGCTGTGCTTCCGTGGTCTGCGTCGAGGCATTGTGCGCCATGACCAGCCCTACCAAAGCCACAACCCCAAGGACAGCGACCGCCGCGATCACCCATCCAGGTACGCCACGATTGCTGCTAGCGGAACGATCCATCTCTTCTGCCATATTCCCCCCTTTGAATTACCAACTCTGATTTAGGAATATGCACGCCAGACGCCAAGTGGCCATTCGGACAGGTAACGCGTATCGAAATGAAAATGAAGGGGTTATTCGGATGTCCTCTTTCCTAATGAGTGCAAGGTCCGTGCAAACTTTACGCGCTCCGGGAGTTTTCTGGATACGAAGGATGGTAATGGGAACGCCAATCTCCTGATTGGCGTTCCTAGGCGCCACGGTGACCGATCAAAATCACCCATTCAGGATTCCCAAAGTCCCAGGCGTGAAAATTCGGTGAGAAGTTCATCCGCGGAAGTGAAATGGAAGGCGTTGATACCCACGCTGGCTGCTCCGAGGACATTCTCACGTATGTCATCGATGAAGATAGCTTCGTCGGGAATGGCGCCGACTTCTCGCAGCGCATGGTGATAAATCGTCGGCGAGGGTTTGCTCGATCCTACGCGGCAGGAGTAGACGCGCGCGGGGAAGTGGCGAACAAATGGGTAAGAGGCCTCGATATGCGCCACGTGGATGGGATCGGTATTCGAGAGCAGGGCGAGGCGGCATTTTGTTGCCAGATGTTCGAACAGGAGCTCTGGCAAGATCGGGGCGGGATCGAGAACGCCATTCCAAATCGCGCAGAATTCTTCAAAGCCGTACGAAAAACGGAGTTTTTTAGAGAGGTGGGCGTGCCAGTCGCGCGGCGTCATGCGGCCTTCCTGCCAATCCGGCCAGCGCATATCCGCCTCCAATTCCCGCAAAACCTGCATATGGTTCAGGCCGTCGCGTTTGCCGAGCGCTCCCATGGAACGCGACAGATCGACGCGGATGATGACCCGGCCGACGTCAAAGATCACGGCGCGCGGCGGTTTGTCGATGGGAGGACCTAGAAACGGCACGGCTAGTCACGCTCGGGTGGTGCGGGCTGTGGAAGGGAAGAAGGCTTCGCCGACCCCGAATTTCTGGCGCGCAGGAAGCCAATGATGGGGGGAAGCAACGACAAGAAAATGACTACGGCGATGACGTAGTGAATGTTTTCGCTGATGTTTGGGATTTGCCGGCCCAGAAAATATCCTCCGAGGACCATGCCGCCGCCCCAGAGAAATCCTCCCGCTACGTCATAGGCAAAATAGCGGCCGTAGGGCATCTGCGCCGCGCCCGCCACTGGCGGACAGAACGTCCGGATGATGGGAACGAACCGCGCAAGGATCACTGTTTTCCCGCCATACTTTTCGTAAAACAGATGAGCGCGCTCCAAGTGCCGCTTGCGGAATATCAGCGAATCCTCCCGCCGATACAGAGCTTGGCCAGCTTTCCTGCCTATCCAGTAGCCGATCTGGTCGCCCACTATGGCGCAGAGGGGAACCAGGAGCAGGAGTTCCGAGATATGAAGTTGTCCAGAGGCGGCGAAGACGCCGGCGGTGACGAGCAGGGAATCACCAGGAAGAAAAAAACCGACGAAGAAGCCCGTTTCAATGAAGACGATGACGCACACCAGCAGCGTGCCGCCCCACTGAATCAGGCCCTTCACATTGAACAGGAAATGAAGTAAATGCTCGAGCGATCCGATCATTGGGTCTTGCGGGCTTCCTTTCGAGACGCAAGGTAAACAAGTAAAGCCCGCAGCCGAAACGCTGTCACCGAGGCTTGCCGAATCTCCCGAAGAAGACGCGCGCAGGCTCCACTCCTATACGGTAACAGAAAACGAACGGATCCTGGTTGCCGAGTTCCCACTCCAAAGCCAACATGACAATGAGCGTCCGCATCAGCAGGGAGGTTTTCATAACGCCAATCCTGTTTCCGCACGGAAGGACACGCCCGGGGCCGGCGCCAATCGGGACCTCCGGGTGAGCAATTCGCGCAGGGCGGGCAAGGCGAGGCGCGCGGCTTCGGCGCCCGCGGCGAACGCTTCGTCCACGCGGGAGAAATCATTCCAGTCGATGTGGTGCACGAGCGGCTCAAGCAGAATGTCCGCATGCCGGGACCAGGAAGGTTCCAGCGCGTTCCTGTGCGAAGCCCGAAAGGTGGGATCGAATACCTTCACAACGTTTTCCGATGAGGAAGAACTGGCGGCATTGGAACCCACACAGACTCCCAGCACGCAGGCGCCATTGATTCCGGCGGCAATCGCCGTAGGTACCGGCGCCACAATGCAGCCGTCGGCGAGCAGACGGCCATCGTGCTCCACGGGTTTGACCAGCCCCGGAAAGGCGCAGCTCGCGCGGATGGCCACTTCAAGCGGGCCACTGGCGAACACGTATGGCGCCCCCGTGTCGAGATCTGTAGTTACGATCGCGGTTGGAATGCGCAGTTGTTCCACTGCGGTGGCGCGGAACCATTCTTGTACGAACTGGCCGATGCGATCTTTCCTCCGCTCGCCCTGCTCAGATTGATGAAAGCGGAGAAAGTCTCGAACACGTACGCGCCTTCCAAGATCGCAAAGGTCGTGCAGAGAAATGCCGTCCGCATAGGCTGCGCCAAGCAAGGCCCCGATGCTGGTGCCGACGATAGCGGAGACCGGGATGCGCTCTTGTTCGAGGACTTCGAGAACACCCAGGTGGGCAAAGCCTCTGGAGAAGCCGCCGCCCAAGGCCAGGGCGATCCCTGATCCTTCGTAGGCAGCCCGTATGCCGCTCGATTGTAGTTCCGCTGCCGATTGCCGATTGAAGTCTTGCTCGGGACCACGGAGGGCGGTCATGTAGCCAGTTTGGCGTCGTAGTACGGGGGCGGCAATAAAGCTGAAGTGCCAGATTTTCGGTACTCGGGTACTTAGTACCGGCAAGGCCGCGGAATTTGTGACGCAACGGCTAACAGTACTTCTCTCCTATAGGATTGTGGCCTCCGTACCATTGTTGAGCGCGAGAGTGGAATGGAAAATGGCAATTGTTCGAACGGAACTTAATTGAGTTGAGGGGGGCAGGACAATGCCAAGCGCATATGCATCCTGGGTGGGTCAAGCGGTGATCCTTCAAGTTGCTGCTGGGGATTTGCGCGTGCCGCTGCGCGGAATCATTGTGGGGGAATCGGATGGCGCCGTGCGGTTTCGAATCGGCGACACCTGGGATATCGATATTTACAAGCCGATGATTCTGGCCGTGGAGCAGGACAACTGGGCCAGCATTGTCATGAACTAGGCTGTTCATCCCAGTCCTTAAAAATGGAACTCATAAAGGGGACTAATCGGATGACAAACGAGACGACTCGCAGAGAAATTATCGATGAGGGCAGGGCGGCTTATCTGCTGGGCCTGCCGAAAGAGCAATTGCGCGAGATTTGTGAACTGTCCGGGCTGGGACATCTGGAAGAAGGAACGACAGCCCTCCACTTGGTGTTCACATACGAGGAATTGTACAGGCTGTGCCGATTGATCGTAGGGCCGACGTCGTAGCCCACCGTCACCGCTTGATTCGAGATTGAATTTACTCCGGCCCCCGCTTCTGTTCTACCCCCCGGCCCCGGGTTTGCATCCCCCTGACGAACCCGGGGCCTTCTCCCCCCTTTTGACGTGAATCGTGATTTGTGATTCGTGAGCGTGAAAGTGTGACTGGTGACCGGTGACTGGTGGGCCAGCAACTTGCGATTGTGGCCCCGCACGTATTCCCTCTCAACTCTTGACTCTCAACTTGCGCTTGGCCAATCGCGCGGAACGTCTACGTACGTTTGATCCAGGTCGCCGAGCGACGCGCATCCCAGTAGCTTCATGGTGCGCTCCAGGTCTGCGCGGAGGATTGCGATGGCTCTGGTTACGCCGGGTTCTCCTGCGGCGGCCAGGCCGTAGGCGTAGGCCCGGCCTACCAGGACGGCTCGGGCGCCCAGGCAGATTGCTTTGATGATGTCGCCGCCGCGGCGCACGCCTCCGTCCATCAGGACTTCGATTTGGCCATTCACGGCCTTCACAATTTCCGGCAGGACGCGCAGGGTTGCGGAAACGCCGTCGAGTTGGCGGCCACCGTGATTGGAGACGACGACGCCGGCGGCTCCCACGTCGATCGCGCGGCGGGCATCATCGCCGGTTAGGACGCCCTTGGCGACGATTGGCCCGGGCCACACCTTCCGCAGCCAAAGAAAATCCTGCCACGTCACGACCGACTCCGAGAGGGCGGCGGCAACGTCGATCAGAGCCATCGGTCCTTGCCCGGGAATGACGACGTTCGGCAATTTGTGCAGACCGCCGTCCATCAAATACGCGGCCACCCATGCCGGGCGGGAGAAAAATTGAGAGAGATACGGAATCATTCCGATCCAGTTTCCGCCCATGAGCTGGCCGGTGCCGTTTCGGATGTCGCGCTCGCGCATACCCGCCGTGCCTGTGTCGATCGTGACAAACAATGCTGAGAATCCTGCTTTCCACGCGCGGTCCAGCGCCGCTTCCGCGGCGGCGCGGCCTCCCACTAAATAAAGTTGATACCAGACCGGGCCGGTCGACGCGGCGCGCACGTCTTCGAGTTTGTGACCGGCAATGGTGGAGAGGATGTAGGCGGTGCCTGCGGCTCCGGCTCCGCGAGACGCTGCGCATTCGCCGGCCGGGTGGATGAGGCGGCTGTAGCCGATGGGCGCAAGGATCGCGGGAAAGGAAAGCTCGGCGCCCAAAACTTTTGTGCGCAGGTCGCATTGCGGCACGGCCATCGCATTGTGCGGGCGGAATGTGACGGATTCAAAGGCGCGATTATTTTCGCGCAGCGACCTTTCGCTCTCGGCGCCGCCGTCGAGATAGTCGAAGACGGCTCGCGGCAGGCGCCGCTCGGCCCGCTCGCGCAAATCTTCAATGTTGACGACGCGCGGGGACGAAATGGAGCGCGGCCACTTATTCATTCGCCACCGAATTAGCCGCAGGGCATAGTTCGGCCGGCCTCTGCATTCTTGGACTGGACATGGCGGGAGGCATTGTACTCCACGAAATCGATGGCCGAACACGCGCATTCCGATTTTCGTTTGACACTTCCGCTGCTTGCAACGACACTTAACAACCGATTCCTGAAAAACTAATGGATTCGCTGCAGCCGGATACTTCATGACACTGACGCTACTCGACTGGGCCGTGATCGCTGGATATCTGCTGCTGATGCTAGTGCTGGGGATTTATTTTCGGCGGCGATCGAGCCGGAACACGGAAGAATATTTTGTATCGGGGAGGCAGGTGGCGTGGTGGCTGGCGGGAACTTCGATGGTGGCGACGACATTTGCCGCGGACACGCCGCTGGTCGTGACGGGACTCGTATACACGCAGGGAATCGCGGGCAACTGGCTGTGGTGGAGTTTTCTGCCGTCGGGAATGATGACGGTGTTTTTGTTTGCGCGGCTGTGGAGGCGTTCGGGCTTGCTTACGGACGTGCAATTCGCGGAGATGCGGTACGCAGGAAAACCCGCCGCGTTTTTGCGCGGGTTTCGCGCCGTGTATCTCGGCCTGCTGATGAATTGCCTGATCCTGGGCTGGGTGACCAAGGCGATGACGAGCATCGTGGGGTCCGTGCTCGGCAAAAGCGAGGCGGCGAGTCTCGCGATCTGTATTTTCTTTTTGATTCCGTTCACGGGATTTTACGTTTCGCTTGGTGGCCTTTGGGGCGTGTTGTGGACCGATCTTTTTCAATTCGTTTTGAAAATGGGGATCGTGATCGCGGTCGCGTATTATGGCGTGCGGGGCGCGGGTGGCATGCACGCGATGCTGGGAAAACTTTCGGCGATGCGGGAAGTCGCGGGGCCCGGAGCTTCGCGGATCACGGCGATGTTTCCCGATTTTTCGCGCGGACTCACGGGCGAAGCCTTGTGGACTCTGCCGGTGCTTACGTTTCTCGTGCATTTGGGGGTGCAGTGGTGGGCGTTCTGGTATCCGGGGGCGGAGCCGGGGGGCGGGGGGTACATCGCGCAGCGAATTTTCAGCGCGCGCGATGAACGGCACGGATTGCTTTCCGTGCTGTGGTTCAACGTCGCGCACTACGCGCTGCGGCCCTGGCCGTGGATTCTGACAGCGCTGGCCGCCGCGGCGCTGTATCCTGGGCTGCAGCATCCGGAATCGGGCTACATGCTCGTTGCGACCACGTTTATGCCGCATGCGCTGCGCGGAATTTTGATTGCGGGATTCATGGCGGCGTTCATGTCCACGATCGCGACGCAACTTAACTGGGGGAGTTCGTATCTCGTGGAGGATTTTTACCGGCGGTTCATCCGGCGCAATGCGACCGAGAAACATTACGTGAATATTTCCCGGATCGCGACCTTGCTGCTGGTGGCGGCGTCGGCGTATGTTTCGGCGCAACTGGCGACGATCAGCCAGGGCTGGCAAGTGGTGCTCGAGGTTGGAGCGGGGACCGGCGGAGTCTATTTGCTGCGCTGGTATTGGTGGCGCATCAATGCGTGGAGCGAGATTTCGGCGATGGCTACGGCGCTGGCGATGACGCTCGTCCTGCACCACTGGCAAGTCTTCGGCGGCAGCGCGCCCGTGGTTTTTGCGAAGACGACGCTCGCGACGACGGCTGTAACGACGGCCGTGTGGGTTGCCGTCACGCTGCTGACGCCGGCCGAGCCCGCGGAAGTTCTGCTGCGCTTTTATAGAAAGGTGCGGCCGCATACCGCCGGTTGGCGCCGCATCGCCGCGCTCGCTCCGGAACTTCCCGAGACGCGCGATCTCGGCAAAAATTTGCTGGCGTGGGTTCTGGGCTGCGCTATGGTGTACGCTGCGCTGTTCGGCATCGGCAAATTCTGCCTTGGCGAGACGGCCAGCGGATTTGCGCTACTGGCGATGTCGGCTGTTTGCGCCGCGTTGCTCTATCGCGATATTGCGCAGCGTGTGACGGGCGAACCAATGGGGGGTACCGTTGTTTAACAAGGATCGCGACAGCGGAGTGGCCGGTCTTTCGAGTTCCGGCCAGGCGCACGCGGTGGCTGCGTCCTTTCTGGGATGGACGCTCGACGCGTTCGACTTCTTTGTTGTCGTCTTCCTGATTAACAGGCTCGCCGCTGAATTTCATGTTGGAAAAGAAGCAATCATTGCCTCGTTGTTTGTGACGCTGGTGATGCGCCCAGTCGGGGCTCTCATCTTCGGCCTGATGACCGACCGGTACGGCCGGCGCATCCCGTTGATGATCAACGTGGTTTTCTTTTCCGTGGTGGAGCTGGCGTGCGGATTCTCGCCCAATCTCACATTTTTCCTGGTGATGCGCGCGCTTTACGGCATCGGCATGGGCGGAGAGTGGGGCATTGGGGCTTCGCTGGCGATGGAATCCGTCCCGCCACGGTTGCGTGGAATTCTTTCCGGGATATTGCAGAGCGGCTATTCGCTTGGGTACATCCTTGCCGCCGTGGTGGCGCGTTTTGTTTTGCCTACCTGGGGCTGGCGGCCGATGTTCTGGCTGGGCGGACTGCCGGCGCTTTTGGCGTTTTACATCAGCGCTCGCGTGCCGGAATCGGAAGCGTGGAAGCAATCTCGCGCGCCGTCAACGGGCGCGGTTCTCAGGATCGTGGCTACGCAGTGGAAGAGTTTTCTTTACCTCGTTTTGCTGATGACGTTCATGATGTTCCTTTCGCACGGCACGCAGGACCTGTATCCGGACTTCCTCGGCAGCGTCCACAAATTCACCCCCGCCATGCAGTCGTACATGGCCATTCTCTACAACATCGGCGCGATCGTCGGCGCCATTATCTTCGGGCAATTCTCGGAAAAGCTCGGCAGAAGAGTCACGATGATCGCCGCGATGTCATTGGCGTTGCTGGTGATTCCGCTTTGGGCGTTCGGCACGTCGGTCGCAGTGCTGGCCATTGGCTCTTTTCTGATGCAGGCCGGAGTGCAAGGCGCTTGGGGAGTGATTCCTGTCCATTTGAATGAGCTATCGGCGGATGAAACGCGCGGGCTCGTTCCCGGCCTTGCCTACCAGCTCGGAATTCTCATCGCCGCGCCAACCAATACGGTGGAGTTCATGTTGCGGGGGCGTGTGGGCTACCAGTGGGCGATTGCGGGATTTGAAATTGTCACGATCGCCGTGCTTATTGTGACCATCGCGCTCGGAAAAGAACGCAAGGGGCGCAGTTTCCATCGGGCCGCCGAAATACCCGTTTCGACTTGAAGTCCAATTTCCATTAACTCATATTCAAAGCCTGGAACATCGCGAGGCGCTGCTTGCGCAGCGGATCGTTTACCACTTTGCTGGCGTTGTCGATGACCATTGTCGCCCGGTTCTTCACCGAGCCACGATTGGCGAACTCGCGAATTTTTAAGTCGCCTCAGTGAAGTACTCAATAGAAGCTTGCAGTTGGCGTGTACCATTGAATTCGCGACCATGGGAAAGACTTCAAGAGGCGCTGAAGCGTCGCACCTTTGGGGTTTACGAGCGGACCGACAATCAATGCAGATCCAACAACTCGGTTTGAATTACCAAGATTCACGTTACCACCGCGATAGACGAGCATGGCGCCAACAAATACATTTCTTACGAAGTAGTTACCATCAAGTTCCTGCATTGCGTTAGTCCATTCGCACCGGATGAAGACTCCGTGTACTCCCGGAAGCATCTCAAGCGGAGCACGCAACGTCCGTCCGTCGCCGCCTATTTTGTCGCCTACGCTCAGGGCAAACTTGATCGGTGATTTCGGTGAGTTAGCAAAGGCTTGCTGCTCAATCTTGAGGGAGGTCGAATCTCTGAAAATCGCGATTTGATTGCTCCCGCCAACTTCAGGGTGAGCGTTGTGTGTGTACAACGCCAGCCGTTTCGCGAGTTCCACTAGTTGCTCAACGCTAAGAGACGCCCCGCCGTCCTGACGAAGAGAAGCAGCGTAGCGATTCAGGGCTTGATCGTCTGGATGCAATTCAGGATGCAGCAGCAACTCTTGCGCAACGTCGGGCATCCCGTTCAGCTTGGTCACGAGCTTCTGGTCAACGACGTCTATTGATGGGTCTTCCCTTTCGGAGATGAACGAACCTTCGACGATTCTCCAGTTTCCAACAGAGATTTTCCCAATTTTTGCCTTGCCGTCGAGATCGTACCCCGCGACGATGATTTGAATCCTGTAGTCGTCAATCAGAATCGGCTTCCCACTCGCATCTTGCATGTTGGAAACAGCCGATAGGTGAATATCGAATAATCCCGCTAGCGCCCGCAGCCTTTCCACAATACTTTGGGGCTGTTGGAGCCCAGACTGGCTAGCGTACTCTCGAATGATCGCGCTAGCGCTCAGATTGAGATCAGGTATTGCCGCGGTTGCGGAAACAAGACCAGCGATCGAGCACACCGTCCGTTCATCCAATTTGAATAATTTTTGGCCGGGTTCGGCCTGTTGGATCCCATTTGAAGTTAGCATGCTGTCGGTAAGCACGACGATGCCGTTCTTGTTTCCCAATGCAACGTTGATGGTTCCATGAACGACGAGGTTATCGTTCGATTCCAGTTCCTGGCCTGAGGCTAGAGAGGGCACCAGGAGAAGGCTGAAAACAAGAAGCGAGAGTCGATTGGTCATTGCGATTACCTCCCGCCCTTAGAACGAACAATCTATCTTTTCTTGCAGGCGCATTTCTCCCGTTCGTGCGGGGCGCTTCTTTCATCCATTGTTACGCCCAGTTCAACGCCTGGAACATCGCGAGGCGCTGCTCGCGCAGCGGATCGTTGACCATTTTGCTTTCGTTGTTGATGACCATTGTTGCCCGGTCTTTGGCGTCGTAGGCGGGCCAGTGCGGCAACTTCGGCGTGTTTGGGTCACCGGTCCGCGCAAAGGCGATCCAGGCGTCGCTCACCTTATCGGCAAGGGCCATGGCGTCGGCTCCTCCGCCCGTCATTCGCGCCGAAATTTTCACATTGTCAAAGGCAAACGGAATTTCCATGGTGTGAGGGGATTTCAAACGTCCGCCCTGCACAGGCGTCTCCCAAGTAAAGTAGTACAGGTACACGGGTGCTTTGCCGAGCGCTGCTCGCCGCTGTGCGGCGATCATGGTGGGCGCGCCGTATCGGGCGTCGCTGGCGATCAAGAAATAGATATCGGAAGGCGACGCTCCGGGATTGAGCTTCTGGTAGAGGTCGACCATGGCGGGAGCGCGGTCTCCGAGGACATCGCTTACGCGCTTGCGCATGTCCGCGTCGTTCAGCGAAAACGCGGAGGGGTCGTTCAGAGAGAACAGCGTCATCTCCGTCCGCGTGCAACCGATCATCACCGGCACATCGGCGGAGACCGGCGACGCCTTGGGGTAGAACGGGTGTTGCGGAAGGATCTTGCCGTCCACCGTGGGCGAGAATCCCCCGAACGACGGATCGACATCCGGATTTTCCTTCAACACCGCGAAGTACGCCGCCATAATTTTTTCAACGGGAAGCTTTTGCAACGCGCGCACATTTTTCTTGTCGACGCCCAACTTGGCGAGCAGTTGCTCCGCGTTGCGCACCGCGACGTCGCGATCGACAACTTTCACTGCCGCTCCGCTTTCGACGATGGCGCGGTGGAAGAGCCCCTTGGCAGAGGGCATCGCCAGCAGTGTCTCCACCTTGCGCCCGCCGCCGGATTGGCCGAAGATGGTCACCGTATTCGGATCGCCCCCAAATTGAGCGATGTTCGCGCGCACCCATTTCAGCGCCTGAACGATGTCCAACATGCCGACGTCGCCGGAGGCCGCGAAGTCGCGGCTGAATTCGCTCAAGTTCGCAAAACCCAGGACGTTGAGGCGATGATTGATGGTCACGACGACCACGTCGCCGCGCCGAGCGAGATTCGTCCCGTCGTTATCGGGGGAGGAACCCGAACCAGTGGCGAAGCCTCCTCCGTGGCACCAGACCATCACGGGGCGCTTGCGGGCGTTGCTCGCGGCGGGGCCCACGGCAGGCGTCCAAACGTTGAGCACGAGGCAATCTTCACCCTCCGGCGGCAGATCCTCGCCCGAGATCGTAAGGGCGCCCGCGAGAGGCGGCAGAGCGGCCGGGTCACGCTGCGGAGCGCTAGGCCCGTAGGCCAGAGCATCGCGCACGCCGGACCAATCCGCCGGTTCCGCGGGCGCCAGGAAGCGGCTCGCGCCCGAGGTGCTCGCTCCGTAGGGGATGCCTTTGAAGATTTTGACGCCGTTGCGATCGACGCCGCGTAGTTTGCCTAACGCAGTTTCGGCGATAATAAAAGATTCATCCTGCGCATAGGAATCCTGCAGGAGGATTCCGCCCGAAACGGCGAGAGCGGAAATGGCCTTCAAGAAGTCGCGACGCGATGATGGAGAAACACGAAAGGTTGGAGTCATGACGGTTTCCTTGCGAGCGATGTTATCACCGAAGTCAAATTCCTCATGGCATTGCCTCCGTCGAATCTCCGTCCGGAAGGATTGCGCCGGCAGGAAGGACTGTTTTATTTCTGACCCTTCAAATCCTTGAAATCGCAGCGCACTTTGTCGATTCCTTCGCGATAGGCGGCGGCATCGCCGTACGGCAGAAAATGCGAATATCGGTCATGCGTATTTTGAACTCGCCGCGCGTGCTTGATCGGACACCAGTGCTGCTCTGTTCGACCGGCGATTTCCACCGTGTAGGCGAGCACGCCGTTTCCGTACGAGCAATACATGCAATTGAGCCCTTCGAGAGCGTTCAGGTATCGCAATTTGTTGCGGTCAATCGCGATGTAATCCCCGCGGCGCGCTTTGGGTATGCCGTAGACGGGAAAACAAACGGCCTGATATACGGAAACGAATAGGTCAAGCAGCGCAAATGGAACAATCAAAGCATATATAAATGGCGATGTAACAAACGCCAAGAATCGGGAATGCAGGACGTAATGGACGAGCGAAGTCTTCAGGCGGCGGTGCTCCCGCGTGATCTCCTTGGAGAACCAGACCTTGCCATTGCGCAGCTCGTAAAAAGCCGACTTGATCTCTTCTTCTATTTTTTCGACGTCAGGAAGTTGCACAAGAGGATCGGATTTCTTCGAGTGTTGATCGGCCACATTCACCTCGCAGGGGCTGGTTCGCAAAAACAGCTTCGGTCTTTTCTACACTCATAGCAGCAGATTTGTTAAGAGAAATGTGTTCGGCAGGCCCACGGACGGTGTTTGCAGCTGAATGACAACTTACGGCATGATGGTGGGCATGGAAAATGGCGAGGCGAATAAGAACTTTGCGGGGCTACATGTTCTCTCGCTCGAAAGCCGGCGGGGGCCCGAGATGGCCAAGCTGATCGCCAATCATGGCGGCGAGGCGATCGTTGCGCCGTCGATGCGCGAAATTCCGCTCGAAACGAATACCGAAGCCCTCGTGTTTGGCAGAAAGCTTTTTGCCGGCGAGTTCGACATGGTCATTTTTCTGACGGGAGTCGGGACGCGCGCGCTCGCACGTGTTGTGGAGACGATCTATCCGCTCGATCAGTATTTGGCGCAGCTTCGCAAAATCGCTGTCGTTGCGCGCGGGCCGAAACCTGTGACTGTATTGAAGGAGTGGAATGTTCCGATAGCACTTACCGCGCCGGAACCGAATACGTGGCGTGAACTTTTGCGGGCGCTGGATGAAAATGGCGCGGCCTTGCCTTTGAACGGACGACGTGTCGCGGTGCAGGAATACGGTGTGTCGAACCCGGAGCTGGTCGCGGGACTTGTCGAGCGCGGCGCGCAAGTCACTTCAGTTCCTGTTTACGAATGGGCTTTGCCTGCGGACACCGGCCCGCTGCGCTCCGCGATTGCCGCAA
>DATNIO010000026.1:0-20141 GCA_035604385.1 Verrucomicrobiia bacterium | reverse complement strand
ATCGGCTCGTACATGAATGAATTTAAGTGAATGTTTTCCGGAGTCATGAGCACTACGTTTTGAAGGGTCTTTATCACTTCCGTTTCATGGACGAACAGTTTGGCAAATTCGCTCAGAAGCACGGGCGTTTGATTCTCTTTGATGGCGGCTACAAACGCAGGGTTTGCAATCTTGGCTACCATAAATCGCTCGGCAGCAAGGCGTATAGCTACAGATAGCACAATCTTGTGTTCAAAATTAACGCCGTCACCCTCTTTCAAACAACCCGCTGCCTCCTCAAAGATAAGATTCACTACGGGCTTGTCGGCGTCCGCGGATTTTCCAGCTCCACCAAATAAATTGATGTAGATGGCGTCTAAATCCCGCCGCATGACGGTGACAGAATCTGCCTTCCAGTGGACAAGTGACGTTAGCCTGAGGTAGTCAGGATCATCCTCGCCCTTGGTGAATTCGATAAGATTGCGAATGAAGGGGATCGAAGCGATTTGCTTGCGATTCTGAATGAAGAAGTTCTGCTTCCAGTCGTTCACGAAAACATTTTGGATGCCAGAGGCCTGTTCGAGTCGCACTCCAGTACTGCTCCTGGAGGCCATGAGACAGTGCGAATAACGCACAAATCGACTTTGGATAGTGCGAAAAAAATCGAAGTTATGGGTAAGAACAATCTGCTTGAAACTCAGTTCTTTTGCAATGTCCTGCAAGTACTGGATAATCACGTATTTGTTCTTATAATCGAATGAATCTGCAATGTCGTCGACGACGAAAAGCGTCTCCTGCCTTGCTTGTCTCCGAACTTCGACTTCAAAAATGATGTTGAGGATATAAAGAGCCTTTTTCTCTCCTTGACTTAAGGCTTTCATCAAGGTGTCCTGTTCCACCGGCACGCTCTCCACCCCATCCTGAAAAGTGAAATCAAGACTCAGCATGCTCTCATGACCCAGTGTGACAGCAATCTTATTCTTAGCTTCCAATTTGAAGGGTACAAAGAAGCGATCATTAAAGAGGTCAATTACGTTCTCCCACTGGGTGCGCTCTTTGCTTGCCTCTTCCTCTATCTCCTTTTTCCTGGCTTCCACTTGCTGATATTTGTTGAGCACGTCTTCAAAGAAATCAATTCGCGTCTTGAAATAAGATTTCCAGATTTGCTGCTTAAATAAATCAACATTTGCCAGATGGGGGAGCAATAGCTCATGTTGCACCAGGTACGCCTGAAACTCTCTAACGGTCACGTTCTTTTCTAGGAGCTTCTTGATTTCATCGAATTTCTTCTTTAGGTCCTTGTCTTTAGTTATGTTGTCCAGTTCGCCTGCAATCAATTCCTCAAGCTGCTTCTGCGTGCTAATTTCTAGTTTCTTATTCGCATTCAGGCTAATGGTGTGTTTAGCGGCAAAGAATCCATTGTCTGCCAGGGTCTTGGCGATTTGGCCTGCATTGTAATACTCAAAGATTCCCTTCTTGAAAAATGTGGATGCAGCAAGCAGTTCATTATATTTGGTAATGTAGTCCCGAATTGCGGTTTTGAAATCCTTTGTCGCAAGAAGGCTTAAGACCCTGTCGTCGAAGATCGCGTCATAGCGAACGTCAGCAAATGGAGCATCCGGCTGCTTACGCACCTCGTCCTTTACGCGGCCAAGAGCTTCGTAGAACAGGCCTTCAGTGGCCATGAACGTCAAAGATATTTCATTTTCCAAATCCTTTTTCGAGCCAGACAGTTCCTTCAAGGACCTGACAAAGGCTTCCGTAGATTTATCAATCTCATTGTGCAACTGCTCGTATTCTTTTCGTAAGACGTTGTTCACCAAAAGAGTCGACGTTTTCTCTGTGTGGCCAAGGAATTGATCGTAAGGAGGAAGAACAAGAATGTTCTGTTGAGGCAAATCGGCGCCATTTTCGTCAGTGATCTTTCTAGTGCAGACGCGACCAGGAAATATCCGATCCTTGGATTGCACTCCGTCAGCCACATCTTTGAATGTTTGTGCCAAAGAGGACTTCATTGACCCATTCGGGGCATAAATGGCGTAGACGTTCTGATCTGAGAAATCGAACTTCTTTTGTAGTTTCTTGATTCCATAACAATTCGCCAGGTCAATCGACAATTGTTTCATCTGAAAAAGTCCGCGTTGGTCCGCGTATAAGCGGCTTTCAATCCGGGTAATAATACACCCCCGGTGCCCAGATTAGGACAGTGCCAATCAATTCCCTCCCCTCACTGGCGCCCAGGGATCCGGCAGCAGCGACGGGATGAAACGCTCGAGCTTGAACCATGCGCCAGGGGTGTTCGTGCCAACCTGGAATGCGACGCGCTCGCCGAGCAAGTTAATGGGCAGCTCGAGATCCTTTGGGCCGGGCGAGGAAAGGGGCAGCGGCGTGAGCGCTGTGGGATACGCTTCGTTGTCGACGAAGGTGGAGAGGTTCAAGTTCCCTGCTCCTTCGGCGTACATCGTTAGGTAGGCGAAAAGTTTTCGGTGCGAGCGGACTTGATACGTCTGTTCGAGATCGTGGCTCAGGAAAAAATATGTGGTGTAGTAGGAATTGATGGCCGCGCCGTCGTCGGAAAATTGCGTGTCGGAGAGCTGATAGATTTTCCCATTGCCCGCGCCGCCGACGAGGCCGTTGCCTAGAAACACCTGCGCGGTGCCGTCGGAGCGTTCGGCGAGCGCGCACGCATTCGCGGTGATGTGCCACGGGCACCATTTGCGCGAGCGGCCCACGGCGTACAGTTTTCCCGACAGCGTCGAGAAGAGGATCGAGCCGAGCGATCCGATTTCGCCGGCGCTGGACAGGCTGCGGTAATCCAAAACTAAAATTAAATTCGGCGAAGTCGCCGCGCCGGTGGGCACGCCGCACAGGATGCGCTTGTTGCGCGTGTCCACGCGCACCCAGAGCGTTTGCCCGGCGGCCCAGTTGATCGTGTCCCACAGCGGCTGAATTTCCTGCGAAATTTTGATGGGCTCGCCGCCGTCGAAAATGTACATGCCCGCGCGCCCGGCGATCACTGCCCAATCCTCGCCCACGGCCACGCCCTGCACCGAAGGCGTGCCGACCGCGTTGGACACTTCGTTGATCGTCCAGGACGCGGGCTCGTTCACGCCGTCGTCCTGGGTGACGTGCAGCGAGCGGTCCTTCACGAAGTAGAGCCGCTCGCGCAGCAGGAACGCCGCGCGCACGGTCTGCCCGTCGTTTTCGGAGACGCTCATGAACCCGGTGACGCCGTCGTAGCTTTCGGGATCCTCGGAGAAGGAAGCGCGGACGAGCGAAGTGTTGTACGGTTCGGCGGTCGGAAAAATCTCGATGTTGTCGACCAGGAATCCGGCGCCGTTCGTCGGCGTCCCGTCCGCGTAAACGCGCAGCAGCAGGTCGGACGGAATCGTCGTGAAGCCGGCAGACGGCGTGATCGGCGCGATAAATTCCTTCCACGCGCCGGTAGTGACTTGGGCGGCGGGAACGGAAACGCCGGTGGTCGAAATTCCCAGCGAAGCGCTGTAAATGTGGACGTGCAGCGTGCCCTGCGCGAGGGCGCCCGTCATGCGCACCTTGACGCGCGCCGAGTAACCCGTATTCGCTCGCAAGCGCGGCGCACCGTTCGAGTCGCTCACTGCGGACTGCGTCATGAGCCCGCGCGTCGCGGTCGCGCCGTCGCCGAGGATCGCGTAGTCGCCGCCCCAGATCGCTTCGCCGGTCGAGTCGGGGCTGCCGCCCGCGAAGAACGTCGCGTCGGGAGTCCAGCCGAGCGGCACGTTGCCTCCCGAGCCGCCGAATGCGCCGTCAAACGTGAGATTGTCCCAATTATTTTGCTTGTTGCGTTCGCCCCACCAGAACAAGCGCTGCGAATAGCCGATCACGCCGGCGCATTCGCCCAGCTCCACGAGTTGAAACAAAGAATCCGCTTCGATTCCCGCCAGGAGCGCCGTGTCCGAAAAATCCACGACGAACGAGGACACGCCGTTGTCGAACACCTGCATCTGCGGCGCGCCGTCCAGCCCCGTCGTGTAGAAAAACAAATCGCCGCCGGATCCCGTGAACGCGAGAATTCGCGCGACGACATTCGGCAGCGTCGCCACCGAAGGAATGCCCGTCACGATCGCGCGCCGCCCGCCGGCCGCTGTCCACGAGACCGGCGCTGACGGCCGCGTCAAATATCCCTGCCGCGTCACGAAAATTACCGCGCACTGATGCACGCCCGCGCTGATCGAGCCCACCGGCGCGGCGGTGCCTCCGCTCGAGGACGAATTGGAATTTGTTTGCGCGTAAGTGAAGTGCAGCGAATCGATGATCGACGCGATCGGAACAGTTCCGTTGTAAGTCGTGTCCGTGACACCCGCGATGACGACCTGGTCCGTCGCGAGCATTCCCGTCGGCGTCGCCGTCGTCACGGTCACGACATTCGACGTGCGCGAAATCGACGAAATATTCGCGATGACGTCCATGACCGCGGCGGGACCCGCGCCCGGGCCGATCTGGCTCACGCGATCCACATTTGTGCCGTCGTACTGGCGCGGCATGTCCAAACCGAAGTTGCCGTCATGCTGCGCGATGTACTCGCGGGCGAAGAGCGATGTGGAACTCGCCGCCGCGTTCGGCGTAAGCCCCGCCGCGATCTGCGTCAGCACGCCGGGAGAATTCTCGCCCCACAGCGTCCCCGCGGAATCGATCGCCAGCAGCGTCTTCACAAGATTCGGTTGCGTAAATGTCTTCAGGTAGTTGACAGTGGGATTTCCCGCAATCGGCGAATACACCGACAAAAGCCCGGGCCGCGTCTTCACCGCGCCCTGCACAAACGCCACGTCGCGGCAATCGGGCGACACTCCTTGCGGCAGATCGGCCGCGGACATGTCGGTGACCAGCCCGCCGAACAAGTCCAGCGGCGCGTCGATTGTGCCAGCGATGCTCATGGTTTAAGTGGCACAGACTTCAGAGGCTGCGAAAAAAAGTATTTTTTGTCATTCCGAGCGAAGCGAGGAATCTCTCTTGGATTTAATTCCATGAAAAGAAAGAGAGATTCCTCGCTTCGTTCGGAATGACAAAAGGAGCGGAGCCCTTTTTCCGCAGCCTGTTCAGTCTGTGGATTTTTGTCCTTGCACGTAGTTTCACTGGTCGGTTGATTTGCAGAAAAGCTACAGGCTGAAGCCTGTGCCACCTAAATCAGCGGCGCAAACCCCGCGCGCGACGAAAACGGCCTGCGGCGCCGGCCAGTTTGCTGTTCGCGCTGCGTGGCGCGCGTGATCAGGTCCTCAAGTGCGTCGGACGCGGCGATGTCCCAGCGCTCGGCTTGCGGCGCTCCACGCGCGGCGCCGGCCATTGCGGCGGCGGCGTACGCGAGCGCTTCCTGGGCGTTGCGGATCAGCACGGGGCTGGTCGCATCGACCAGGTCGGGAAAGGAGGTCTGGTAGCGCAGACGGATTTGCGTGTCCCGCGTGGCGCCGAGAAAATACAAACCGTCGGCGCGCCATTCCCAGTAACGCAGCGTCTGCGCCTGCGGCTCCGACGGCAGACCGTCGTGATCGGTCAAGTCGGTCATCTCGATGAAATCGTCGGAGCTGAGGTTCGCGCGCTCCCACAATTTCACCGGCACGAGCAGGTTCGGCGGCAACTGGTTCGGCGGCGCGGTCGCGTCCGTAATCGAGACTTGCGCCGAGGCGTCCACCACCGGCACGGCGGGCACGACCAATAAAACATCGTCGCTCAGAAAAGTTCCCGACTGCACGTTGGCCAGCGCCCGCTGCGCCTTCCGGTACGCCGAGTTCACGTACGGCAGCAGCACCGTATCCGTGAACAGATTCCCCGCGGCGTCGTTCAGCAGCGAGCGCACCAGCGCCGTGATCTGCCCGGCAGTGTTGTAAGCGGTAGTTCCGACGACTGGCATGGTAACTCCTGGAAGTTAGAAGCTAGATGTTAGAGGTTGGAAAGAACTGGTTGGTGGAAGATTCGAGAGCGTCGCGATTGGATGCCGGAGGAGTTTTCTCCAGCCTCCAATCTCCAGCCTCTAACCTCCAGCAGGCAGCGGCGACTGTTTCAAATACGCCGCGACGCCGATGATGCCGGACATCATCGCGCTCACTCCCGCGATCGCCAGCGTCGAGTGCAGTCCGGCCTGCAAGTTGAAATGCTGCGGATCGATTCCCACCGCCGCGAAACCGGTGATGACGCCGTTGGCGCCGCCCGCAATCGCGGCGGCCACCAGGCCGCGCCACCACACTTGAAAATTTGTCCAGGCGCTCATGAGGTCCTCTTTACTTTACGGTGATGAGGGGAGCGCTCGGGGCGTTTGGGTTTGCTGGCACATTGGCCGTTGCCGGCACGGAACAGACCGATTCCTCGCCCAAGGAGTCCACGGTCGTCACGCAGTAGCTGTAGCTCGTGCCCGCGGCGACGCTGGTGTCGGTGTACGTCAATCCCGCGTTGAGAGCCGTGTTCACCTTCGCGTAATTTGTCGGGCTCGACGCCGAGCGGTAAACGTTGTATCCGCTGATCGTTCCCGATCCGCCCACCGGCGAGGGCGCCTGCCAGGTGAGCGTGACGCTATGCGGCGTGCCCGCGGGAGCGCCTTGCGCGCCGGCGCTATCGCCGGCGAGGAACGTGAATGTGAGAAGGAGAATGCACGCAGATCGAGAAACGAAATGGAGTAAGTCGCGCATGAATGAAGTCCTTTGGGTTTAGGTAGCACAGACTTCAGTCTGTGGGGTTCCGTCAGCGAACCCAGGCCGACCGCGTTAGCCAGGACTGAAGCGCGTGAATGGTTGACAGGATCAACGCGCCAGCCAAGATCAATTGGAAATCCACAGGCTGAAGCCTGTGCTACTAAAAACTACTGCTTCAATTCCACCAGGAACATTTCAGGCGTAATGGCGTCGGTCGCCGCCACATTGAACTGCAAGTTGATCGTCACCGCGGACGCGGTGCTGACGGCCGCCGTATCGAGCTTGATCGAATTGTTTCCGGCATTGCTGTCCTGGCCCACCGTGGAAATGGTCTGCGCGCTCGTCGAGCCGGAATTGTTCATGACGAGGTAGGTGATGCGTTCGAGTTGATTGGCCGCACCGGTCGGAGCCACGGCCGTTGTGGAAGTCCCGCCGAACGAAAGCGTGTAGCTGACGGCCGCGGTGCCCGTGGTGTGCTTGGCTAGCACGGTGATGATAATTCCCTGCCCCGCTCCCATCACGCCCGCGGGAAGAGTACACGTATAGTAAGTGGCCGCCGCTCCCGTTCCCGTGATCGCCGAAGCGGGACCTTGATAAGCGCAGGCGGAACTGTCGGCGCTTCCCACGGTTAGCGCTGCGCCGTTGTTCTCGATTTTCTTCCACCGGTGCGCGGTCGAGTCGGCATACAGCTCGTCGACGTTCGCAATTCCTGTGGGTGCGGTCGTCTCCGAGGCCGAATAGAATTTATAGCTGTGGACGGCGCCATTGAACGGAAATTGCACGCCCGTGAGAGGCGCGGCATATTGCGCCGCGTTCAGATTGAACCCGAGGAAGCCGGTTCCGAGACCTCCGCTGAACCCGCAGAACAGGCACGAATTCGCGTTATTTTCTTCCGTGAGCCAGGAGCGCATCGCGTTGCCGATGGGTCGCGGCGTGCTTCCCGCGCCGGACGACGCGCCGGTAGTGGTCGTGAGCGGCCACGTGCACGTGCCATTCGTTACATTGGTGGAGTTGAAGAAGTTCGGTTCGCTGCCTGAACTCGTGCCGAAGTAGAAATTGCAACTGGCCGGAAAAAAAATCGCCGTGGTGGCGGAAAGATTGATGGAGCTGGATGCGCCGACGGTCTGCGAAATTTCCGGGCTGGGCGCGGATTCGCGGCCGGCCGCGTCCACCACAGTTACTTTAACGTAATAGGTTCCGGCGGAAAGCGATCCGGAGCCGGTGGAAGTGACGCTCGCCTGCGGCCGGCGAAACACATGGCCGATGATTTGCTCTCCGGCCGGCCCATTCGTATCGTTCCCGCCGCTGGTCAGAACTTCCGTCGTCTGGACATCGTAGCCCGTTTGCGTGATGCCCAGATCGCATCCGGAATAGCTGCCAAAGATGTTGCCCCAATAGCCGATGCTGTTGTTTCCGCTCCCTCCGTTGCTCGCGTTCTCGTAAATCCAGTTTCGACAGTTCACCGGATTCCCCGAATTGATGGAAGAACCCGCTAGTTGCGAGAATCCCGCCGTCTGTCCATGAACGAAGATGTTGGTTCCAGGCAGAGTGCCGCAAGAGGAAGTGCTGTAGAGAAGCGTCTGACTGGCAGCCATGACATCGCCGGTCACAACGTTGTCGAGAGTCAATCCGCCGGGAGCGTTGCAAGTGGCCAGGTTGATGAAGCCCAGGTCCTGGTTATTCTCGATGTCCGTCGTACCGTCGAAAACAAAATTTCCAAATGGACCGCCGCCGCTTGGGAAGGGGATATCCACTCGGATCGTGTGGCTGATGAAGGAATTGTCGCGGAAGTCGTACACGCTGGTATGGGCGTTATTGGTCAAGCCCAGAAACCAGATCGCGGGGATATTGGTATTCCCGCTATTCCCATTCCAGTTGGTGCGGTCGAACATGCTGAAAAAAGCGTTGTTGTCCACCTGCAGGATTGGCCCGCTGCCGCCCTGGCCGAAATAGACATCCTGCGTGGTAATGTCGCCGCCGGAATCCGCCATGATGTCCGTTTGCGCGCCGGACACGCAGACGTGGCTTAAATCCAGTCCCCCGCTGTAGACCACGAAAATTGCGCCCAGCGTCTGGTAGCCGCTGATATTGCTGCAGGACAAAATCCAATTGTGAGGCTGATAGACTCCGCCCGTTCCTTCAATGGAAATGTGCCCTGTCGTTCCCGAAGTTCCGAGATTTCCTTCGATGGGCAGTCCGAACAGCGTAATCGCTCCCGCCTGCACGATCTTCACTCCATCGATTCCCGACGACGGAAATGGAATCGTGGACATGTACCAGAGGCCTTCCGGAATATAGACGGTTCCCTTGTTTGTAATCTGCGGGCTTCCGTCATTCGCGGCGTCCGAAATCGCCTGCTTGATGAACATGCTGTTGTCGGGAATCGCGAAGACGCTGGACACCGAGTTGGACGCTGCCGCGGCAAGGACCAGGCTCGTGGTTCCGGCGCCCGAAGCGATCGTGGTGATCAGCGCCTGATTGGTGACGCCCGAAGGCGGCGTGGTGGGCCAGAATCCGTTGAACCCGGTCCAGGTATTCGTCTCCGGCCCTTTGTCGATGATCCCGCACAAGCCGCCGGCGTTAAAGCCGAAGCAATCGAAAGAATAGCCGAGCGGCGCGTAACTTCCGCCGGCATCGCTGTAGACGAGATACCCGACAGCTCCCGCGACTCCCTGCCAGTACACGCCGACGTAATTGATCGGCGTGCGCGTGGCCGGAGCCGTGGTCACCGTGATGGCCGCGCTCGCCGCCGACGTGCCGAAATTCGCGTCGATGGCCGCGACCTTGTAGTGAACCGTTGTCGATCCTGCCGTGCCAATGACGTTCGGATTCGGCGCTGTCCCTTGCGCGGGAGTGGAAAGAGTGGATGCGGAGCCCGCATTGGCAATGAAGATCCCGCAACCGTTCTTGAAATTGTTGTCGTAGGCGATGGCCAGCGCCGCTGTGCCGGAAGTGATCGTTCCCGTGGTGTGAGCTCCAGTAAGCGCGGATTGATCGCAGCCGCCGCCGGGCATGTAAGCGGTGATGTCGCGCCACGGATCGGGCCCCTTGAAACGCTGCGACACGGTCCACTGATTGTCCTGAGATGTTGACGGCACAGGCGAGCCGCCGACCGTCAGCGATCCCGTAACCGCAGCCGATCCGTTTACCGTGAGATTGCCGGTGAGCGAGAGCGAAAATGCGGAGATGCCGCTCGTCGTCGTGACGGTCGTGAATGTCGGCGCGGTCGGATCGCTGGGCAGAATCACGTTGGGCAGTTGCTTGGTGGTGATTGAAGGCCCGCTGATCTCGACTTCGTAGCGTCCCGGAGCGGCGTAGAACGTGTAGTTCCCCAGGCCGTCGGTCGAGGTTGGATTCGCCAGCGCCTGCGTCAGCGCCGCATCGGAATAAATCAGCGCGAGCGGCGAGCACGGCTGCCCCGTCGCCGCGGAGGTGCACACGCGCACCGTGGCGCCCGCCATCGGACGCCCCTGCGCGTTGAACACAACGTCGTCCTTGCGCGAACCCTGCGCCCGCGCATCCACGCCGCACGACGCGACCACGATGGCAAACGTCGCGAACCAAAGAAAATGTTTCATCATTCCATTCATTTCCATGAATCCTCTGTAAGAATGTTGTATTCCGGAAGGCCGGTTTAAGTGGCGCAGGCTTCAGCCTGTGGGTTTTGGTTATGCCAAGCTCGATACCCTAGCAACCAACCCCCACAGGCTGAAGCCTGCGCCACTGGCCGCTAAGCTCGTCGCGGTGCCGGCGTACGTTCCGCGCGCGCCTCGGTTGCGATGGGCGCGCCAACGGGCGGCTGCATGAGTCCGAGCGCAAGCGCCTTGTCGCGATTGAGAATCGCGTGGCACGATTTGCACACCGCGACGCCCGGCTTCACCCTCTCGCCGCACCCGGGACACTCCTCGGTTTCGCGCGCCTGGTAATACCATTCCTTCTCCAGGCCCAGCCGCGCCGCGGCGCGCCGCTGCAAATCGTGAATGAAGAGGTACGAATGCGAGCGTTCCCACTCGCGGTCCGCCGCGGCCACCAGCGCGCGGTAAAATTCGTCGAGCTTCTCGTGCGCACTTCGCAGCTCGCCTTCGGTGGGAGCGTCCCCCGCGCACACGAAGACTCCCAGAAAACTCCGCTCCCCCGCGTCGGAATTGATTTCGCGGCAAATATCATCGGCAATTTCGCGCGCGGTAATGGGCAGCGGCAGCGTGCGCTTGTCGCCATAATCCATCACCGCCGTGCGCGGCGTAATGCGCGTCAGCGCGTATGCGTCTCCCTCGGCGCGCCCCGCAATCTGAAACGTCCCGTACATCCGGTGCGCCATGTAGCTCTGCTCGGTAATATTTGTAATCACTACGGTGTCGCTATGCATTTCGTTTCTTCTCCAATTGGAAATGTGACTGGTGACTAGTGACTGGTGACTGGTGATTCGTAATTCTTGACTCGTGGGTCATGATTAGTATTTCGTGCGTTGTAGATCACTCAAGTCCTTTCAATCGGAGCAGCCAATTCTAACCAGCCGTTGGTTTTCACCAGTCACCAGTCACTAGTCACCAGTCACCCCACGCCACTCACGACAACACGCCCTCGGCGTAACTGTCGTACTCGCGTTCCTCGCGCCGCGTGCGCTCCTCGAGCGCTTCCCTTTTCTTTGCCGGCGCGATGCCGCGGCTGGTTTCGATCGCGCGCGCAATATGCCGCGCCACCGCCGGCGTCAATTGCACGAACTCGCCCCGCGGCCCCTCCAGCGTGAAGCAGTGCTCGTAATCCCCGCGCGAAGGATACGGCCCGAGCGCCGCAACGTTCCGCCCGTTCGCAATTTCAAGAGTCTGCGCGTGCCACGCGCTGGGCGAGCCGTAACTCTCCGGCGGCATCCACCGCTCGATGTGCCAGCGATCGTGCGGCAAATATTTCGGCTCGCGCCGCAGCTCCACCACTTCGCGCACCAGCGCCCCGGAAACAGGATCGCGGTCTTCCCACTTCCCCCCAATCCAGTCCAGCCGCGACCATCCCCACACCGCGCGGTAATTCGCCTCGCCAAACAAGTTGCGCCCGCCCGCAAGCAGGAGCGCGCGCGCCACGTCCGCCGGCGCCTCATACGTTTCTCGCAAAATGCGAATCATTGATTTGCAACAGGGAAACGAAGGAAATCAAAAGAGCGAAACCACCCGCCGCGGCGGGCACACAGATGAACACTGATAAGAACAGGTCAGGAACAACTTGGGAGGAGAAAAACAATCACCACATGCAATCAGTTTTAGAAATCCATATTCTCTTTGTTTTTATCCGTGTTCATCTGTGTTCATCTGTGGTTCCTTCTTCCGGGGTTGGTTCTTCACGTCAGTTTCCGGAACTGCGCCGAGAACGTGATCACGTCGCCGGTGGCCGACGATGGATACGCCGAGCCGCCCGTAAATTCCGCGCCGCTCGATCCCGTCGTGTAGCCGCGCATCTTCCAATTGTTGGCCGCGGCGCCCTGCTGCATTTGATACTGATTGGGCGTGCCGCCCTGGACGGTGAAGCTCGCCTGGATCGGCCCGTACGCAGGATCGCTCATGCTCGAGTCGATGATCTGCCCGCGCGCCGCGATCTGCTTGACCAGTTGCGTCCAGTCCACGGTGTCGCCGCCGGAAGGATAATTCCCCGAAAGCGCCACGGTGCCGAACGCGTAGACTTGCGTCCCGCCAGGATCAATATCCGTAAGCGTAAGTGTGACAGACATGTTTTTCTCCTAAGGTTAGAGTGGCGCAGGCTTCCAGCCTGTGGGGTTTGGTTATGCCAAGGCTCGATCTCCTCGCAACCAACCCCCACAGGCTCGAAGCCTGCGCCACTTAAATGCGTCCCGCTGCAAATGTGTTTGGTGACTGGCGAAACAACGGAGTCGGCCATCGACTCCTCGCCAGTCACCGGCCACGTCTTTTTAGCCTAGTACCCGCTCGGCCTTGCGAGCGTATCGATGAAGCTGCCGCTGCGCGGGGAGTCGTTCCACACCTGGAATCCGGTGTCGAAGTAGAAGATGAATGACGCGGAGATGCCTCCGCTGGCGCCGTAGATCGGGAACACGGTTTGCCCGCCCACCTCGAAGAAGTCGATGTCCTTCATCACCGCGCGGCCCCAGTGCGACAGATCGAGGAAATCCACGCGCGTCTGATCGGCGTTCACCGAAGACTTGATCGGAATGCCGGACATCGTTTTCTTTCCGGAGAAGAGCATGTCGAGGTCAGTCGCGCGGCCTCCCGGCCCTTCCTTGACGATTTGGGAAACCGTGATGCCCAGATTTTCCCAGGCGTGTTCCTGCTCGACGCTGGTGTAGGCGATGAGTTTTCCGAGATGGTTGATGCCCAGCGCTTTGCGGACCTTGTTGATGGCCAGGCGCGCGTGGCCGGGAACCAGTGCGGCGTTCCCCGCGTTGACGCGCGGCGTTTGCAATTGCTGCGGGTAGGTGGCCCGGTTGAGGTTGAGCCAAGTCCCGGTGGTGGCGTTGTTTTGGTGATACTTGATGCCGAAGAGCGACACCGGCGAAGAGCCGGTGAGGCCGTCATGCACGATCACGTCGTTGACGGACGTGCCGCTCGGCACGTTGTCCACCGTGATCGTTTGCGTCGAGGAAATCGGATCGGCTGCGGTCACGCTGGAAACCACGCTGGCCGCGACGTTGCGATTGGTGGTGAGTGTCGGATCGTAAATCTGGATCGTCTGCCCCACGTACACCAGCGCCGCGCCCGTGGGCACAGCCATCGTGAACGTGTTGCTGGCGATCGAGCTGATCGTGCCCAGCACGCCGTTGCCGGCGGTCTGGATCACTTTGTCGAGGAACGAGCGGAATTGCTTCATGCCGCTGGCGATTTCCCGCTTCACGGCATTTTCGATGGCCTTCTCCCGGGAGTTGGACGCGTATTCGACGAGCTTGGTGATTTGCACGGCGAACCGGAAAAAAATCGGGGAGACTTGCGCGACGTCGTATGTGGTGCCCGAGCCGAGCCCCAGGTCGCCGCCATCGGCGCTGTAGCTGCCGGCCTTGCCGCCGGGAATCAATTGCAACGGCAAGCGCATGTTGCGCGAGCTGACCTTTTCGATATCGCCGCGTTGCTGGATCATGCTGAGCAGAACATCGTCGCGCTCGTAGAGCAGGGGCACTTTGTCGCGCACCTTCTCCAGTTGCAACGCGATGGTTTGTGCGTTGTTTTGTTGTGCCATGATGGCTCCTTGTGTCTATGAAGGTATGAATGCGGAATGAATGGTCGTGCTGTGTTAGGCCTGAATGAAAGTGGCTAGTGACTGGGGTCTGGTGACTAATGACTGGGGTCTGGTGACTAATGACTGGTGTGCGGCGACATTTGCCGCAGCGCCCCAAGTGGCGCAGGCTTCCAGCCTGTGGGTTTTTGTTATGCCCAAGCGCGAGTTCCTAGCAACCAACCCTCACAGGCTGAAGCCTGTTCCACTAAATTCCCAATATCTCCTCATCGCTCATGGACGCGTAGTTCACTTCGCGCGGCGACATTTGTCTCAGTGGCATGGAATCGAGCGATCCGCCGGGCGCGGCGATATCGACGCGCGCCGCCGCGGCCGCCTGCCGCGCGGCCTTCGATCGCGCCGTGTTCAACACCGTGCTGGTCCATTCGCCGATCACGCGGCGCGCCACGCTGGGCACCAGCTGCTTCGCGCGCCCCGCGAGCAGCGACGCAACGCGCTGCTGCTCCGCGCCGCCAAATCGCCGGTCGCGCAACACCCCGGCAACTTGCTCGGAAAGCGCGCGGTCCGCCGCGAGCGCGCGATGCACTTCGTTAAAAATATCCTCGCCGATCCGCCGCGCCGCTCCCTCCGCCACGCCCTCCGGCATCACGCGCGCCAGCGTCTCGCCGATCGACCCGCGCACGTCCCGCGCCACCGCGTCGTTCGTGGCGCGCTCGAAGTTGGCGTACGCGCTAGGGTCGAAGTGCGGCGGCTCAAGAGCCGTGGCCCGTGGTTCGTGGCCCGTGCCCCGTGTCACCTGATCGGCGTCTTGTCCCGCAGACAATTCTCGCGCAGCCGACGCATCGGGATTTCCAATCTCCAACCTCGAGCCTCCAACCTCCGCTTTCTGCCCCATCCCCGCCAGCACCTTCGCCGCCTCGGCAAACATCGACCGAAACGCCGCCGGATTCGCCCGCGCGAGTTCCGCCACAACTTCCGACTGCGCCCGCGCATCCCCCGAAAATATCGCCGCGTCAATCCTGTCCACGGATTGCGTCGCCTCGCGCAACGTCAAAACATCGCGCACGCCGCCAGGCAACAATTCCTTGATCGCCCGCGCCTCCTCCGGAGAAGCAAACGCAGCGCGAAATTCCTGATGCTCGCGCCACAACTGCTGCGCCTCGCCCCCATGTTTCGGATCCGCCGCCAGCGTCGCCATCCACGAAGGCATCTGCGCGCTCGCCTCATGGCCCGCTGCAGTATCCTGGTTGTCATTCTGAGGGCCGTCTTTGCCCGAAGAATCTCTCTGTGAACTTTCGTTGCTCCCATCCTCGATCGAAGAGAGATTCCTCGCTTCGCTCGGAATGACAGAATTAGGTCTTGCAACGCTTGAGCCGATCGGCTCCATGTCCAGAATTTCCTCGTCGGTTAGGTACGCCGCACCAGCGGCGCCAGTGTTCGCCGCGCCTGCTGGAGAAACAGGCGCGCCACTCTGCGACGCCTGCGTCCCTGCCCAATCCAGATCCACTTGCACTCCACTGCTCATCGTTTCACTCCTCGTTGTGACATTGCATTCCTGGTGGCGCAGGCTTCCAGCCTGTGCTAATTGGCGGCCCGCTTCATTTGTTGCTCTTCGGGGGATTTGTTGAATTGGGGACGATTGCCGCGCCTTGCGCGGCATACGCCAATCCGATCGCCCGCAAGTGCGCTTCGGCGTGAGCGCGCACGTTCGCAAAGCCCGCGGGATTTTCGACGCGCGCGATTTGCCCGGCGTCCGAATTCGCCCACCGCCGGCACTCTTCGAGCTCGACCGCGTGATTGTCGAAGAGCAAATCGACCGGGACGCTGGGTTCAAGTAGCACAGACTTCAGTCTGTGGGTTTCCATTAGTTGCTCCCGGGCTGCTGCCGATGGATTCGACTTGCTCCCCGAAGATCCTGACGATTCGCTTTCATCATTCGGAACCCGACAGGCTGAAGCCTGTCCTACTAAAAGCAAATCAATCTCGCGCAACTGCTTGTTGCGCGAATCCTCTCCCGGCACGACGAGGTCCGACAAACCGAGCACGCCTTTCACGAATCCGATATTCGCAGGATCGGCGAGCGCCTGCTGGATCATCGGATCGGACGACGCCATCAATTGCTGCACGACGGCTCGCTGCTGCGATTTCAAGCGCGGAAATGTTTCGTCGCTTTCGGGATGCGCTTGAATGTTGCCCTTCAAGTCGGCAAGGCGAATCCAGCGCGACTCGAATTCCCCGCCCGGCCCGAGAATCGGAATCTCCGCGTCCTCAGGACGATTTTTCCGGAAGCAGTCCACCGACAAGAGCATCACATCGGCATAAAAAGTTTTCAGACGCCGCCACACGAGTCCCAGTCGCCCGAGCGCCTGATCGCGCGCCATGGCGTAGCCCGAAGCGGTTTTTACTGATTCCATTTCTCCGCCGAACACAGCGGGAAAAAGTCCGGTAAGAAATTGCGAGACCGGACCCATCAATTCCTGCTGGTGCCGCACTAGATCGGGCGGCACTTGCGCCGGCGCGGGCTGAAAAAATCCCGCGGCCAGCGGCTGCCCCGGACGCGCGCGCGCCGGATAGTGCGCCGCGGGCTCGGCCGTTTGATTCGCGAGCGCGTCAAAATCCAAAACCTGCGGATCGGCGTAAATCGGCGGGATGCCGTACTCGTACGTTTCCGCTTGAATGTTGGACAGCGTGTTGTAGCGTTCCTGAATCTGCACCAGCGAATCGCCCACCGACGGCCGGTTCTGCCCGTCGCCCGGAAGCGCGTGCATCACGCGCCAGCGATCGTCCATCGATTCGTTGCGCGATTCGCAATACGTGTCGCCGGCATAGGCGACGTAGCAGCCGTCGGGAAACAGCGCCAGCAGCGCGTCGCGCACGCTCTTGTCCTCGAGCGCGTAGAACGACCACGGCCGAATCCACGTCCGCGAAAACGTAATCAAATTAAATAGCGCGTCGCCAGGATGCGTCGTCGGCAGTCCCTGCGCGATCGCCACGCGCGTCGCCCGCGCGTACACGTCGTCGGACTGGATCGGCCCGCCCATCTGAATTTTGTCCGCCGCATGCGGATAGCTGGCCTTCAATTTCGCGCGGTGCACCTCCATCGACCACTGGAGATACGGATACTCGTGCATCTCGTTCGCCCACACCGGCGTATTCAACTCGAGCCCGCCGACAACGGAAATCACTTCCTGCCCGTTCGCGACGCGCCGCACACCGGTAATCAGCGGAACCGCAACGCGAGGCGCCGGAGTGAAATGCTCAGGACCAAGCGAAGCTCCGCAGTTGCGGCAGAGTACTGCAGGTAGCAGGTTGTTAGTGGCAGGTGGAAGGGTGTCGGAATGTCCGCCGGAAGGCGTTGGGTTATCGGTGTTAGGGTTCGAGTTTTCCCCTGTTCCCTGCTCTCTGCTACCTACTACCTGCTCGGCGCCGCACTCGGGACACACATACGCGTCATCTCCTAGCGGCACGTAGTGTTCCTCAATCACCGGCTCATCGTGCGAACCGAACCGCTGCGCGTCGGCCACGTACCGCACGTAGCCGCCGATTTTTCCGTCGGTCCACAAATAAAACGCCACGCCGGTCAGCAAATGCTGCACGCGATTATTCTGCTCGACCAGGTCGCACACCTCGGAAGCCGCGCGCGCCGCCGAGATGTCTCCGATCGCCTGCGCCGACTGGGGATAAAATCGAGTCGCGGGAACGTCTTGGCTGAGAATGGAAATGAACGAAAGCCCGAACGCCTGATACAGATTCGTGACGAACTGGTAGCGCGGCATTTCCGCCGCCGCGCTGTCGTCGTAAATTTTCGATTCGTACGGCAGGTGCCAGGTCATGTCCTGCGGATTCCACCACGCGTATTGCAAGCCTTGCCAAAACAGGCGCGCCTGCCGGATGCGCCGGATTTCGTGCCGACGCGCGACGATTCCCTCCTCGCGATACTGCACGACGAGCTCGCGCACCGCATTCACCAGGTCCGGCCGCAGCTCCTCGAGCCTCTCGTTGTTCGGCCCCAGCGCAAGCTTCGCCAGCGCTTCCTGCGCGTTAGCCGCGGGCTGCTTGCCGTCAATCCCAAGCGGCGCGCGCGCAGGTTTTGCGCCCTGCGCGGACAGTGCGCCGCTCGTCGTGAGTCCGCCTCCGGCGGAAGAACCATCAAGCGGCGCAACGCTGCCGTCGTTCGGCGCCTCATTTTCGCCGTTCAAGATCGCGAGGTCGTCCAAATTGTTCGTCTGATTGGTCATGGTTTTCAGTAGCACAGACTTCAGTCTGTGGGTTTCCATCAATGCTCCCAGGCCGCTCCTTGCGCGCTCACCTTGCCCATGGCCGGATCCGCGGATTTAACGCCTGGGCTCATCCGCGGAACCCCACAGACTGAACTCTGTGCTACTTCTCATGGGAACGATTGACGTTCCCGGGCAACTGTTATAGAAGGAGTGCAGTCTTCGCTCCAAACAGGCTCCAAGCACAGCTGCGCACTCTCAAGCGATAAAGGGGGAATCCATGGGGAATCTGCTCTGGTGGTGCATCGTCGGCCTGATCGCCGGTTTTCTCGCCGGAAAAGTAATGAAGGGCGGCGGCTTCGGCGTGCTGATGGATATCGTCATAGGCATCATCGGCGCCATGCTTGGCGGATGGCTCTTCGGCATGGTCGGGATTAGCGCGGGCAGCGGGCTGATTGGCTCCATCGTCGTAGCCTTCGTCGGCGCGTGCATTCTGCTCTGGATCGTCCGCCTCATCAAGAAAGCCTGATCTAACTCGTGGCGCCGGCGTCCCGCCGGCGATTTTCGCGTCTGATCGGCAAATACCACATTTGCCGGCGAGATGCCGGCGCTGCGATGCAGTCCGCTAAACAACTACCTTTCATTGTCAAATCAGAACGTCATTTCTCCGCCGCGCCGCGCCCGACCGGACTTTTTCCGGCCGCCATTTCCCTCTCGCGCGCGATCTGCGTCCAGGTGCGGCGCCGCACCGGAGGCAGTCCCACAACGCCGCGCCGGGCGTCGTCCTCGGGCGAAATCGGCGGAAAGCCCGCCGTGCCGAGCAGCGAATTCACCAGCGCGCGATTTTCCGCGCGCAGCCGCGCCGTTTCTTCCTCAAGCAGCAGCACGTACCGCCCGCGCAAATGTCGCGCCAGCCAAGTCATCATCGTTTGCCACATGGATTCGTCCAACTAAGTGGCGCAGGCTTCCAGCCTGTGGGGTTTAGTTGTGGCAACGCGCGAGGTCCTCGCAACCAACCCCCACAGGCCGAAGCCTGCGCCACTATTTCCGCTTTCCCTCATTACCTGGTCGTGCTAGCGTGTCACGTATCATGACATTCTATCGGCGGCGCCTACCACACTGGCAACCTGACGGCCAAGATATTTTCATCACTTGGCGTCTCTACGGCTCGCTGCCCAGGACAATTCCTCCACCAAAAGTAAATTCCTCACCCGGCGAAGCATTTGTCCATTACGATCACATTTTGGACGTGGCCAGGACAGGCCCTCTCTGGCTGAAAGATCCACGCATCGCGGAATTCATTCTCTCGTCCCTAAAAAATGCGCACGACCGAAAATTGTTTCATCTGCGCGCTTATGCCATGATGGCCAATCACGTTCACGTCTTGCTCGCGCCGATCGTCCCGCTCGCCCGACTCACGCAGCTCGTCAAGGGCGCGACAGCACGCCAGTCAAATCTCATTCTCTCTCGCACAGGAACGCGCTTCTGGCAGGATGAATCGTTCGATCACTGGGTGCGCAATCCCGCGGAGTGGCAGAAGATTCGGTCTTACATCGAGCGTAATCCAGTCGCCGCCGGACTGGTCGCCCGCGCGGAAGACTGGCCCTGGTCCAGCGCTTCGCACCCGATTGAGTAAGTAGATCAGAGCAAGTGACTCGTTTTGGTGGCGCAGGCTTCCAGCCTGCGGGTTCTAGTTGCGCCAAGGCTCGATGTCCTAGCAACCAACCCCCACAGGCTGGAAGCCTGCGCCACTTAAACCCAAACCACTTACCATCCTTGCGGGCGCCACCGGCGCGGCACGACTGGCGCTACTCTTCGCGACTCCTCGGCGGAAAACTTCTTCAGCCAGATTGCCCGCGACGTGGGATCTACGGCGGTGATGCGCTCGGCGGCGAGCACTTCGGCCGGCGCGCGGCCCGGCTCGAGCGCGGACTTCAAGCCGTAGCGGGCGGAGTCGGCGGGATCGTCGCCGTCGCACTTCAGCGTGTCCTCGACGTTGGCGGGATCGCGCGTGAGCGTCGGCAAATTTTCGATGAGGCGCGCGCAATTTTCGGCGATCAGCCAGCGATCGGCCTCGAGCGCCTGGTACATCAGCATC
>DATNIO010000025.1:0-8559 GCA_035604385.1 Verrucomicrobiia bacterium | reverse complement strand
AGCCTGTCTTCTTTTGACTTTCGCCGCCGCGACACAGAATTCAAAACCAGACAGGCTGAAGCCCGTCCTACTAATTTCGAAGTGCCACATGTTATTCTCTCCCCGAAAAAAGCGGGCCGTGTCATGCTTCCACTGCTCTCGACCGCTGCGATGAAAGGCCATGAAGAGCAACGATGAGTGCTGTCGAGCCAGTGCCTCCTCCCACCGGTAAAGCGGACGCAGCGATCGCCGCTTCCGCGCTGCGCAAAGCCAGCGTGCGGCTCATTCCGCTCATCGCCATCGCTTACGGCGTCGCGTATACGGATCGCGTGAACATCAGCTTTGCGGCGCTGCAGATGAATCGCGACCTGCACTTCAGCGCGTCGAGCTACGGACTGGGCGCGGGGCTTTTCTTCCTCAGCTACGCCGCTTGCGAGATTCCCTCGAACTTGTTGCTGTACCGATTCGGCGCGCGCCGGTGGATCGCGCGAATCATGCTTACCTGGGGCCTCCTGGCGATGGGCATGATGTTTGTAAAGACGCCGCGGGAGTTCTACATCGTGCGTTTTCTGCTGGGCATGGC
The DNA here is from genome assembly GCA_035604385.1 of Verrucomicrobiia bacterium. Lineage (GTDB taxonomy): Bacteria > Acidobacteriota > Terriglobia > Acidiferrales > UBA7541 > Palsa-360. Next base: position 7,997 of record DATNIO010000025.1, on the reverse strand, counting down.
CGAAGCGGGCTTCTTCCCCGGAGTTGTCTACTATCTTAGCCAGTGGTTTCCGGCCAACGTGCGTGCGCGGACCGTCAGCCGTTTTTACGTGGCGCTGCCGCTCAGTTCTGTCTTCATGGGCGCCCTTGCGGGCGCGCTGCTCAATCTCCAAGGACGCCTGGCCCTCGCCGGCTGGCAATGGCTGTTTCTGGCGGAGGGTTTGCCGGCCGTGATTCTCAGCGTCATCTTTCTCGCCTATCTTCCGAACACGCCGGGCGAAGCCAAGTGGCTCACCGCCGAGGAGCGAGACTGGTTGTCGAATCAGCTGCGCGCGGACAATTCCGCGATCGGCGAGCGCCACAGCGAAGGCGCATTGCGCGCCATACTGAATCTCAGAGTGTGGCAACTGGGCATCTACCTGCTTTGCATTTACATTGGCTTTTATGCGTTCTCGTTTTCGGCGCCGGTCCTCATTCAACAGGCCACCGGCCTTAGCAATACGAACGTCGGGTTCGCAATTGCGATCATGGGGATATTGGGTGCGCTCGGCCTGGTGCTCAACGGGCAGCATTCGGACCGCGCGGGCGAGCGCTACTTGCATCTCGTCGTGCCTTGCCTGTTGATCGCCGCGGCGTTTGTCGTGGGCGGCCTCACCGTCGCGCCGATCTTCGCCATCCCGGCTTACGCGATCATCTTCATCGGGTTCAATGCCACGGCAGGACCGTCGTGGGCCATCGCTTCCAGTTTCCTCACGGGCAAATCCTCAGCCGCGGGCATCGCCACCGCGAACACCATCGCAATTGTGGGAGGATTTCTCGGCCCCTATTGGATGGGCCGCGCGAAGGATTTCACTGGAAACTACCAGACGGGCCTCTTGACGCTAGCCGTCCCGGCACTTGGCGGCGCAGCCATTCTGCTTGTCATGCGCCATCAGGCCATTCGCGCTGGAAATAAGTAGAACAGGCTTCAAGCCTGTTTTCTTTTGACTTCTGCCGGCCTACCGAAAGTCAAAAGCTGACAGGCTGAAGCCTGTCCTACTCAGAGCTACTCTCCCGTGATCGGCTGGAACGCCTCATACGGCAGCGGTCGAATCTCCGGGTTCCGCATGATGACGCGCGCGCAGGTATTCCAACGGAGAATCGCATCGTCATTTCCGGCCGGGCGCAGAACTTCGGCGCGTTCGAAGTGCTCCATGGCTTCGCGAAGCGCGTGATAGGCGACCGAGGCGCTGCCCGGCCCGCCTTGGTGAAGATGGGCGTGCGCATTTCTTTCCGAAATGATCCCGGCATAGTAGGCGCGCTCGTAGTCGCCCTTGATCTGGGACAGAACTTCCCGAGCCTTCGCCACGGTCATTCCGTCCCCAAACTGATCGGTTCGAGCCAGCAGCAGCGAAATCAGGGCCTGCTGGTGATCGGGCGCTATCGTCAAAATATCCAGGCAGATGCTTTCCGCGAGATTGGGTTCGTTCAGAAGGCGGTAGCGTTCCACTTTTGCGATCGCCTCCGGAATGCTTTCCACGGAGATAGGCTTCAAGTCGAAATGCATAAAGACCTCCTATCGCCCATTCGGGCTGAAAACGCGGAACAGTTTTGAGAGTGGATCGAAGAAACGATCCACGACGCGTTCCTTCAAGGGAATAATCGCGTTGTCGGTAATGGTGATGTTTTCCGGGCAGACCTTGGTGCAGCATTTGGTGATGTTGCACAAGCCGATGCCCTGCTCTTTCCTCAAATCGCCGAGACGGTCCTCCACATCGAGCGGGTGCATTTCCAGCGCTGCCGTGTAGACCAGGAATCGCGGGCCGATGAACTGGTCGTGCATGTGGTGGTCGCGCAATACGTGGCACACGTCCTGGCAGAGAAAGCACTCAATGCATTTCCGGAATTCCTGCACGCGGTCCACATCCGTCTGCGCCATGCGCCAGGTTCCGTCGGGCGCATCGGGAGGCCGCGGCTTGAATTTCTTGATCTTCTTTTTCACCTGGTAATTCCAGGAAACATCGGTGACGAGGTCGCGGATGTGCGGAAATGCTTTCATCGGCTCGACTGTTACCGGCCGCTCGAGCGGAATCGAATTCAGGCGCGTCATGCACATCAGCTTGGGCGAGCCGTTGATTTCCGCGGAGCAGGAACCGCATTTCCCTGCTTTGCAATTCCAGCGCACGGCGAGATCGAACGCTTGCGACGCCTGAATCTGGTGAATCGCGTCGAGCACTACCATGCCTTCCGAGATTTCGATGGTGTAATCGCGGTATTGCCCGGCACCTTGCTCCCCGCGCCAAATTCGGAACGTTGCGTTCGACATTACTTCATCTCCTGAATGATCTGCTTCAGTTCATCCGGCATCGGCGGGATGGGCTCGCGGCGCAACGTGACCTCGCCCGAAGCGCCTTTCGAGACCACGATGTTGAAACCGGCGTACTCGTCGCTCTTCGCGGGGTAGTCGTCGCGGAATTGCGCGCCGCGGCTTTCTTTTCGTTCCAGCGCCGCTCGCGTAACCATCTCCGACACGATGATCAGGTTTTGCAAATCGAGGGCCGTATGCCACCCGGAGTTGTATTCGCGGTGTCCCGGGACTCCGGCGTTCTCGGCCTGCTTCTTGTATTCCTCGATGGTATGGAGAGCCTGGAGCATTTCATCTTCCTGGCGGACGATGCCGACCAAATCCTGCATGGTCTCCTGCAAAGCGTATTGAATGATGTACGGCGCGGGGCCGTGGTTCTCAAAAGGCTTCAGCGCGTGCATCTCCGCCGCCGCGAGCTCATCCGGATTCACTTTTCCCTGCGTATGTTCTTTCGCAAAGCGCGCCGCATAGTCGCCCGCTCGCTTGCCGAACACCAGCAAATCGGAAAGCGAATTGCCTCCCAGGCGATTTGCGCCATGCAGCCCCGCCGCGGATTCTCCGGCTGCGAACAGTCCTGGAACGTCGGTCATCTGCGATTCAGCGTCCACGCGCACACCGCCCATCATGTAATGCGTGGTCGGTCCGACCTCCATGGGTTCCTTGGTGATGTCGATACCTGCGAGTTGCATAAACTGGTGGTACATGCTGGGAAGTTTTTTCTTGATGTGTTCGGGAGCGTTGGGAATTCTATCCTTGATCCAGGCGATGTCGAGGAACACGCCGCCGTGGGGGCTCCCGCGTCCCTCGCGCACTTCTGTCCGGATGCAACGGGCCACATGATCGCGCGTGAGCAGTTCAGGAGGGCGGCGGGCATTCTTGTCGCCCTGCGTGTATCGCCAGCCTTCTTCTTCGTTGTCAGCGGTTTGTGTCGCGTAGAGCGGCGGAATGGAATCGAACATGAAGCGGCGTCCTTCCTTATTGCGGAGCACGCCTCCATCTCCTCGAACCCCTTCCGTGACCAGAAGGCCGCAAACGCTCGGCGGCCAGATCATTCCGGTCGGGTGGAATTGCACGAATTCCATGTCCTGCAATCCCGCGCCGGCCTCGTAAGCAAGCGCTAGGCCGTCGCCCGTGTACTCCCAACTGTTGCTCGTAATTTTATAGGCCCGCCCGATCCCGCCCGTCGCTAGCACCACCGCCTTGGCCTGGAAAAGATGAAACCTGCCGCGCTCACGGTCATAACCAAATGCGCCGACCACGCGGTTGCCATCCTTCACCAGCGTCACCACCGTGTATTCCATGAATACATCGAGGCCCAGGTGAATTCCGTGGTCCTGCAGTGTGCGAATCATTTCCAGGCCGGTGCGGTCGCCCACGTGCGCGAGCCGCGGGTAGCGATGGCCGCCGAAGTTGCGTTGCAAAATGCGTCCGTCAGGCGTGCGATCGAAGAGCGCGCCCCACGCTTCGAGTTCGCGCACGCACTCCGGCGCTTCCTTGGCGTGCAGTTCGGCCATGCGCCAGTTGTTCAGGTACTGGCCGCCTCGCATGGTGTCGGCGAAGTGAACGCGCCAGCTATCGCGGTCATCGGTGTTGGCGAGCGCGGCGGCGATGCCGCCTTCGGCCATGACCGTGTGCGCCTTGCCCAGAAGCGATTTCGTGATCACCGCTACTTTCACGCCTGCCGCCGAGGCTTCGACGGCTGCGCGCAAACCTGCGCCTCCGGCGCCTATCACCAGCACATCGTGCTCGTGCTTTATGTACTCGGCCACTAGAAAATCCTCCAATCGGTCCACACGCCCATCGAGCACATACGAACGTAGAAATCGGAAAACGCGACCCAGACCAGGCTGCACCAGGCAAAAAGCATGTGGCGGCGATTGAGACAACTGACGCAGTCGTAGGCCTTCTTGCGAACCGGCGTACCGGAAATCCGATCGCGAATTCCACCGACCAGGTGGCGAAGCGAGTGACACCCCAAGGCATAGCAACTTAGCAACGTCACATTCACCAGGAGCACAAGAGAGCCGATACCAACGCCAAAGTGGCCGTCAAACCAAAAACCATCCCACGCATCACGGGCAAGGATGATGAGGAACACCAAGGCGAGGTAGAGAAAATAGCGATGCACATTTTGCAAAATTAGCGGAAACGAGCGTTCCCCAAGGTACGTCTTGCGAGGTTCGCCCACGGTGCAAGAGGGAGGGTCTGCCCAAAAGGCTTTGTAATACGCTCCGCGATAGTAGTAGCAAGTCACGCGGAAGCCGCCAGGCGCCCACAAGATGAGCATCGCAGCCGTAACCCATGCCGGCATCCACTCCGGCTTTATTCCGAACCATGCGTGCAAGGGATCGCCAAACAATTCCGGTGAATACATCGGAGAAAGATACGGGCCGAACCTGTAATGCTGGCCCTGAAGAGCTGCCCAAGTGGAGTAGACAATGAAAGCGGAGAGGCCGAGGAAAACAACTAGCGGCTGCACCCACCAATTGTCGACTCTCGAAGTTTGCGCAAACTGCGAGCGCACCAACGGCACGTCAACTTGAGCCATTGCGGTTCTCCTGACTTTTCGGGGCTTGCTCGGCGGTAAAACGGATCGCGTGCTGGACATGCCATTGGGGGGCCCTGAAGTTGCAAGGCCGTCCTAGCAGCGCCGGGGCCCGATGTACGTTCTGGCCTGGGTCACCCCCCAAAAATGTCGTGTTGATTGAGGTTGAGTCTGCCGGGGTAGGTACCACGAAAAGAAAATCGATGTCAACCTGAATTTCCGATTTGCTCCGCGGACTGGCGCGGATCGTGTCCTGGAGACGGGTCGCTCGTCGAGCGGGTTCAAGGCGCCGATTCGCGGCAAAGTATTACAAACCGTTTGAGGGATATTCTCATAAGAAGTTCAGAACTGAATCGCAGCAGACAGAAGCCGATAATTACATCTTGTACCGGCCGAGGTCTTCGTCGGAGAGGCCTTCGAGCCATTTGCGGAGTTCTTCGCTGGTGGATTTTTCGGAGATGGCGCTGGAAATTTTCGAGCTCTTCAGGACTTCGTCTTCCACAAAGATGGGGCAATCGACGCGCAGGGCCAGAGCGAGGGCGTCGCTCGGGCGCGAATCGATGGAAAAAATCTCGCCGTTGCGCTCCACCCAGATCAGCGCGTAAAACGTGTCGTCTTTCAGATCGTTGACGACGACTTTTTGCACGCGCACATCAAGGCCCAGGAACACGTTGCGCAGCAGATCGTGCGTCATGGGACGTGGCGTCTGCACTTTTTCGATTTCTAATGCGATGGCGTTGGCTTCGTAGATTCCCACCCAGATCGGCAGGACCGCGGTGCCCTGCGCATCCTTGAGCACCACGATAGGCATGTTCGTTACGGGGTCCATCATCAGTCCGCGGATTTTCATCTCAACTTCCATCGATGCCTCCCGGACGCAGAGCGCGGCGTGCGCGTGCAGCCCGCCCGAAAATCAGATCACGTGTTCACCGACAAGGCAGTTCGGGCTGGCGCTCGCAACCTGCACTTGGACATATTCTCCCAGAAGGTTCTCCTGCCGCGAAGTGAAATTTAAAATGCGGTTGCTCGAACAGCGACCCGACCACTGGCCGGGACGCCGCGAGGCCCCGTCGACCAGCACCTCAAATGTTTCCCCCACCAGCGCCTCGTTGCGCGCGCGCTGGATTTCGCGCTGGCGATCCATCACTCGCGCGAGGCGGCGGCCCTTTTCTTCCTCGGGGATGGCGTCGGGCATGTGCTGCGCCGACGTGTTTGGCCGCGGCGAATACTGGAACGCGAACACCCCGTCATATTGCGCGGCATCGAGCAAGGAAAGAGTTTCTTCGAGATCCTCTTCGGTCTCGCCGGGAAATCCGACGATGATGTCCGACGTCACGCTGATCGGCCGACGCGCTTCACGAATCATCGCAATCTTTTCGAGATATTCCTCGCGCGTGTAGGTGCGCAGCATCTCGCGCAAGATTCGCGTCGATCCCGACTGCACGGGCAGGTGGACGTGGTCGCACAACTCCGGCACGGAATCGATCGCCTCGACGATGTCGCGTCCGAAATCCCGAGGGTGCGACGTCGTGAAACGCACGCGCCGGATTCCCGGCACCGCTGCAACCGCGACAAGAAGCTCTGCAAACGTCTTTCGTTTCGACGACGGGTCCAGATAGGAGTTCACCGTCTGCCCGAGGAGCTGGATCTCCGAATAGCCCGCGTCGGCCAGCCGGCGCACTTCTTCGAGGACCGAGGCGCTCGCGCGGCTGCGTTCCGGCCCGCGCGTAAACGGCACGACACAATAAGAGCACGCCTTGTCGCAGCCCTCGATGATCGTCAGATAGGCGCGGAAGGGATTGTCGCGCCGCGTAATTTCTGTTTCAAATGTCGCGTCGGTGTCGGTGTCCAGGCCCATGACGCGGCGGTTTCCGGCTTCGAGTTCGGCAATCAGATCGGGCAGCTTACTGTAACTCGCCGATCCGCACACGAGGCGAACCCAGGGAGACCGCTCGAAGATCTCTTCTCCCTCCTGCTGCGCGACGCAGCCCAGAACTCCGATAATCTTTTCCTCGCCGGGATATTTCCGGTACGCCCCAAGGCGGGAAAATATTTTCTGTGCGGCTTTTTCGCGAATGCTGCAGGTGTTATAGAGGACCAGCTTGGCCGCGTCGATCGTTTCCACTTGCTGGTAGCCGCGGCCGAGGAGAACTCCAGCCACTTTCTCGGAATCGTGGACGTTCATCTGGCAGCCGAACGTTTCCAGATAGAAAGTTTTGCCGCCCGGCGCGCCGGCGGAAAGCGCAATTGCGCTCTCCGGCGAACTGGCGTTCGCGCCGGTTAGCGTGTCGAGGCGTATATCGAATTGCTCCGTCATACGTTTCGATTAAATCATATCACACCCATTTCAGGGGGTTGCGTGGCGCAGGCTTCAGCCTGTGGGGTTTTGGCCTTGCAAGGACCAACCCCCACAGGCTGAAGCCTGCGCCACTCGCCTCCCAATACATCGTATTACGATGTGTTATACTGACCGGGCACAATCAAGCACTTTCATGTCTGTATTCGTTTGACCGCATTTTGAGCGTGTGCTAGGTTGCCCGTAGGGGCCATCGACCGGCTTTCTGAGGGGGAGACCATTCAGCTATACGCTTTTTTGCTGTACGCCGGCCAACTTGACACGCTTATCGAGCAAACGGGCTGGGTTGCTCGCGTCGTTCTCGCGATGCTTTTGGCCTTTTCTCTTTTTTCCTGGGCGCTCATTCTTCAAAAAATGGGAATGTTCTCGCGCATCAATCGCCAGACCGCTCTGTTCCTTCGCATCTTCCGCGCCAACAGAACTCTTCCCGACCCGAGGCAGATGGGCGGGGGCGGCTCTCCGCTTGAATCCGTATATAGCGCCGGTTACCGCGAGATCGAAAGCCAGGTCCGCACCGGGAACCCGAACGGCAAGGTCACCAGCCTCAACGCCGTAACGGTGAGCATGCAACTCGCCGCCGGCGATGAAGTCCGCAGAATGGAAAAATATATGCCGTGGCTGGCGACGACGGGATCGGTCACGCCCTTCATCGGGCTGTTCGGCACCGTCTGGGGCGTCATGGACGCGTTCACAGGTTTAGGCACTGCCGGGGCCGCAAGCCTTCGCGCAGTTGCGCCGGGCATCGCCGAGGCGTTGATCACGACAGCGGCGGGG
>DATNIO010000024.1:0-14032 GCA_035604385.1 Verrucomicrobiia bacterium | reverse complement strand
GACTCCAATACCGAATCGCTCGACCAGGCCGCTCAGGCGTATCGAAAAGCGGTTGACGCCGCGCCAGAATGGGTGGAAGCGCGCATCAACCTCGGAACCGCGATGTATCAACTGGGCAAAATGGAAGAGGCACTGGAACATTTTTCAATCGCCGTGAAGTTTGAACCGCAAAACGCGCTGGCGGAATTCAATCTCGGCTGCGTGCTCGAACAGCTGGGGAAAACGCCGGAAGCGATCGCGCATCTTTTGCGAGCGGTCGAGCTCGCGCCGTCGCTCGCGGATGCGCACTTGAATCTGGCGTTGGCCTACGAGAAAAACGGGCAAGTGCAAAACGCGCTTCGGCACCTGTCGCTTTATGTGCGGTACGAACCCAACGGCCCGTGGGCGGAGTTTGCGCGCTCGCGGATCGCCAAGTACCGACCTCCGAGTCCGTCGTCTCCCTCCGGCAAGCTGACGCCATTCAGGAGAATCCATTAGCCCGGCTGGAGCTCGCTCGCTGCCGTGATGCGGGTCAAAAATTTTATGTGACCCGGATCACTGTACGTGGTAAGAGTTAAGCGGATACTAATGGGAGAGCCGTTCGATTGGATCGACATTGATGCGAATGGTTTGTAAATTGAGGAAGATTCAGCAAGCCCAATTCTGAAAGGACAAAAACATGATCATCGGGGACCACTTGCGGGCGATCCGCGAAGAAAAGAAACTCTCGCAAGGAGAAATTGAAAAACGTACGGGACTGCTTCGATGTTACATCTCCCGCGTGGAAAACGGACACACCGTCCCGGCCGTGGAAACGCTTGAGAAATTCGCCCGAGCCCTCGAAGTGCCTCTGTACCAGCTTTTCTACGACAGCGACAAGCCGCCTGCCCTGCCCAACATTCTGAAGCGCAAGAGTGCGGGAGAAATTGCCTGGGGCAGTTCTGGCAAGGACGCGCGAATGCTCGAGAGGTTTCGCCAGCTCCTGAGCCGCACCAAGGAAAGCGACCGGAAATTGCTGCTTTTCATGGCCCAGAAAATGGCGCGGGGAAAAACAGCGGCGCACGCATCCGCGGAATAAATTCCCGGACTTGAAAACAATTTTCCGGCTATAGAGCGCGAGGCGCCGGATCCTCGCGGTCGAGCAGGGGCACGAGCGCGCATGTGGCCAGGGTGAAGCCGCCTAGAACCGCGAAGCTCGTCTTGAAAGAGCCGGTTAAATCGGCCAGGTGCCCGACGAGCGGAGCGCCGCCCAGTATCATGATGATGCCGAGCATGTTCACGAAACCCATTGCCGCCGCGGCACGGCCCGGAAACAGCTTGCCGGCACGCGAGAACATGGCGGCGTAGGGCAGCCCGATTCCAATGCCGACCAGTATTACGGCGGCCAAAGCGGTCGCTAGTGAAATCGCCGAGGGCAATAACAAGAAGCATCCCAGCGAAACCAGCAGGAGACTCCCGGCAAACAACGGCCGGATCCCCATGTGATGGCGGAGCCATCCGCCCAGCGGCCGCGAGACAATCCCCAGGAGCAACACGAGCGAGCCAATCATACCGGCCTTGGTGGCAGGAATCTTCATTCCCTTCGTCAAAAGAACGACCACCCACGAACCCACAACGACGGAAATGCCAAAGGTGGCCATTTGAAAAAGCCCCAAAAGCCAAAGCTGGGGAGCGAGGAGCATGAGATGGAATTTTCCGGGAGGCGATGGCGGAAATTCAACAAGTGGCGATTTAGAAATCCAAATGACGGCTGCGATCAGCACCATTCCGGCACAGACGAGAAATGTCGCCCGCCATCCGGCTAGCTTGTAGATCTGCGGCACCGCGAAAATCACGAATCCGGCCCCGAGTTGGATAGATCCACCGAAAAATCCCTGCGCGACATTCAGCCGCGGGCCCGCGCACCCTTCGTGAATATAGCGCGCGCCTCCCACAAAACAGATACCAGTCCCCATGCCCGTGAAAATCTTGCAAAAAAGCAATTGCCAATAAGCTCCGGCGGCGGCCATCAGGAAGTTTCCCGCCGCGACCCACAACAAGGCGATGAGGAGCATCCGCCGGGAACCGAAGCGGTCGACAAGATAGCCGCCGGGAATCTGCATGCCGGCGTGAGTCAGGAAAATGCCGGTGGTCAGAAATCCCGCCAGCGCGTTGTTGAAACCGAACTCGCGCATCAGCGCGCCCGCCAGCGGCGCGTGATTCGTGTAGTTGGCGGAATAAGCGAACGCGACAATGCAGCCGCACACGATCGCCACTCGCTGCGCTGATTCGGAAAGCGGCGAGGTTTTCACCGCACTCGCGGCAGGAGTGCCTTGCAATGCGCTCACGAGCGGCCCCATTTCACATGGATTCTTCGAGGAATTGTCAGCGTTCTTCCGGCACGTGTCATTTAGTTTGGGATTCCCATTTTTTTGGACGCTCTGAAATTGGGATTGATACTACACTGGCCGCCGCGATCCGCGCTACAACGTTTCAGTGAGGAAGGTTTAGTAGCACAGACTTCAGTCTGTGGGGTTTAGTCTTTGCAAGGCCTAAAATCCACAGACTGAAGTCTGTGCTACTTAGAGAGACATTTCACTGGAGCGCAAAGCCAGGGCCAGGATTGCGCCGAGAAAGCAAAGCAGCGACATCTGAATTTCTCCGGCCAGGAGCCAACCGCCGCGGCCGACGATCCACCCGAGAAGGTAGCCGCCAAATGCCGCGCCGCCGTAAAGGCTGGTAACGAACATACCGGAGCCGCGGCTCGAAAGGCTGCGGCGCAAGGCCTTCACGTGATACCCGGCGAGATTCACGTACAACACCGCGCTTCCCGTGACTCCGTAGATGAAAGTCAGAAGTTCACGCATTGGCATGGTCGGCGATACTTGGAAAAACAGATATCCGAGCACAGCGATGGAAAGAAGCGATCCGCTCAATACTAGTTTGGGTGAATAGCGATCGCCGATCCACCCGCAGGGGATCGAAAGCAGCGCGCCCAATCCGAAGAAACCAATGACTTTTCCGGCATTGATCGGCGAATAGTGGAGAGTCTCCCGCAGAAATGTTGGATAAAGCCCGAGAAATCCGTACATGCTGAGACCGTGAATGACGCTCAGAATCGTGAGGATCACGGTATTGCGGTTCGCGAGGCTCGCGGCGCCGCCGCTGTCCGCTTTGACTTCGGCAGCGCGGCGCGTGTCGCTGAACCAAGGGCGCACAGTGGCGGCGATTAGAACCACCATGACGAAACCAAACGCGCCAAACGAGAGCATCGGCGCGTGCCAGGAGTCGTAGGACTGGCGAAGTTTTCCGGCGAGGTACGGGCCGAGAAATCCGCCGATGCCATAGCAGAAATTGACGGAGCCGATGGCCGCGGACCGATACCCTGAAAAATAACTCGCCGCCAGCGCGAACATCGACGTCGCCAGCATGGACATGCCGATGCCTTGCGCCGCGAGGCATATGAGCATGCTCCAGAATCCGGGCACGACCGTGGTGAGCGCCGTGGCCGCTGAAAAAATAACGATGCCCGTCAGCAGGACCATCTTTCGCGAATAGCGCGCGAGCAGGTAGCCGGTCGGCAGGCCGCCGAGTCCCAGGCCCAGAGTGAAAATCGTGGAGAGCAGTCCGGTATTGGCGAGGGAAAATCCGAAAGCCTTACGGATGTCGGGGGCCAGGACCGGAAACAAGTAGCGGTCCGCGGCCATAAGCATGTAGGAAACCAGAAGGACGCAGTACATCGCGATGGCAATGCCACGCGCGTTGGCCGATCCTTCCAGTGTGGTGGTTTGAGTTACCGCGGCTTGGTCCTGAATTGGCTTATCCTCCCGTTTCAGAGAGTGACATCGAGTCTGCTACGCGATCAGGACGTGGCGAACGGCTCGCCGGGATTATGCCTCACGTGCAATCACTTATTATTTTCCAGAATAATCTTCATGCGCTGGTCTTCGTCGGATTCCAGCATCCCAATCGCCTTCTCCAGATCGAGCAACGGGACGACGTGAGTCACTAGCGGCTTCAGTTTAAGCACACCCCGCGCCACCAGGTCAATCGTGGGCGGATAATCCTCGCCCTTCGCCGCGCGGGTGTTCACAATGTTGAGTTCCTTATAATAGAGCTGGTAGAAAGGCAAGTTAGCCTGGATAGCGGACGTAATTCCGAACAACAGGAGAGTTCCGCCCAGCCGCGCCATGTTGATTGAATCTGCCAGCGCCGACGGGACTCCCGTGCATTCAATGACAAAATCGGCGCCGTGGCCGCCCGTCGCTTCCATCACTCCGCGCATTGCCTCAGGCCCGCTGGATAAAGTCACGTCCGCGCCGAGCTCTTTCGAGAGGTTTCGCTTGTAGGCGCTTCGCGTAATTCCGATCACGGGATACGCTCCCCAGGCCTTTGCAAGCTCCACGTGAATTTGTCCCGCGACTCCAAGGCCCACGACGACGACAGATTGCCCTGGGAAAATATTGATGCGGTGATGGCCGTGCATGCACGTAGTCGCGACCTGGATGAGCGGCGCGACGTTGCTGTCGATCGCGTCGGGCAAGGGGTAGACGTGACTGCGCGGAGCCACAAGGTAATCCGCAAATCCTCCGTTGGAATCGCGCCCAACGAGAGAGCCGTTGGGACACAGATTGGTCTGGCCCGCGCGGCAATTGAGGCACATGCCGCAGTAAAGGGCCGGGTCCACGATGACGCGATCGCCGCAGTGGAGCGTGGCGTCTCCTCCGTCCACCACCTCGCCGATCATTTCGTGGCCCATGATCAGGGGGTGGCGCACGGGGATCGCGCCTTCGTAGATGTGGAGATCGGTCCCGCAGACTCCGCTGTGGGTCACTCGGACGAGGACCTGGTTATGTCCGAGAGCGGGCCGCTCGACTTCCGCAAGGCCCAAATCGCGGGGCCCTCGCAGGACCATAGCTTTCATGAGAGCTGCTTTCGTCAATCCGCGGCCTTGCCGGCATTCCCGGAACCAACGGCGCGGCCTGGAAGAGTGGCGCTGACCACGCTGCGAAATTCCTCGTCCGTGAGCAGGCGCTTGCGCTGGAGCGAGAATTCCTTGATGGCGGCGACAACGCGCATCGCTTCTTCTTCGTTGAACTGGACGCCGAGCTTTCGCAATCCCCACTTCACGGAATCGATCCCGCTTCCCTTGCCAAACACTACGCTGGCCGGAGATTGCCCGACCACGTCCCAGCGGAATGGGAAGAGTTCGGTGGCATTTTCAACGCCGCAATTTTCAAACCAACTGGCGATGATGCCGGACTCAATCTGGAAGAGAGCGTCCCCGACGACTTGCCGGTTCGAGGGAACGGCGTGTCCGGAGAGTTGCTGGACGAGCTTGGAGAGGCCGTAGAACTTGTCGTATTTGAGGCCACAGTCGATCCCGTAGAGCGTCAGCAGCGCCATCGCGGTGTCTTCCATCGGCACATTGCCGGCGCGCTCGCCAAGTCCGAGGACAGTCGAGTGAACGACTTCCACTCCTTCCGCTAGCGCCATGATCGTGTTCGCCACGCCCATGCCGAAGTCCATGTGAAAGTGGGCTTCAAGACGCTTGTTGATACGCGCCTTCACGGAACGCACGAGATACTGAATCGAATGAGGGGAAAGCACGCCAAACGTATCGACCAGAGCCAGGGCGTCCATGTGGCCTTCGTTGGCGACGCGCAGGATCAGATCGAGCACCCAGTTCATCTCGGCGCGCGAGAAGTCGATGGGGAAGAACACGACTTCGAGACCCTGCTCGTGAGCGTACTTCGTCGATTCAATCGATAAATCAATGGCCTTTTCGAGCGACCACTTGTACGCGTACTTGATGATGTGCTCGCTCGAGGGAACTTCCATCACCACGCCCTTCACGCCGCAGTCCACGGCGCGTTTGACGTCGTCCACCATGCAGCGCGAAAACGCGAATATCTTCGGGCCGAGATTTCGCTTCACGATTTCCTTGATGGCTGCGGCGTCGCTGGGCGAAACGACAGGCATGCCCGCTTCGATGCGGTGGACGCCGGCCTCCGCCAATCCTTCGGCGATGCGGATCTTGTCATCCTTGGTGAAGATGACGCCGGTTTGCTGCTCGCCGTCGCGCAGCGTCACATCGTGAAACTCGATCTTCTTCGCGAATTTAAATCCGCTGTTCACGGCTGGATTGAAATTCCAGGGGCTGACGAACCACTTGTCTGTCTTCCATGGCTGATCGGACATGATGACTTCCTCCTTAAGAAATTTTCACTTCGCGCGCGGGGCTGCCAGCGCTTCGGGATTGACCGGGTTGCGAGGCGGCTGGCCGGAAAGGACGCGCACGACCTCTTCCGCTGCTTTCGTCTGCAATTCTTCGAGCGACTCGACCGAATAGAAACTCGTGTGAGGGGTCAAAATTACATTGTCGCGGCCGAATAATGGCGAGTTCACCGGGGGTTCCTGCTCCATCACGTCTAGCGCGGCGCCCGCGATTTGCTTGGCGTCGAGCGCACGCGCGAGGGCCGCTTCATCCACCACCGGACCTCGTGAGGTGTTCACGATAACCGCGCCGGGTTTCATTTGGCGAAAGGCATCGGTGCTGAACAGGTGATGCGTTTCGGGCAGCAGTGGAGAGTGAATAGAAATATAGTCCGAGATTTTGAGAAGTTCCGCGAACTCCACTTGACCAACTCCCGCTTTGTCCATCACTGCCTTCGGCACGTAAGGATCATACGCCACTACTCGTATGCCGAACGACTGGGCCTTCGGCGCGACGAGCTGCGGAATCCTGCCAAATCCGACGAGGCCCAAAACCGTGCCGCGCAGGCGATGAATGGGCGTCACGGCCGGCATCTCCCAGCGGCCCGCGTGCGCCCGCGTGCTGGAAAACGGAATTTTGCGCACGAGGGAAAGCAGGAGCGCCATGGCGTGGTCGGAAACTTCGTCGATGCAATAGTCCGGCACTTTGGTTACGACGATTCCCTGGCGCGTTGCGGCTTCGATGTCCACATTGTCCACGCCGATTCCAAAACGCGAAATGATTTTGCACTTCTTCATTTCGCGGATCATGTCCGCATTGATTTTCGCGTACGTGACGAGAAGCGCATCGGCTTCTTTCGCTGCTGCTACGATGCCCTCCGGCGTCGGCTGCGACGCCAGGCGCAACTCGGCCCCGGCCCGCGAAACAACCGCGCGGGCCAGGTCCAGGTTCGGAAACACTGAGTCGGCAACAGCAACTAAGAGAGAGGGCATTAGCGCTTCATGGCCTCTTCCATGTGCTCCATCAATGTGAAAACTACCGGCCCCTTGCCGCTCACCAGCACGTTTTCCTCGAGGCGGCAAGTTTGCTGCAAGCCCGGATGTCCCGCGAAGGTTTCGATGGCGAAGTACATGTTCTCCTTGATCTCGGCAGGGTATTTCAGCGAATACGCCCGCGACATCCACATGCCTTCATACAAGGTGATGCCGATGCTGTGCGCGAACTGTTGCAGCGTGACGGTGCCGTACGTGTCGTCATCGTATTCTGGGAACGCGGCGGCAACATCGGCTGTGGTGTTTCCGGGCTTCAGTTGCGCGAGCCCCGCGTACATCGAGTCGTACACTTCGCGGTAGAGATCGATTTCTTTCTGCGTCATCTTCAGGCCCTGCGCTCCGCCGCACTTGAAGCAACGCACGAAGTCGATGAAATATCCGGAAGGACCGACGGCGTTGATGTCCACGATTACGAGGTCGCCCTGGCGGATCAATTTATCCGTGGCCCAGCGGCGGTACGGGCTGGTGTTGCCTCCCGACGCGACGATGATGTCGTAAATAATTTCGCAGCCGCGCTCGAGCATGAACTGATGCACATTCGCTTCGATTTCCCGCTCGCGCACGCCGGGCTTCAGCCATTCGTACTTGATCTTCCACATCGCGGCGTCGCCGATGCTGGAAGCCTGCTTGAGCAGTTCGATTTCGTCCTGCGTCTTGACAACGCGCGCCTGCGAAACGGCCGGCCAGCCGTTCACAATCTTGAGGCCGGTCTTCTGGAACGCTTCGAGCGCGGGCATGTCAAAGTTGTCGATCCCGATCTTCTCCTTGGTTACACCAGCCTCTTTCAGCACGTCCATGACGCTTTCGGCCATGCGTCCCGCCATGTACGGCACGGCGCCTTCCGCCCATTGCCAGGTGATTGCCGGACGAATGCGTCCTTCCATCCACGGCAAATCAATTTCCGCGCAGTGCAGGTCCGAACCCGCGGTCTCGAACAGGACCGGTTCGCCGGTGTGCGTGACCACGCAGTAGCGAATGTTGATGTTGTATTTCCAATTGCCTTGATAGGAAGCTGTGGCGTAACGAATGTTCGCACCGGCGAAGAGGACCAGCGCACCCAGGTCGTTCACCTTCATGGAGGCGCGCAATTTCGCGAGGCGCTCCTTGCGTAACCGCTCAAAATCCACGCGCATTTGCCAATCCGCGCCGGTCTGGCTGTACATGCGCCGCGGATCCCAGGAATGTGGCTGGCCAATGAATCTAGTGTCCATAAGTGTGGAGGAAACATCCTTTCATCTATTTTGGATATAAGGCAGCACACAAATATAAAACAAGTCGAGAACTTTTGCTTAGAAAATCTTGTATCGCCAATTTGGGCGGACGCACAGTTTTACTGGAGCGCCGCAGTGAAATTCGCGCCGGATTGCGACCGCCTCACGCGTAGAGCGAAATCCGTAAAAGCACCCAACAAGTGAGAGTATATGACACCAAATGGACCCGGTTTTGCAAGCAGCCCAACGCAGCGTTCAGCCGGCCGCAAGATGCCATTGGTGCGGGCATCCTCCGTGGTTCTATCGGCCGCGGAAGAGGAAGATTACATCGAGGACGGCGAGGATGGCGACAAGCACTTCCAGGACGAACGAACGCGTCTCATTGAATCGATCCACCATGGAGTCGTAGAGTTCGCCGAACGTGTCCAGCTTCTGTTCCACTAGAGTTCGATAATCCTGCACGCCCATCCGCGTGGCCGCAAGCCGGTAGATTCGAGCGTAGTAGATGTCGCTGACAAATTTGATCGCGTTGTCAATGCGCTCGGTCAGCTCCATCACGTCCAGTCGAATCGTATTGAAGCGCTGGGCCTCGCGCGGCAGGCTCCAACGCGAGAGCAGCGCATTTCTTTTTCGTTCGAGCGCTGTGTAGAAGTCGGCGAGCACGTGAGTCATGAACCGGTCGTAGTAGCGGAACTCGAGGAGCTGCATCTTTGCGTATTCCAGAATCTGGGTTACAGCCGCGGCATCTTCCGCTCCATCGTAGACAACTGCGCCATGAGCGCCGACCACGACCAAGTCCGACGGGTAATAGGAAAGACTAGCCTGCAACGATTCGTCGAGGGATTTGAGCGAAAGCGGAACTGTCTCCCCCCGAATCAACTGCACTAGTTCCCCGCCGTGAGAGGCCATGAGCTCGTCGGCCGCCGGTTGTTTCCCCTCCGCGTCGCGGATTTCGTGAATTTCGACGACCAGGTAGCTCTCCTGCAACCAGTCCTCCGTCGGACGCGTGATTGCGGCCCGGATCACGTCCAAGCGTCGCCGGGCCAAATCCCTCACACAGGGCTCGATGTCCGGCGCATCCATCCACCGCGAACCCTGCGCGACAAGGGAATTCCAGTCACACTCGAAGGGCACCTCGACCTGAATCACGATCGCGCCGAAACTGTAATACTTCACCGGACATGCGGCGCTGACGCCGGGGCAAACCGTGATGAACTCAGCCGGCTCGACGATGGGAGCTTCTTCAAAGCGGACATAGCCCGGCGTGCGTCGCGGGAAGGCGTGTCCGGCTGGGCCGCTACGCGAACCTAGCAAATTGCGAAGTTTCCCGAGTTCAATCGACTCGGCCACGTCGTAAAGAAAAAGGAGTCGAAAAAGTCCACGTAGCTGCATACTGCTTTTGTATCACCAATTGGCTCGAAACGGAGAGCGCGATTGGCATACGCGTTATGGTTTCAACTCAGAAGGAACATGGTGTAGAATTGGGGTGGCTCCCAGGCATTTCGCGAAGGATTTGCAGACGGTAATGCGGATGCAAGCGAAAGTCCTCAGCGCTGCGAAAGAGCCGATTCAGCGGAAGGCCATGATACCCGCATAAACGCGGCCTGTGGTGAGCGTAGCTCAGCTGGTAGAGCATCGGTCTGTGGCACCGAGGGTCGCGGGTTCAAACCCCGTCGCTCACCCCAAATTTTTCAAATACCTAGTTTGAGTTTGCATCTTGCGTGGTTGCTTGGGAGTTACGCTACATTCCCGGCAATTTCAACGCCTGAAGCGCATTTTTCCAAAAGCAGTATCTGACGCAGGGTATCGCCGACAGCTATTGTCATTCAGGGCCGCAGTGACGCTCGACTTCGCCTTTGGCGCGGACGATTTGCCGGCGGGCGTGCAACCCGCCGGCGCTAGTTCTGCACGGCTCTAATTCGAAACGGTGATATTGACCGTTGTTGTTACGGACGCCCCGTCCGCCGTGGTCGCCGTCACGGTGATGCTCGCCGGCCCTGTGGGCGTGGGAGTCGTTTTGGCTGTCGTAGTACAGCCGACGAGCGCTCCTGCGGCCAAGACCAGCAGCACGAGCGTCAGGTACGCCGGAGCGCGGCGCAAGGGCAGCGTCCGCTGCCGGACCGCTCCCAACATTCCCAGCATGGATAGCAGAACCGTTGCAACCAGCCCCAGCAAGTAAGTGGACCATGGGCCTCGTCCGCCGGTCCATGGGGTTGATGTCGAGGATCCACTGCCGGTGGTCGGAATCGCATTGATTGTAATGGTCGCACTGCCCGATGTGGCGCCTGCCGCGATCGTCCCACCATTTACGGCACAGGTTGCGCTGGTAAGCGATTGCGGTACCGTGCAAGTAACAGTGAGCGCCGCCGGCAAGGGGCTATTTGCTGGATTCGTTGTGTAATCGATTTTTACCGTGGCCGGCGTGCCTGCAACGACCGCGATCGTCCCCGGGGTTGAAGCATCCTGTGCAGCGACGAAGGCCACAAGCGGGAAGTTCAGGGTCGTCGCCGCTTTGCCACCTCCGGCATTAGATGTCGGGTTCGGTGGGTTAAAGACGCTGATGGTCACGTTGCCGGCATTGGCCAAGTCGCTGGCCGGCACAGTAATAGTCAACGACGTTCCGGCTGCGTTAGCCGTTCCAGTTAGTGCCGGGCTGCTACCAAGAGTTACCTGGGTCGAGCTGTTGAATCCGGTACCCGTCAACGTGATCTGTTGTGGAGTAACTCCAGTACCCACGATCAGGCCGGCGCTCGGTGAGAACGAGGACTGCGTCGGAACGGCGTTGTCGATGTTGGTTGAGTCGCTCGCCGATTTGTCTGTCGACTTCGAGTCGTTGGGGTCGGCTACCGTCGCTGTGTTTGTCACACTTGGAAATGCGCCAGGAGCGACCGAAACCGTCAGAGTGACCGTGCTGTTGCCGCCCGCGGCTGCAAGTGCCGGCCCGGAGTACGTGCACGTCACGGCTTGCCCAGTTGCAGTGCACGACCATCCACCTGCGGTGCTCCCGGAGACGAATGTCAGGCCCGCGGGCAAGGTGTCCGTCACTGTAATGTTGCCCGTTGTCGGTCCAGTGCCGGAGTTAGTCACTTTGATGGTGTAGACGCCGTTCGAGCCCACGGTGAGATCTCCGGTGTGGCTCTTGGAGATAGTTACGTCGGGCGCGGTGACCGTCAGAGTCGCCGCCGTAGTGGTCGCTGTTCCCACGGAATTGGTGAATACCGCCTGGTACTTATTCCCGTTCTGCGAAAAAGTTGTTGTGAACGTCAGCGTGGTGGAAGTCGCGTTGGGCACGTTGCTGAATGCGCCGCCGCTGACACTCACCTGCCACTGTACCGTCGGCGCAGGACTCCCGCTTGCCGCCGCCGTGAAGGTCACGCTGCTCCCTGCGTTAACCGTTTGATTGGCCGGGTTGGTGGTGACTGCGGGCGGTGCAGTGACCGTCAATGTCGTCGATCCCACGACACTCCCGCTCGTCGCACTGATCGTCGATGTACCCGCCTTCACGGCCGTGGCGAGGCCCGCCGCGTTGATCGTCGCGACCGTCGTCGTCCCGGACGCCCACGTCGCGGTGCTCGTCAGGTCCTGCGTCGAGTTGTCGCTGAACGTCCCCGTGGCCGTGAACTGCTGCGTGTTTCCAACCGGGATGGATGGGTTCGCAGGTGTCACGGCGATCGACGAAAGCACCGCTGCCGTCACCGTCAACGTTGTCGATCCCACCACACTTCCGCTCGTCGCACTGATCGTCGATGTACCTATTTTCAGAGTTGTGGCCAATCCCGCGGCGTTGATCGTCGAGATTGTTGTCGTACCGGACGCCCACGTCGCGCTGCTCGTCAGGTCTTTTGTCGAGTTGTCGCTGAATGTTCCGGTCGCCGTAAATTGCTGTGTCTTGCCCGCGGGGACCGATGGGTTCGCCGGTGTTACCGCGATCGACGATAATGTCGCCGCCGTCACCGTCAAAGTCGTCGATCCCACCACAGCGCCGCTTGTCGCACTAATCGTCGACGTTCCCACCTTCACCGCCGTGGCCAAGCCTGCCGCGTTGATCGTCGCGTTCGCCGGGGTTCCGGATGCCCATGTCACGGAGCTCGTGAGGTCCTGTGTCGAGTTGTCGCTGAACGTCCCCGTCGCCGTGAATTGTTGCGTCTTTCCTGCGGCCAGCGATGGATTCGCCGGCGTTACCGCGATCGATGACAGCACCGCCGCCGTCACCGCCAACGTCGTCGTCCCATTCACCGACCCTGACGCCGCCTTGATCGTCACTGGGCCGCCCAACTTCACTCCCGTCGCCAGTCCCGCCGCATTGATCGTCGCCACCGTCGTGTCCGACGAACTCCACGTCACTGTACTCGTGATATTTTGCGTCGAGTTGTCGCTGAACGTCCCCGTCGCCGTGAATTGCTGCGTCTTCCCCGCCGCCACCGACGGGTTCGCCGGCGTCACTGCGATCGATACCAGAGTCGCATTCGTCACTGTCAGTGTCGTCGATCCCACTACACTTCCGCTCGTCGCACTGATCGTTGAACTTCCTGCTTTCACACCCGTGGCCAAGCCCGAGGCGTTAATCGTCGCGACCGTCGTCGTCCCGGACGCCCACGTCACGCTGCCCGTCAAGTCCTGCGTCGAGTTGTCGCTGAATGTTCCTGTCGCCGTGAATTGCTGTGTACCTGCCACAATGATGGAGGGAGTGGCCGGAGTCACGGCGATCGACGACAGCGTTGCCGCCGTCACCGTCAACGTCGTCGAGCCCACCACGCTACCGCTCGTCGCACTGATCGTTGATGTACCCACTTTCAGAGTTGTGGCCAAGCCCGAGGCGTTAATCGTCGCGACTGTTGTCGTTCCCGATGCCCACGTCACGCTGCTCGTCAGGTTCTGTGTCGAGTTGTCACTGAACGTTCCCGTTGCCGTGAATTGCTGCGTCTTCCCCGCGGCCACCGACGGATTCGCTGGCGTCACCGCGATGGACGTCAGCACGGCCGCCGTCAATGTAAACGAGGTCGTCCCGATGACCGCCCCGGACGTCGCCTTGATTGTGACCGGCCCGCCCGCCTTCACCCCCGTCGCCAAGCCTGCCGCGTTGATCGTTGCGATGGTCGTGTCCGACGAACTCCAGGTCACTGAACTCGTCAGGTTTTGTGTTGAGTTGTCGCTAAAGGTCCCCGTCGCTGTGAATTGCTGCGTCTTTCCTGCGGCCACCGACGGGTTCGCAGGCGTTACAGCGATCGACGACAGAGTCGCCGCCGTCACCGTCAGCGTCGTTGATCCCACCACAGCGCCGCTTGTCGCACTGATCGTCGACGTCCCAACCTTCACTGCCGTGGCCAAGCCCGCCGCGTTGATCGTCGCGTTCGCCGGCGTCCCCGACGCCCACGTTACGCTGCTCGTCAAGTTCTGTGTCGAGTTGTCGCTGAACGTTCCTGTCGCCGTGAACTGTTGCGTCTTCCCTGCCGCTACCGACGGGTTCGCCGGCGTCACCGCGATCGACGACAGCGTCGCGGCCGTCACCGTCAGCGTCGTTGATCCCACCACAGCGCCGCTCGTCGCACTGATCGTCGACGTCCCAACCTTCACTGCCGTGGCCAAGCCCGCCG
>DATNIO010000023.1:0-5590 GCA_035604385.1 Verrucomicrobiia bacterium | reverse complement strand
AGAAATAGACCCCGCGCGAACTCACATCCCGAGATTCCGTCGTAGCCTCACCGATCGCCGAACCGCTGGTCCAGCGAACGATCATGGGTAGCCGAATCTGAAACCGCTGTGTCGCGCGTCGCTCTTCGGCTGTCAAGGTGTTATCCTCCGGATTCATTCCGCTACTGTTCACGCTTACGAGATTACGTTTGGGGGATGAAACGCTCAATAGCGCGGGAGTCCCGATTCTAGGGGTGGCAATTTGGTACGCACGTACTAGGATGTAGGGCTAGCCAAATCTAAACTAGATGGCATCTCAGAATTGCCCGGAAATACCAGAAAATAATACAATTACAGGTTCTTTTTTGCTTGGCTAAACCCTATACAAATCTTCCAGTTCCGGCGCTCGCCGCGGCGAGCGCCGAAGCATCCTTGCCGAGGGCACTGTCCCCGGCCGTACATTCCTTCGCGCCGTTGGCGCGACAATGTGGCCGGGTTTTCGAGCCAAGGAGACTGCCAAAGGACAATTTATGGGATAGCTTAGAAAGCCTCTAGGAAGGAATGGATTCCGGGAGGCTAGGCCTGATCGATGAGGCGGTGGTGGATGGCGTAGAGGGCCAGCTCCAAGCGGTCGGAAACACCGAGCTTATCGAAGATATTGTGCAGGTGATTTTTCACCGTCTGTTCGCTAATGAAAAGCTTTTCACCGATTTCCTTGTTGCGGTAGCCTTGCGCGACGAGCTGGACGATCTCTTTTTCACGGTCGCTGAGCAGCGGCTTTTCGCGCCGCGGGCCGCCGTCGGAGGACTTGGAAAACGCCTTCATGACTTCCGCGGTCATGTGATTGTCGAGCCAGATTTCGCCGCCATGAACTTTGTGGATGCTCCGCACCAGCAGGTCGGTTGCGGATTGCTTCAGCACCACGCCCCGCGCGCCGAGCCGCATCGCGCGGACCACGTCGCGGTCATCTTCGGCGGCCGTGAGCACTACAACGCGCGTGGGCAGCTGGTCGAAATTCACTTCCTCGAGGACAGCGAGTCCATCCTTGTCCGGCATGCGCAAGTCCAGCAATAGAATGTCGGGCTTAAGCTTAGCCAGCATTTTGATGCAATCGTTGCCGTTGGAAGCCTCGCCGACAATGGTGATTTCATCATCGCCGTCGAGCAGTTTGCGCAGACCTTCACGGAAGATGGCGTGATCGTCGGCCATCAGGACACGGATTTGTTGTTTCGTCGTTTTGGCCATATCAGCCGAGAGGAACCTCTACAGTCAAACGTGCGCCATGACCAGGAGTGGATTCCACCGTCAACACACCACCAACGCTGCGGGTTCGCTCCTTGATGGAAATCGGCCCCAACCGGAGCCGGTCCAATTCATCGCCAGTAAAGCGGCCAGCGAAACTAAAGCCTTCCCCGTTGTCGTCCACCACGAGGACGACTTCCCCTTCATTCTGCCATAGTTTTACCACGACGTGGGAAGCATGCGCATGTTTTTTCACATTGTGTAACGATTCTCTATAGATCTGAAAAAGGTCGCGGCAGATGCGGTCCGGGATCTGCAGTTCGGCGGCATCGATAAGCAGATCGAGCGCCAGGGCGGATTCATTGCGGAACCGCTCGGCAAAGCCCCGCATCAAGTCCACCAAATCGGCGCTCTGGACCCGGAGAGGGCGCATATCGGTGACCATGCGACGGAGTTCATCTGTCTCATTTCGCACCGTTTGTTGCAAGGACGAGAGCCCGCTGACAGCCTGATCCGGATCGGCGGGGACCTTGCGCCGCAAAACGTCAAGTTGTATATCCACGCTGAGCAGGGTTTGCAGGATGCCGTCGTGAATTTCCCGGGAGATACGGCTGCGCTCTCCTTCGATGGCGTGCGCCCGAATGTGGCGAAGCAGGAACAGGTTCTGCAAAGGCTGCCCGAGATGGCGGACGATTCGTTCCATCCATTGCAGGTCCTGAGGGAGGAACCGCCGGCGCGCGTTGCCGAGCATGAGGCGGCCCACGGGCTGGCCTCCGAGGTCAAGCGTGACCCCCAGAACCGAGCGCCAGCCAAGCTCCTGCCGCATGGGGCCGGGCAACCGCGGCAAGTCCTTCAGACGGCGCCCATCTTTCCGATTCCAGCCGAATCCCTCGCCGGCTCCTTCCAATTGGTTCCAGCAGACGCTGGCGTCGGGCTGGTCGAGCAGGAAGCCGTCGCTGCGATTTACTGGGACGTTTTCCGGCGTAAGGCGTGATTCGTCGCCGGTCCGGTACCTCCACACGAAAATGCGCTCAATGTCGGTATCGCGAAACGCCAGGATCGCCTCTTCGCAGTCGAAGGCCCGAACGAGTTCGCTCAGGACGAGCCGCAGCGATTCCGCCATGCCGCGGTCCACTTCCAATTGCCCCGTAAGCTGCGCGAGAAACTCCTGTTCGGTGGCGTGGCGCCTCTGGCGGCTGCCGAGGAATGCGATGCCGGCGCCGGCGGCAAAGGTCCCGGTGGAAAGCGCTATCCAGGACAACATTTGGTTCCACGCCAGCGGGCCGTTGATGGCCGTTCGAATCAAGAGAGCAAGGGTAACAATGCCGGCCAGCAAGATGGAGCGCCGGGTCCCCACACGAATCCCCGAGGCCAGAGCAACGAACAGGTAGACGAACCAGAACGCCACGACCGATCGAGTCAGAACCAGAAACACGGCCAGCGCGGCCAAATCGAGGGGAAGTGGAAGAGGCAACTCCCCGATCCATTGCAGATTTTGCACCAGCGCCAGGACCAGCGAAACGATCAAGTAAACGGTAACGAAGAGGACGGCATGCGGGCCGCGCTCGGAAGGAGGGCGGTCCAACAAATCGACCAGAGCCAGCACCATGAAAATGGGGCGGGCATAGGCAATTTGCCGCTCCAGGTGACGCCGCTCGGCTGCGTGGGGTTGCATAGATTGGGCGAGGCAACAATTCGAACGAGAATTAGTCTAACAAGATTGGTTCGCCATTGGCTCGCCGCGCAAGCCAGGCTTTCCTGGCCTGCAACTCCCGCGAATTTCGCCGCCGAAAATCTTCAGCCAGGGGCACGATTTTTTGTTCAAATCCACAAGTTTGAGTGATAATGGTGAACCTTGGTGGCCCCCTGTGGAGTAAGTCGATTGGAACACCGCTACACACGAAATGAAGTGGAACGCATGATGGGCGTCTCCCGCCGCGAGCTGGATTACTGGACGCGTTTGCGCCTGGTGTTGCCGCGGGCGCGCTGGGGCGAGCGATTTTTCAATTTTTCGGATCTCGTCGCGCTGGAAACCATCAAGCGCCTGGCGGCCCGAAAAGTTCCGGCGAGGCGCATTCGCCGCGCCGTGACCATTCTCCAAACCGAATTGGGTTCGGCGAGCACGCCGCTTTCGATGCTGCGCATTTCGACAAACGGAAGACAGGTGGTCGTGTATCCTCCAGTGGAGGCGGCGCGGCCCTTCGAGCCGCTGACGGGACAATTCGTGCTGAACTTCGAGACGTCGGAACTGGCCAAGAAAATTCATGCCCTGGCATCGCGATCGGCGGAGGAATGGTTTGAATTTGGCATGCTGTGCGACTCCAATACCGAATCGCTCGACCAGGCCGCTCAGGCTTATCGAAAAGCGGTGGACGCGGCGCCGGAATGGGTGGAAGCGCGCATCAACCTCGGAACCGCGATGTATCAACTGGGCCATATGGAGGAGGCGCTGGAACATTTTTCAGTTGCCGTGAAGTTTGAACCGCAAAACGCGCTGGCGGAATTCAATCTCGGCTGCGTGCTCGAACAGCTGGGGAAAACGCCGGAAGCGATCACGCATCTATTGCAAGCCGTCGAGCTGGCGCCATCGCTCGCGGATGCGCACTTGAATCTGGCTTTGGCGTATGAGAAAAACGGGCAGGTGCAAAACGCGCTTCGGCATCTGTCGCTGTATGTGCGGTACGAACCGAGCGGCCCGTGGGCCGAGTTTGCGCGCTCGCGGATCGCCAAATACCGGCCTCCGAGCCCGTCGTCTCCCTCCGGGAAGCTGACGCCTTTCCGGAGAATCCATTAGCCCGGCAGGAGCTCGATCGCCGTCGTGATGCGGTTCAAATTTTAGATATGACCCGAATGGCGGTACGTGGTAAGAGTTAACTAGATAATGTTTGTTGGGATAGCCGTTGGATTGGATCGATATGGATCCGAATAGTCTTTAAGCTAAGGAAAATTCGAAAAAGCCAAACCTGAAAGGACAAAAAAATGATCATTGGGGACCACTTGCGGGCGATTCGCGAAGAAAAGAAATTTTCGCAGGGAGAAATTGAAAAACGGACGGGACTGCTTCGGTGCTATATTTCCCGCGTGGAAAACGGACACACCGTACCCGCCGTGGAAACGCTTGAGAAATTCGCCCGGGCCCTGGAAGTTCCTCTGTACCAGCTCTTCTACGACAGCGACAAGCCGCCTGTCCTGCCCAACATTCTGAAGCGCAAGAGCGCGGGAGAAATCGTGTGGGGCAGTTCGGGCAAGGATGCGCGAATGTTCGAACGGTTTCGCCAGCTCCTGAGCCGTACCAAGGAAAGCGACCGGAAATTGCTGCTTTTCATGGCCCAGAAAATGGCGCGGGGAAAAACGGCGGCTCACGCCTCTGCAGGGTAATTTTCCGGAATCGAAAACTATTTCCCGGCTATTGCGCGCGGGGCGCGGGATCCTCGCGGTCGATCAGGGGCACCAGCGCGCATGTGGCCAGGGTGAATCCGCCGAGGACGGCGAAGCTCGTCTTGAATGACCCGGTCAGATCGGCCAGGTGCCCGACGAGCGGAGCGCCGCCCAGAATCATGATGATGCCCAGCATGTTCACGAATCCCATTGCTGCGGCGGCGCGGCCCGGAAATAAGACGCCCGCTCGCGAAAACATGGCGGCATAGGGAATACCCACACCGATCCCGATGAGGATGACCGCCGTCAGGGCCGTGATCAGTGAAATCGACGAGGGCAGGAGAAGGAAGCAGCCGAGGGAGGTCATGGCCAGGCTCCCGGCAAACAGCGGGCGGATGCCGACGTGGCGCCGCAAAGCTCCTCCAAGTGGGCGGGACACGATGCCAAGGAGCAACACGAGCGAACCGATCATCCCCGCGCGCGTGGCGGGGACCTTCATGACCTTCACCAGGAGAACGACCACCCACGAACCCACAACCACGGACATGCCGAAAGTAGCCATCTGAAACAGGCCCAGAAGCCAAAGCTGCGGCGCGAGCAGCATGGCGTGGAATTTCCCGGGCGGCAAGGGAGGAAACTCGACGAGAGGCGCCTTGGTGATCCAGATGACCGCGGCGACCAGCACCATGCCGGCGGAAATCAAGAATGTGGCCCGCCATCCTGCCAGTTTGTAGAGGAGCGGGACGGCGAAAATCACGAATCCCGCGCCGAGTTGGATGGAGCCGCCGAAAAATCCTTGGGCGACAATCAAGCGCGGTCCCCTGCAGCCTTCGTGAACGTAGCGCGCTCCTCCCACAAAGCAGACGCCGGTTCCCATGCCCGTGAAAATCTTGCAGAAAAGCAGCTGCCAGTAGGCTCCGGCGGCGGCCATCATGAAGTTTCCCGCCGCCACCCACAGCAACGCGATGAGGAGCATGCGCCGGGAACCGAA
>DATNIO010000022.1:0-2958 GCA_035604385.1 Verrucomicrobiia bacterium | reverse complement strand
AATTTCAAATCCGTTTCCGCGATCTCGAAACCGTTGGTCGTGCGCACCATGGTTTCCAGGCGCACGCGCGCATCGTCTCCCGGATTCTTCGGGGCGATGAGGATGCACGTGCCCTTTTCACCGCCGCGTCCGATCCGCCCGCGGAGCTGATGCAATTGCGAAAGGCCGAACCGGTTGGCGTGCTCGATCACCATCACGGTCGCATTGGGAACGTCAACGCCGACTTCGATCACCGTCGTCGCGACCAGGATATCGATTTCGTGGCGGCGAAATCGGTCCATCACGTCTTCTTTTTCTTCGCTTTTCATGCGGCCATGCAGCAGTCCCACGTGCCGGTTCGGAAAGATCACGCTGCGCAGCCGCTCAAATTCCACGATGGCCGCTTTCAGCGACCGCTGCGATTCCTCGGATTTCGATTGCTCGATCACCGGATACACGACATAGGCCTGCCGTCCGGCCGCCATTTCGCGCCGCAGAAAATCCCACACGCCCGGCAAATTTCCCTCGGAAGAAACGCGCGTCACAATCGGCACGCGCCCCGGCGGCATCTGGTCGATCACCGAGATGTCGAGATCGCCATAGAGCGTGAGCGAAAGCGTGCGCGGGATCGGCGTCGCCGTCATCACAAGCACATCCGGCGCCGTCCCTTTTTCCATCAGCTCTTTGCGTTGCAGCACGCCGAAGCGGTGCTGCTCATCGACGATTACGAGCCCCAGCCGCCTGAATTCCACTTGCGGCTCGAGCAGCGCGTGCGTCCCCACGACGAGCTGCGCTTCGCCCGATCGCACGCGCTCGAGCGCTGCTCTTTTCTCCGATGCTTTCATTCCGCTGATCAGCAATTCCACGCGGTAGCCGGCACGCGCGAATATTTTTCCAGCGGCCAGAAAATGCTGCACGGCGAGAATTTCGGTCGGCGCCATCAGCGCGGCCTGGTAACCGTTCTCGATGACGATCGTCGCGGCTTCGAGCGCGACAATGGTCTTGCCGCTGCCAACGTCGCCCTGCAGCAGGCGATTCATCGGCACGCCGCGCTCCAGGTCCGCCGCGATATCCGCAAGCGCCCGCTTCTGCGCGTCGGTGGGCTTGAACGGCAGCACGCGCTTGATCGCTTCGCGGATGGCCGGCTCTCGCACGCGAAAGGCAATCCCCGCCTGCTGCTGCGCCGACTTCTTCCGCATGGCGACGCTCAATTGATAGAAGAAAAATTCCTCGAAAATCAGCCGCAGGTGGGCCTGCGAACGAAACGAATTCAGCGCCTCGACCGATTCCGTCGCGGGCGGAAAATGCACGAACTGGATCGCTTCGCGCCGCGAAGGAAACTTGTATCGCGCCAGAATTTCCGCGGGCAGCGGGTCGGGCAGCGCGCCGGAAAATTTTTCAAGCGCCTGATAGACGATGCGCCGCATCGTGCGCGAGCCGATCCCGCCAATGGCTTCGTAAATCGGAACGATGCGCCCGACCTCGGTCGAGTCCGCGTCTTCGTCGCCGAGCAATTCGTACGCCGGATTGATCATCTCGATTCGGCCGGGCCGCATCGCATCCAGTTCGGCCTTCCCGTGAAGAGCGAGCCCTTGTCCGGGTTTGAATGTTTTCTCGAGATATTGCCCATGAAAAAATTTGCAGGGGAGCGAGCCCGTCTCGTCGCGAACGAGCAGGTGATACATGCCGCCGCGCGCTCGCGTGTACCGGACGAGGCTGCCGCTCAGGACCTGCGCGCGAATGGTGTAAACCTGACCCGGAGCGATCTCGCGAATTTTGGCGAAGCGGATGCGGTCTTCGTACCGGAAAGGCAAATACCCGAGAAGATCTTCAAATGTCCGCAGCCCGTGCTTCTCGAGAATTTCCGCGCGGCGCGGGCCTACGCCTTTGAGGTACATCAACTCGGTCGTGGGCGTCACCGACATTTCTTGTTTATATCATGCACCAGTAGCACAGACTTCAGTCTGTGGGGGTCCGCTAGTTAGCCCAGGCCGTGGGTGCCAGCCAAGATCAAACGGAAACCCACAGACTGAAGTCTGTGCTACTTAAACCTGCGCCGCCGAATGCCTTGCAATCCCATGCTGCATGGGAAAAGATGGTTCGTTTTTGCCTGCGCCACGGGAGGCGTGCTTGCCGCTGGAACGGCTTGACCGGAATGACGCAAAAGTTCTCCTGATCTGGATTCTTGCAGGCATTCTCGGCGCGGGCGTGGCGTACACGTATTTCTTTCGAGCCTTCCCCGAAGCGTCTGTCGAATTCAAAGTCCCCCGGGCGGATGCTCTGGCCCTGGCAAAACAATTTGCTGCCGCGCAAGGCGCGCAGCTCGGCGGCTACGATTCGAGCATCGTTTTTGAAGTCGACGACACCGCGAAAACGTACCTCGAACGCGAGGTAGGGCTCCAGCAGGCCAACCAGATGATGGCGAACGAAGTCCACATCTGGTATTGGCAGACCCGCTTCTTCCGTCCTCTGCAAAAAGAAGAGTTCGATGTGCGCGTCGATCCCGCAGGCGGCATCGTCGGCTACAACCACGAACTCGAGGAGGCCGCGCCGGGCGCGCGCCTCGAACGCGCCGCGGCGCAGGCTGCAGCGGAATCCTTTCTGCGCGACACTCTGCACGCGGACCTTTCCCTCTACGATTTTCGCGAAGAGGAAGCAAACCCAACGGAGCGTCCCGCGCGCCGCGATTGGAGTTTTTCCTGGGAGCGCCGCGGATTCCGCGCCAAGGACGCGCCGTACCGCCTGACCGTCACGCTGGCCGGCGACCGCGTCAGCGGCTACAACGAATTCCTGAAAGTTCCAGAGGCGTGGAGCCGCGATTACGAACACCTAAGGTCGTCCAACAATGTCCTTGAATTTATCGCGCTCATTCCTTACGCGTTCCTGATTGGCGGGTGCCTCTACGTGATCGTTTCGCTGGGACGCCGCGGGTTGCTCGAATGGCGCACTCGAATTTACCTTGGCGTTTTTCTAACGGTT
>DATNIO010000021.1:0-8037 GCA_035604385.1 Verrucomicrobiia bacterium | reverse complement strand
TTCAGGCGCTTTCCAATTCGCTGGAGGGAAAGTGATCTGCCAGAAGTTGGGTGACGGCGACGTGAACTCCACTGGAATCAGGAAGCCCTCGGAACTATCGCGGGGAGCGCGCGTGACGCGGGAGGCGACCTTTTCATCCGTCCGCCCATTCACCACTTCCAGCGTCGTATCCGCCTCAAGCGTGCGCGGGCACACCACCATCGCGCCATGAATGTTCACGGCGACCGTGTGGGCGGAAATCTTTACGGTCTGTCCGTTTTCCGTTACCACAAGCGTGACCGGCACGCGAATAATGACGCGCTGGCTACGGCGGCGCTCTTCTCCCGGCATCAGGGCGGTCCCTCGATTCGCTTGTTCTTTCACAATTGTCACAGGTCGAGCCCCCAAAAACCCATTTGCGGATCGATTAATTCAATTCCCAATTCCCATCCTTCCGCGCGCTCCAGGCCCCGCCAAACGATCACCGCTGAGTTCGTTTGTTTGCTCACCATATTCGTCAGCTCGATCGTCTGTTTAACTTCAAGATTCGTAGGGAGGACCACCATGCAGCCATAAGGCCCCACCACGCGCGTTTGCGCTTCTTTCCGAAGCACTTCCCCGCCTGCATGCCATTCCACAGCTATGGGAACACGCGAATTGACTCGCACGCCCCGGCGCTTTTCACGGCCGGTCAGTGGAGAGAGCTTTGCGTCGGCAACCGGGTGGATGGACCTGCCCGGAATACTTGGGGCGCGCTTGGCCCGAAAGTCAGTCATTCCAGGACCCCTCAGTGGACTGCGGGAAATGCCGCATCGCTCTTTCGAGGAGGGCATCCCTACCTCCAAGAATGGTAGGTGACTCGTCCGCGAGGGTCAATGGTACGCAGGGACAGGTTGAAATTTTGGTTGGTACAGGTGATTCAAATTGGGATTCGAAATACTGGTCGGGGCGCTCTCCAAGGCCCAGAATGTCCACTATAATAAACCCAATGCAAAATCGCTCGAACAACGACTATACCCGGCCCGACTTCGGGTCCATGGCACTGCTCACGATCGACATGCAGAACGATTTTCTCAATGGCCAACCGTTCGAGATTCAGGGGACGTCGGAGATCCTTCCTCAGATGCGGACGCTCGTCGAGGCATTCCGTCGCGCCCTGCGACCCGTCATCCACATAGTGCGGCTCTACAAACGCGACGGCAGTAACGCCGATCTGTGCCGGCGTTCCGCGGTCGAGCAAGGCGCGGCACTCGTATGCCCGGGAACCTCGGGCGCGGAACTCGCGGCGCCTTTGTTGCCCTCGCAGGAATCGAAACTCGATGCCGAACTGCTCCTCTCGGGCGCCGCGCAGGCCCTCGGGCAAAAGGAATGGGCGATTTACAAACCTCGGTGGGGAGCTTTCTTTGGAACGTCCCTCGAACGGCACCTGCGGAATCTAGGCATCACTTCCCTTGCATTTGCGGGATGCAACTTCCCAAACTGCCCGCGCACGTCGATCTACGAAGCAAGCGAGCGCGATTTTCGGATCATTCTCGTCGAGGACGCCATCTCCGGCCTCTACGACCGCGGCCGGGAAGAGATGAAGAACATCGGCGTCGTGCTGATGAACTCCGACCAATTGGCGCATCTGGTCATGACAGATTAACCTCAACCTGCAAGATTGGAAATTCAAGCGCCGCCTTCTAGAACGCCGGCGAAAGCCTATGCCGCAGCGTGTGTGTTATTCTTCGAAACTTCGGGAGGGGCGATGAAACTGGACTTGCTGGCGATTGCGGCGCATCCGGACGACGTGGAGCTGACTTGCGGCGGCACTCTATTGAAAGCCGCCGAGCAGGGCTACAAAACCGGCATCCTGGATTTGACCGCCGGCGAGATGGGGACGCGGGGAACGCCGGAGACGCGTTTGAAGGAATCCGCGAAGGCTGCTCGCATTTTGCGCGTGGCGCACCGCGAAAATTTGCGGCTGCCGGACGCCCACCTCGAAGTCACCAAGGAAACGAAGCTGGCTGTCGCTCAGCGGATTCGCGCGCTCAAGCCTCACACCGTGATTCTTCCCTATTGGGACGGGCGGCACCCCGACCATTACACCGCTGCAAGGCTGGGTTACGAAGGCTGCTTCCTCGCGGGGCTGAAGCAATTGCCGATCGAAGGCGAAGCGTTTCGTCCGTTCAAGATCCTGTATTCGACGGTCTATTACCGCGAAGTCCGGCCCACGTTTGTGGTGGACATTTCGCGCTATTTCAACCGGCGGTACCGGGCCATCCTGGCCTACCACTCGCAGTTCCGCCCAAAGGCGAAGGACAAGAAGTCGAAAGTGGATATCCCTCTGGACCGGCTGCACCACGAGGTTAATCTGATCGCCCGATACTACGGGCACTTGGCTGGGGTGGAATATGCCGAGCCGTTTCTGGTGAAGGAAGTGATGCAAGTAGAGGACGTTATCAAGCTGCCCGTGCGCTCAGTCTAGGGCTTGCCCCGCCGCTAGTGCCCCTCGTTTTCCTGGGCCATGGAGTAGCCGGGCAAGGTCTGGCCTTCGCCCCGCCGTTCGACTCGAACCCGGACCATCGACTCGGTGGCCGCTCCGGTAGGCCGCAGCACGGCAATCGTGGACAGCGCCTCATTGTAGAGCTTAGTCACAAGGAAAGTTTCCTCGGTTCCGACTTTCTTCCAGACCTGTCCAATCCGGATGTGCTGGTCCACGATGGGCATACCTTGAGGTTAGTGAGAAGTCCGGCGAGTGTCAATTGCTTGCCGCGCGCGGTTTTCCAGGCCAGCCTGGAAAACCTATTTGTGCTGACATACATCTGATCGCTAAGAGAATATGCTTTCAGGTGCCGGATGTATTGTATACTGTAATGGCGGGAGCCTTCAGGAGGAGCCATGAGACGCCTCTGCATCGGAATCTTCGGGATTGTATTTGTAATGCTATTGGCCGCTCCGGCCGGGTTTACTGCAAAGCAGCAATCCCAGACGCAGACCCAGCAGCAGCCAGCCGCCACGGACCCGAGCCAGCAACCCCAAACGCAGGACCAAACGGCCACTTCCGACGAAGACGAGACCGTAAAGGGCGTCAAGCCCGGCTCCGAAAAGGACGTCAATTCCGTCGGGAATCGGGGCGTCGGCAAGGGCATAAACTTGTATTCCCTGCAGCGCGAGATCGCGATGGGGAAACAGGCGGCCATGGAAGTCGAAAAGACCGCCAAAATGATCAATGATCCCGTGGTCACCGAATATGTGAATCGTGTCGGGCAAAACCTCGTGCGGAATTCCGACGCCAAGGTGCCGTTCACGATCAAGGTGATCGACTCCGATGAAATTAACGCGTTTGCCCTCCCCGGCGGCTTTTTTTATGTGAACAGCGGATTGATCCTGCGCGCCGATGAAGAAGCAGAGCTCGCCGGCGTGATGGGGCACGAAATCGCGCATGTGGCCGCGCGCCATGGAACCAAGACGGCGACCAAGGGCGAGCTTATGCAACTGGCCACCATACCGATCATGATACTCGTTCCGTATGGAGCGGCCGGATATGGCATTTACGAAGGCCTGAACCTGGCCATTCCGATGAGCTACCTGAAATTCACGCGCGACGCCGAGAAGGAAGCGGACTACCTCGGTCTCCAGTACATGTACAAGGCCGGTTACGATCCGAACGCCTTCGTGAGTTTCTTTGAGAAGATCGAAGCGGAGGAACGGCGCCATCCCGGAAGCATTCCCAAAATTTTCTCCACGCACCCGCCCACTCCGGATCGCGTGCAAAAGGCGCAGGAGGAAATCGCAACGATTCTTCCGGCGCGCGATGAATATGTCGTCACGACGTCGGAATTCGATCTGGTCAAGTCGCGGCTTCGCAGAATCGAAAATAGGAATAAGCTGGACGAAAAGAAATCCGCCGGCGATAAGCCCACGCTGCGAACGCGCACCGAGCAGCCTCCGCCAACAAGTACGACCGGCTCTCAGCAGCCGCAAGCCGGCGGCTCCGGCGATGATTCCGATCCGGACCGGCCTGTGCTGAAGAAGCGCACCGACGACGGCACCAACCCAAATTGAATTTTGTTTGAAGTAGCACAGGCTTCAGCCTGTGGGTTTCTTATCGAGGCTACGACGAACTCGGCTGGTGGACGATTCCCATGCGGCGCATTTCTTCCGCATAATACTTGCGGTAGAGCAGGTCCCATTCTTCGCTTCCTTCCAATATTTCCTTTTTCTGCGAGCTGATTTTCTTCCGGACTTCTGCGTCCATCGCTTCTTCTTCCTTCAACAGATCCTGCAGGATCTGCAGGACCTTTTGGCGGATGGTGTCCCGGTCCTCGACGAATTCGACATCGTCGCTGGCAACTAGAAGATCGGTGATCACGTGGGAGAGGCGAATGGACTTTTCACGGGTGAGTCGCATCAGTGGGTTATCGAACTTCCCTTTCGTTGTCCTTCAACGAAGGATCAGCTTTCTTTGCCGGGCGAGTTCACCTTTCACTTTCTTGTACATCTCCTGGTACTGAACGCCAGTCCGGCGCATTTCGTCGGCATGTTTTGTGAGAATTTCGCGAACTTCTTCGTTCAGGCGGTCTTCGACGCTGATCTCGTCCTGCATGGCGGCACGCACGCGCTGCGCGAGAGTGGTCGGTGTCGGCGCTTCAATCATTTTGGAGGCGAGCAGACGCTTCACCACTT
The DNA here is from genome assembly GCA_035604385.1 of Verrucomicrobiia bacterium. GTDB lineage: Bacteria > Acidobacteriota > Terriglobia > Acidiferrales > UBA7541 > Palsa-360. The sequence continues at coordinate 3,390 of DATNIO010000021.1, read as the reverse complement.
CGCCGGCCATGTATCCAACGTAATCTCGCGAGAGAAGCATCGTCTATGTCCCCTAAAGAATTCGGCAAAGCAGTTTACTGTCCCGCGCAAAGAAGTGTCAAGGATGGAAGGTTCGCACGAGTCAGTGATATTGCAGCAAAGACGAAATCCGGGTGTCGCACTTTCCTCGCAAACCCTTTATGCCCAGTGGTTTGCCTATGTTAGCGGCGATTGACTCGGGCTATCACGAACGGAAAAGTTAGATTATATTGGACACCCGGATGCTCACCCGAACAATTCCGTCGAGCGGCGAGGCGCTGCCCGTCATCGGCATAGGCACGTACAAAGGGTTTGACGTCGGCTCCAGCAGCAAAGAGCGGACTGTGCTCGGCGGCGTTCTCCGCAACCTGTTTTCGCTGGGAGGCTCGGTGTTGGATAGTTCTCCCATGTACGGCCGCGCCGAAGAAGTTGCCGGCGATCTGCTGGCCGCGCAACACATGCGCGAAAAGGCGTTCGTTGCCACCAAGGTGTGGACGCAGGGGCGTAGCGCCGGCATCGACCAGATGAACCACTCGATGAAATTATTGCGATGCGAGCGCATCGATCTGATGCAGATTCACAATCTGCTGGATTGGCGCACGCACCTCGCGACACTTCGTGCGTGGAAAGGAGAAGGGCGCATACGGTATCTCGGCATCACGCACTATTCTTCGAGCGCATACGGCGAGATGGAAAAGATCATGCGCGCTGAGACGCTCGACTTTGTGCAGCTCAACTACTCACTTGATGAACGCGAGGCGGAGCGGCGTCTCTTGCCGCTCGCAGCGGAACGCGGCATGGCGGTTCTGGTCAATCTCCCTTTTGGGCAGGGGAGTTTGTTCAGGACCTTGCGCGGGAAGCCAATTCCTCCCTGGATGCAAGAAACCGGGTGCGACACCTGGTCCCAGGTCTTGTTGAAATTCACGCTCACTCACAAAGCCGTGACTTGCGTCATCCCTGGAACCGGAAATCCGGATCACATGGCGGAAAATTGTCATGCAGGGGTTGGGGCGATGCTGGAAGAATCGCTTGTCAAAAAATTGGTCGCCCTCTTCAAGTAGGACAGGCTGAAGCCTGTTCTACTCACTACGCCGGGATCTTCAGCAGCTTGCTCATGGTGCCGCCGAGGATCGCGATTCGATCGGCGTCGCTCAGGCCCGGCTGCGACATCACGTCATCCACGGGAGTGAAGGCCCAGGGAAACGGATAGTCCGTCCCCAAACCGATTTGACCCGCGCCCACCACCGCGATCAAGTGCCGCAAGGCTTCCTGATTGAAGACAATCGTATCGACGTAAATCTTTTTCAGATATTCCGAAGGCTGCTTCTGAATCTTTTTTGTGCATTGCATCGGGAACACGCGGCATCCCTGATCGATCCGGCCGTCGTAGCTGGGAAGAAAGCCCCCGCCATGCGCCGCGCAGATTTTCAAATTCGGAAATTTGTCGAGCGTTCCTTCCATGATCAAGTGGGAAAGGCAAATCGTGGTTTCCAGCGGATTCCCGATGACGTTGCTCAGGACCCCGTTCCCCTGCACTCGATTTTTGATGCCTGTTGCGTTCTGGCTGTCTTGCGGATGCACGAAGATCAGCGCCTGCAACTCCTCGGCCTTGGCCCAGAAGGGATCGAATTCCGGCGAGGACAGCTCCTTGCCCTCGCAGCTCCCGCCGATCGCCACGCCGCGCAATCCGTATTTCTTCATGCCCACTTCGAGTTGCTGCGCGGCCAACTCGGGAAATTGCAGCGCCACCGATGCGAACGCGACGAAGCGGTCCGGGTGAGCCGCGCACATCTCCGCGAGCTTTTGATTTTGCAGGTCGATCAGCTTGCTCGCCAGATCCTGATCGGCCGAATACCAAAACGAGTTGATGCTGACGGCCTGGACGTCGATGCCCATCTCGTCCATTTGTTGAATCCGTGCGGGAGTCAGTCCGGCGTCATCGTAGCCGCCGAGCGCGATTCCGGCGCCGAGACGCCTCTCAATTTTCGTGCCCTTGAGCAGTTCGGTCGCTTCGGGCACGCTCACATGGCAGTGAACGTCCACGGTTTTCACGCGGCGCTTCCCTACCATTACTGGCTTGTGCTTTGCGCCGCCTGCAGATTGCGCGGGGCGTCCGGCAGCCATCGCAGCGCAGACATCGCAGCCGACAAAAACAACGCCTGCGGAGGCGCCCACGACGCTCTTGATGAAATCCCGGCGATTCGGCATTTTTTCCTTCTCCTTTGCGGGCTCTCGACTGGCGGAAGTCTATCGGCAGAGACACGCCATGTCGATAACAAATTCGCGGATTTCGCCGCGCCATTTTGGGCCCTAACGACGCCTCGCGCCATACAACAACACAGACGGCGCCACCTTCGCCATCCGTTTGACTGGAACATGGCCGCAATCGCGATTACACTGATTGACGCAAAGAGCGTCTAATCGCTCTTTCCTACATACACGATTTGGAGGCGCCATCATGGGATTGCCGACACGTCCGCTGGGTTCGAGCGGATTTCATATCACAACGGTGGGTTTTGGTTCGTGGGCCATTGGCGGAGGCGGATGGGCCTTCGGGTGGGGGCCGCAGGACGACGCCGAATCCGTCGCGACGATGCGGCATGCCCTGGAATTGGGCATCAACTGGATCGATACGGCTGCCGTCTATGGATTGGGGCATTCGGAGGAAGTCGTCGGCAAGCTGTTGCGTGATTTGCCCGCGTCGGAGCGCCCGTTGGTCTTCACCAAGTGTGGCCTCACCTGGGACGCGAACAATCCCATGCAAGCGGCGAAGCGCATCCTCAAGCCGGAAACCATCCGGCGCGAATGTGAAGCTTCGCTTCGGCGGCTCGGCGTCGAGCGCATCGATCTCTACCAATTTCACTGGCCGGACGAGACGGGGACGCCCGTCGAGGATTCCTGGGGCGCCATGGTGAAATTGATTGAGGAGGGAAAGATTCGCGCTGCGGGTGTATCGAATTTCAATGTGGATCTGCTGGAGCGATGCGAGGCGATTCGCCACGTCGATTCGCTGCAGCCAGTATTCTCTTTAATCAGCCGCAAAACCGCGGACAAATTGCTTCCCTGGTGCAAAAACCAAGACACCGGCGTGATTTGTTACAGCCCGATGCAGTCCGGAATTTTGACAGACGGCTTTACCACCGACCGCGTCGCGAAAATGGCAAGCGATGACTGGCGGCGCCGCGGCCCTGAGTTTCAGGAACCCGCGCTCAGCCGCAATCTCGCGTTGCGCGATGCGCTGCGGCCCATCGCCGCGCGCCACGGAGCGTCGGTCTCCTCGGTCGCGATTGCCTGGACGCTCTCGTGGCCCGGCTTGAGCGGCGCGATCGTTGGAGCGCGCACCCCCGCGCAAGTCGACGGATGGATTCAAGC
>DATNIO010000020.1:0-2383 GCA_035604385.1 Verrucomicrobiia bacterium | reverse complement strand
GGAGCGAAAAGCGCGAGCAAGGTTTGTGGTGGCGGCGGGAGCAGATTGGGCTATACGCACCGACGCTCGAGCGCACAGCCGACGGAAGAATTGCAGTTCTGGCGATGCCAGACCCAGCTCAGAACATACAATAAGTCTATGTAAATCAATGGAATGTAAGGACCACTTGTTTCAGTGTCTCAAACTTTCTATCTTCGCCGCATGTTCGTCCGTTGCCTTAGTCCGACAGTCCTAGGACTATCGTTTCCACCCTCCAAAACTGTCGTCCCAACTTTTTCAGGACTACCGAGCCATAGGCGCTGCCGAGCCCTCCACCTAACCTAGTCTCACGGTGCAGGAAGCCACCAGCCAGGCGCCTGCAGCGTACTGAGGATAACGAAAATGTTGCTCGCAATGGCCGTGCTCCTGATTCACCCGCAGCTCGCCACCACAATTTCCCTTTCGGCTGACAAGGCCGCGATCGATTCGTCCGCGCCGGTCTCCGCTTCGACCATCTCGGTGGACCCTGAAAATTTCTCGCTATCTGCCGCAGCTTCCTTCGACGCCTCGGCTCAGCCTGTAGCCGAGGCAAGCGAATCGCTGCCGGATGCTCCCGTACCGATGACGGCGCTGATAACTCCCGCGCCGATGGCGTTCCTGAAGTCGGGCAAGCCGATGACAGTGTCGGTTGCTCAACTGCGCGCCGAGAATCGCCGCAAAGAATTAATGTGGAAAGGCCTGATCATCGCTTCGAGCGGCGCCGCAACGTTTGACGCCTGGTCCACGCGCCACACGATCACGACGTCCGGCGCGCAGGAACTGAATCCCTTGCTTCGACCTTTCGCCGGCAATGCGTCGTTGTACGCGGCCATACAGGTCGGACCGGCGCTGATGGATTTCGCCGGCAAGAAAATGATGTACAGCCGGCACTCGTGGGTGCGCCGCATGTGGTGGGTCCCGCAGAGCGCCAGCTTCGTCAGTTCCATTTTCTGCGGCGCGCACAATTTGGCGTATCACTAGACGAGACGCGCAACCCTTAACCGGGAGTCGCGAAAGTTTCTTCCCTCTGGCAAATGGCGTGGCCGGGATCCCCTCTCCCGGCCATGTTTTTTTGTGTGCACGCTCGCCGTTGCGGCGTTGCGGCATTATCCGCGCTGCTGTACTATCGCCGCCATTGGAGGGCCTCCCCATCGCCACGGCGGAAACTATCGTTGCGCCTGCATCGAATTCCATACCTGCCGTTAGCCCAGCGCGTCCCGCACGCATGGTTTCGCTGGATGTTTTTCGCGGCGCAACCATTGCCGCGATGATTCTCGTGAACGACCCCGGTTCCTGGGGCCACATCTATCCCCCGCTCGAACACGCGGAATGGAACGGATGGACGCCGACGGATCTGATCTTTCCATTTTTCCTTTTCATCGTCGGCGTTTCCTTGACGCTGTCGTTTGCGTCGCGGATCGCGCGCGGCCTCACGCGGCGGGCGCTCGTGATTCACGTGGTGCGGCGCAGCGCGCTGATTTTCGCGATGGGATTATTTCTGAATGGCTTTCCGAACTTCGATCTCCGCACCATCCGAATCATGGGTGTGCTGCAGCGCATTGCGCTGTGCTATCTCGTGGCGGGCTTGCTCTACTTGCCGACGTTTCAGAGGGAGCCTGCCGCGGACCGGCCCGCTCGCGTGCGCGCGAATCTTCGCGTGACGGCGGCGGTTGCGGTCGCCTTGCTCGTCGGATATTGGGCGCTGATGACGTTCGTGCCGGTCCCGGGCTACGGCGCGGGGCACCTTGGCAAGGACGACAACCTCGGCGCATACGTCGACCGCACCCTCATGGGCGGACACTTGTGGTCCGAATCCGTGACGTGGGATCCCGAAGGATTTCTCTCCACGCTTCCCGCAATCGCATCCCTGCTGATCGGAATACTCGCCGGCGAATGGTTGCGCTCGGATAGGCTTGCGGGCCGCAAAGCGCTGGGCCTCGCGGCCGCGGGGCTGGTGCTTCTAGTCGCGGGGCGAATGCTCCACCCTTATTTTCCAATCAACAAAAATTTGTGGACGAGTTCATTCGTTCTGTTTACGGGCGGCTTCGCGATGCTCGCGCTGGCCGCGTGTTACTGGATTGTCGATGTACGCGCCTGGCGCGCCTGGACCTCGCCGATCCTCGTCTTCGGAATGAATCCGATCCTGGCGTACGCTCTCGCGGCGCTCGTTTCGGAGGTCAGCACCGATTTCGAGTTCCTCAAATTCCATGGCCACGAGACCACCTTGCACGGCTGGATTTACGACAAGTTTTTTGTGCCGCATGCCAGCCCGGTGAACGCCTCCCTCGCCTTCGCCGTCTTTTTCGTCCTCGTGATTTTCGCGCTCTTGTGGCCGTTCTATCGTGGGAAAGTATTTCTGCGAATC
>DATNIO010000019.1:0-40028 GCA_035604385.1 Verrucomicrobiia bacterium | reverse complement strand
GAAAAGATGACGTGACTGAGTTGCGCCGGCGGCGCGACGAGGCGGAAGCGGGAGGCGGCCCGGAACGCCGCGAGCGCGAGCACAAGGCCGGAAAACTCACGGCGCGCGAGCGTGTGGCGCTGCTCCTCGACGAAGGCACGTTTGAAGAACTCGATAAATTCGTCGCGCACCGCTCGGATGAGTTTGGGATGCAGGAACAGCGGCTTCCTGGCGACGGATTTATCACTGGTTTCGGGCGCATTGCGGGACGCCTGGTCTATGTGTTCGCGCAGGATTTTACCGTGTTCGGCGGCTCACTCTCGGAAACGAATGCCCTGAAAATCTGCAAGATCATGGATCTGGCGATGCGCAACGGCGCGCCCGTGATCGGCCTGAATGATTCAGGGGGCGCGCGCATTCAGGAGGGCGTGCGCTCGCTCGCGGGTTACGCCGACATTTTTCTGCGCAACACGCTGGCCAGCGGCGTCGTTCCGCAGATCAGCGCGATCATGGGGCCGTGCGCCGGCGGCGCCGTGTATTCTCCCGCGATCACGGATTTTATTTTCATGACGCGCGACACCTCGTACATGTTCATCACCGGGCCGGACGTCATCAAGACGGTGACGCACGAAGACGTTTCCAAAGAGGACCTCGGCGGGGCGATGACGCACAACGCGACGAGCGGCGTCGCCCATTTCATCGCCCGCGATGACGCCGAATGTCTCGCCATGATTCGCGAACTCTTGAGTCTTCTTCCGCTCAACAATCTGGATGACGCCCCGCGCCGGCCTACTTCCGATCCAGCCGACCGCGCCGACGCCGCGCTCGATTCGATGGTTCCCGCCGATCCGATGCAGCCGTACGACATCAAGGATGTGATCCACGCCATCGCGGACGACAATTATTTCTTCGAGGTCCACGAACATTTTGCAACAAATATCGTGGTCGGTTTCGCGCGTCTCGGCGGCCAGCCCGTCGGCGTTGTCGCCAATCAGCCCGCGGTGCTCGCGGGCGTGCTGGACATCAACGCTTCGGTGAAGGGCGCGCGATTCGTGCGCTTCTGCGATGCGTTCAATATCCCGCTCATCACGCTCGAAGATGTGCCCGGCTTTTTGCCCGGCACCCAGCAGGAATGGAGCGGCATCATCAAGCACGGCGCAAAGTTGCTCTATGCATTTGCGGAGGCAACGGTCCCAAAATTAACGGTGATTACGCGGAAAGCGTATGGCGGCGCCTATTGCGTCATGTCGAGCAAACATATTCGCACCGACGCGAATTTCGCCTGGCCGACGGCCGAAATTGCGGTGATGGGCCCGGAAGGCGCGGTCAACATCGTCTACAAACGCGAAATCGAACGCGCGCCCGATGCCGACCGCGAGCGCCTGCGCCGTGAAAAAGTCGCCGAATTCCGCGAACGTTTCGCCAATCCCTACGTCGCCGCCGAACGCGGCTACATCGACGCCGTGATCGAGCCATCGCAAACGCGCGCGAAGCTCATCACCGCACTGCGTTCCCTCGAAACCAAGCGCGACACGAACCCCAAAAGGAAACACGGCAATATCCCGCTATAAAGGGGAGTAGAATGGAGGGCATATAACAGCCGGAGGACGCCATGAAAAAATTGGTGTTCGCAATCGCTCTCTTCTTGGTCGTTCCAGCGCTTCGCGCTCAGCAAGCGGAAACCAGCGGCAGCCAGCCTCAGGCCGCACCCCAGACCGCGCCAGAGGCGGCGCCACCACCGCCAGCGCAGAATCCGAATTCCCGGGATAATTTGCCCGCGTCGATCCGGCCGGGGCATCCTCTCGATCCCGCGGACATCGATATTCTTACCGGGAAACGAGACCGGGAGATCGAGGCAGCTCAGAGGGCTGGAGTGCCAATTTCGGTGGGGATGTACGGAACCTACGGAGACCCCTACGCGATGCAGGGGCGTTTTGGCAGAGGGTTTGATATTCCGATGCTTCCGCTGGCGCGACTCAGCAATCCGTTCTTCTTTTCCACGTTGCAGCCGCGCGGTTTTGGACGCGGCGTGTTTCGCGGCGGACGCTAATCGCCTTTCGTTTGCTTAACGCAACCGTCTCTACTGGACCACCGTCCTCGCCACATCTCCGATTTTAAATCCGGTGCCGGAGACAGGTTTGCAAACCGCGGATATTTCATCCACGTCGGTGACTTCCAGCTCTCCCAGCTTGGTGGTCATCTTGCGAAGAACCGCGCCGGTGGTCGGATCCTTGATCGTGCTCGTCACGCGTTCCACGGACATGTGGTCGCCGACTTTGATGCCGGTTTTCGCACCGACATTCAGCACGATTTGCCCGCCGTCCACGGCCGCCACCACACCTTCGACCTTAACGATGCGCGCCTGAAGCTTGGGCGCCGCAGCGATGACGCCCGCGGTCATTTGATCGGTCGCTTCCTTCACGGCCTCGCCGATGATGGTTTGCTGAAAGTCGCTTGAACCAAAGTCCGCCCCGCCTGCGCCAAAGCCGTGCCAGTTCCCGCCGCCGCCTAGCAACGAAGTGCTGCTGCGCTTGGACTGGCCCTTGCCTTCCGCCACGCCCAGAATCTCCGCTGAATCGATATCCACGAGCCGCGCATCGAGCATGACATTGGCCTTGGAGTCTTTATGGCCAAAGCCACCGACCCCGAAGCCGCCGAAGCCTCCACCGCCGCCGCCGATCTTCGTACTCTTGGTCTCGTTCCCAAACTCGGTGATGCTGCCCACGATGATGGCATCGAGGCCAAGGATCTTGCCGATCTTGGCTGCCGACGCCGGATTGGCGCGGTCGCTGTTTGAAAAGTTCTGCTCGGCCAAGATCTTGTCGAGCGCCTTGCGTTCGATCACGCTGTACGTCCCGTCCGTCACCAGATTCTTGACCAGGAGGTCGGCGATTCCCTTGCCGATATCGATGTCCGTTCCGAATAATGCCGCCGAGTTGGTCTTCACCGTCGCATAGTCAAAATCGAAGACCGCAACGCGTTTTTTGCGTCCCTGGGGCGCCTGTGCGGCGGCCGCGCCCGGAGCGCTGGCGGCCGGCTGAGCAGCCGGTGCGGTGCCCTGCGCTCTCGTTCCCAAAGGCGCACAAAGCACGCTCAAGACAAATAGGGCGGCGAATCGTTTCATGGCGATCTCCTGTTCCGAAGTGACGCAGCGTGAAGAGTACAGTAATCCCAGTATTGCAGTCGAATGATTCTAGTGAAGCGCAAATCCTTATGTCAACCATCGCTTTGGAAGGATGAGCGCAGGAAGGCACTTCCGGCGCATTCAGGATTGCGGCTCCCTTCGGGCTAAAACGCGTCTCGCTGCCAAGCCCACAGGAATCAGTGAAAAAACAAGGAACAACAGGACGGTCAAGACGAGGTCCTTGAACCCCGGGGCGAAATCGCCCCCGTGCCGGATCGCAAGGACACAGATGTAATAGGCCGTCGGGGCAGCCAAGACGATTTCCGCGATCAAGTAGGGCTTCAAGAATCTCCCGCGGAAGAAAATCAATGCCGCCGCGATCAACAACCACGTGGCTGTGATCCACTCCACCGGGTAAATCACCTTGTTGTCGAAAGAAAAGTGATTGATGAGGAGAACGGGAATGCCGGCGCGCGGATCGAGGATAAATGGCGGCCCGCCCGGCCAGCAGTAAATTCCGATTTGGTAGACGTAGAGGGCGAAAAGATACGCGCCGAGCAGGCGTTCTCGTTGGGGTTTGATCTGGTGTTCACCAATTGCTGCCGTCACGCCAGGAATTATTGCGCGCAGCTTCCTCCGTGTCCACGCTTGGATAACAGCTGAGGATGCGACCATAAGTTTCGTTGGGCCGATCGTGATAAACTAAGCTCACAGAGATAAGCTATGGAACGACAATTCACTGCGATCATCGAAAAACGCGGAAAGTGGTATGTCGCCACCGTCGAGGAAATTCCCGGTGTGAATACCCAAGGACGGACTCTCGCGGAAGCTCGCCGCAACTTGAAAGAAGCCCTGCAGCTAGTGCTTGAGGCCAATCGGGAACTGGGAGCGCGAGAGCGGTCCAGGGAATCCAAGCGCGAACTTATTACGATCCAGATCTGAGTGCGATGAGATGAAAAGGCGCCAACTTGTGCGCCACATTTTGGAACAGGGTTGCTTTCTCGTAAGGGAAGGTGCACGGCACTCGGTCTACTGCAACCCTTCCACAGGGAATACTTCCGCCGTCCCACGTCACACAGAAGTAAATGACTATCTGGCTCGAAAAATCTGCCGCGACCTTGGAATTTCTCCGCCTTCGTAACCTCGAACGCGCTGTTTTCCTGCTGTGCTAGAATCCTGCTCGTTGTTGGACGTTTGAAAAACAAATGTTTCGCAAAATCCTCATCGCCAATCGCGGGGAAATCGCCGTGCGGATCGCGCGAGCTTGCCGCGAGATGGGCATTACCTCCGCCGCCGTTTTTAGCGACGCGGACCGCGCCGCGTTGCATGTTCGCCTAGCCGATGAAGCGTACCGGATAGGTCCCGCTCCCTCGCGCGAAAGCTATCTTCGCATCGACAAGGTGATGGAAGCCGCGCGCCGCGCGGGCTGTGACGCGTTGCATCCCGGGTATGGATTCCTCGCCGAAAATCCCGAACTCGCGCGGGCTTGTACCGCAAACAACATCACCTTCATCGGGCCGTCGCCTGAAGCGATGGAGCGCCTGGGGTCGAAAACCGCGGCCCGCCAACTTGCCTCCCGGGCGGGCGTGCCCATGGTTCCCGGGACCAAGGATCCAATCGAAAATCTGAGCGATGCAGTAAAAATCGCGAGCGGTCTTGGCTATCCCGTGCTCCTCAAAGCGGTGTCTGGCGGAGGCGGAAAAGGCATGCGCCTGGTCGGGGCGGAATCGGAAATGGCTGGCGCGTGGCGCGACGCCGCTTCGGAAGCGCTCAACGCGTTTGGCGACGCGCGCCTTTATCTCGAAAAGTACGTGGATCGCCCTCGCCACATTGAAATTCAAATTTTCGGCGACGCGCGCGGCCACATCGTGCATTTGGGCGAGCGCGAATGTTCCGTCCAGCGGCGGCACCAAAAAGTAATCGAGGAGTCTCCGTCTCCCGTCATGACTCCTGACCTGCGGCGCGTCATGGGCGAAGCCGCCGTGCGCCTCGCAAAGGAAGCGGGCTACGCGAATGCGGGCACGGTGGAATTTCTTGTGGACGCGCGGCGCAATTTTTATTTTCTCGAAGTGAATACGCGCCTGCAGGTGGAACATCCGGTCACGGAAATGGTCACGGGTCTCGATCTGGTGAAGCTGCAGATCCGCATCGCCGCGGGCCAGCCGCTTCCCTTTTCGCAACAGGACATCAAGCTTTCGGGCCACGCCGTCGAATGCCGTCTCTACGCGGAAGATCCCGGCAATCAATTTTTCCCGTCGCCCGGAACGATCCTTTCGCGGCGCGCGCCTTCCGGCCCCGGAATTCGTTTGGATGACGGCGTGTACGAAGGTCTTACCGTCTCGACGGAATACGATCCGATGCTCGGCAAGTTGATTGCCTGGGGACAAGATCGCGAAGAGGCCATTGCGCGCCTCGCGCGGGCCCTCGAAGAACATTCGGTCACGGGAATCAAAACGAACTCGGGCCTTCTTCTCGGCATTCTCCGCGATCCGGAATTTCGGCGCGGCGAAATCTTCACTCGCTGGCTGGACGAAAAGCTGCCTCATCTCCTCGCCGAAATGCAAACGCAGGAGCGCGAAGTGGTTGCCGAAGATGCGGCGATTCTCGCGGCGTTGCTGCATTCCCTCGGCGCAAGGGACGCGGCGCCCGCGAACGGAACCGCCACGGAAGCGGAGTCGCGCTGGAAACGCGAATCTCGGCTCGAGCAGGTCGATCGGAGCGAGTAAGCGCCCCGCGATATATGACGATGAAATATGAAATTGCAATCAACGGGGCGCGGCGAAACGTGGAGTTCACTCCGCAGGCGAATGGCGCGTCGCGCGCGACGTTCACCGTAGACGGCCGGCTGGTCGAGGCCGATGCCATACGAATTTCGCGCGGCGCGTATTCGATTCTTCTCTGCGGCCGATCTCTCGAAGTCACCGCCGAGGAAACCTCCAGTGGCTTGCTACTGCGCGCGAATGGCCGCGAATTTCAGGTGGAAATCTTCGACCCGCGCTCCTGGCGGCGCAGGCGCGGCACGGGAATTGAGCTCGAAGGGCGTCAGCAGCTTGTCGCGCCCATGCCCGGCAAAATCGTGCGCGTACTCGTTGCCGCGGGCCAGCAAGTGAGCGTAGGCCAGGGCCTGCTGGTCATCGAAGCGATGAAAATGCAGAACGAGATCCGCTCGCCCAAGTCAGGCACCGTCGAAAAAGTGGCGCGGGAAGGCCAAACGGTCAATGCGGGAGAGGTTCTGGCGATTGTGTCGTAAGGAATGGCTTTTTAGTGGCACAGGCTTCAGCCTGTGGAGGTTAGTCCTTGCAAGCACTAAAACCCACAGGCTGAAGCCTGCGCCACTAAATTCTCGATAAAATATTATTTTGCTGGAGAGGCCGCAGCATCGCTCGCCGCTTTCGGCGCGACCACGACGGGCAGTTTCCCCGCCGATTCCACCACTTGCTGGGCAAGATAGTTCGTAATTTTTGCGTTGTTGCGGGCGGTAGCCAGGTACGCGGCGCGCAGCAACTGTTCCTTGCGGTTGCGGATGTTGTCGCGAATCGATTGCTGCACGGACGGATCGTTCAGGTCCCGCTGCCCGGGCGCTTCCTTGCTCACGAGCTTCAGGATGCGGTAGGAATCCCGCAGGACGATCACGCCGCTGATTTGCCCTGGCTTGAGCGACATCACCGTTTTTTTCAAAGCGGGATCGCTCTGCGAAAGCGAGGATTCCGGCACGTAGCCCAGGTCTCCGCCGGAACCGGCGGACGCGGGGTCTTCCGAATAATCCATGGCCACTTGCGCGAAGTCCGCGCCGGTGCTGAGCTGCTGCTCGAGGGCCGCGGCCTTGCGCTTGGCCTCGGCATCGGTGGTGGCATCGTCGTTCTTGCGATTGCGCAAGCCCGGATCCTTGTGCGGAGTGACCACGATTTGCGCGATGCGGTATTGCGGCTCGGTCACGTTGAATTGCGCGCGGTTCTGGTTGTAAAAATCCTGAACGTCCTGATCCGTGACGGTGATCTTGGCCACCACTTCGTGATTGATCACCTTTTGAATGGAGAGCTGCTGGCGGATGTCGTTCCTCAAATCGTCGACCGTGTAGTTGCGCGCTTTGAGCTGGCGCTGAAATTCTTCCTCGGTGTAGGGGCTCTTGAATTCAGTGAATTTGTCCTCGACTTCGCCGTCGGCGGCCTGCAGGCTCAGCGCTTTCGCTTTCTCCAGCAGGATGTGATTGTTGACCAGCTCATCCAGAACATTCAGCTTGAGCGACAGCGCTTCGTCCTGGGAAGGCTGCGGCGCATCGGGGTTCAATTGCGTGCGGTAGTACTTGTCCACTTCGGTGCGCGTGATGGGCGCGCCGTCCACGACGCCCCACACGCCTTCGACCGGCACCACCGGCTTCTTGCATCCGGACACAACCGCCAGGGCCGCGGCCAGCATAAACCATCCCTGCCCACGTATCCTCAAGGCTGTCTCCTTTTACCGGATGCGGGCTGCACAACCCGCCGATACGATGTTCCGATGCGGAAATAGGCTCGTTAGGCTGCTTTCGTGACGCGCCCGGACCGAATGCAGGAAGTGCAAACGCGAATGTGCATGCGCACGCCTTCGACCACGGCGCGGACACGTTGCAGATTAGGATTCCAGCGGCGGCGGCGGGTGTTGTTCGCGTGACTGATCACGTTGCCGAACGACGGCCCCTTGCCGCAAATCTTGCATCTCATAGCCATGGCAACTCCTCACCCATTTGCGGAATCTTAGACAAAGTCAGAATTTTAGCAGAGTTTTGGCTGATCCGCACTCGATTTGATGCCTTCGGTGCGGGCTTTTTCCCGATCAGCCCATTTCTTGGAACTTGGGGGCCGGAACCTAGCAATTCGTGTTGGGGCCTGCTCGGATGGCAAGGCTGTTGTGTCGAACATGGGAAAAGCGTTCGGTGCACGAGTCAGAAGTCGAAATCGGAAGTTTTTATTGACAGAATTTTGACTTTCCTGCATCGAAAGGTTGAAGTACCATCCGCGTTCCGAGTTACCCGGATTTCCGGTTTGGTCATTGGAGTCTGAATCTCGCCGTACCAGGAGAGTTGATGAAACGCGCCTTTTTTGCTTCCCTCGCATTGATCGCTGTCGGTTTGATGGCCGGCTGCGGCGGCGGCCCTAGCGGCTGCCTCCTCGGTTGCGGCGGGACCCCACAACCCAACGCCCTGAACGGGCAATACGCTTTCGTGCTCACCGGCTTCGACACGAACAGCAGCGGCGCCGCAGTCAACCCGGTCAGCATGGCAGGCAGCTTCAAAGCGGATGGCCTAGGCCATATCACGGCCGGCAAAGTGGACGTAAATGACAACGGAACTCAAAGTTCGAGCACCTCACTGACCGGCACTTACGCGTTTGACGCCAACGGACTTGGAGCACTAGTCACGGTCGCTTTAACCAACTCGGTGGGAACCCTTTCCCACCCGTTGCAATTCGGTATCGCCCTTCAGGCCGGTGGTGCGTTCGGCGACATCATGAGCCTGGACGCCAACGACTTCATCGTGGGGGGAACGATCCAGCAGCAAAACTCCTCCGTCTTCTCGCTTAGCAGTCTGGCAGCGGATTACATAATTACGCTCAACGGACGAAATGCGGCTTCTCCGACCTCCGCACTCGGCCGCTTTACGCTCGACGCGAGCGGCGCCGGCACCAATGTCATCTTTGATCGTAGCATCGCCGGCTTTGGCACGGCTGGTCCTACAACGGGCGCTTCGGCTGGGATCACATTCGCTTCCACCGGGCCAGACTCAAACGGACGTGGGGCGTTAACCGTCACTATCAACGACGCCTTGGCACCTGCCTTCGGCACGCATAACTTCGTCTATTATGCAATCACGGCAAATCGGTTCGTGGCAGTGGAAACGGACTCAACTGGGACCATGATCGCCGACGGGTCCAGACAGACCACTCTTTCTTCCTTCACTGCAGCTACGGTCAACACTGCGGGCGGAGTATTTGGGGTCGCGGGAATCGACACTTCCGCCTCCAACGAGATATCCGCCGTCGGTCAATTCATAATCTCCGGTTCAAATTCTGCAACACTGCACTTCGATTTCAACGACAACGGCAACAACGTCGGTCCAATCAACCTCAACAACTTGCCGGTCGCCTTTGATCCGACTTCCGGGCGCGGTACCATCGCCGTGGCAAGCGGTTTTTCAAATGGTCTGTTCGATTCCGCTGTTTTCTATCTCACCGCCTCCGGCACAGGTTTCGTCCTCGACGCTGAACCGGGGACCAACAACCGCGCCATGGCCGGAACGCTCTCGTCTCAGTCAGGCTCGCCCTTTGCACTTTCGACGATTCCCGGCCAGATGATCTTACGCACCAGGAGCTCATCAGTGAACGACGCGCTAACCTGGGTTGGCACGATCGCTCCTACTACCACCCCCGGCGTCTACGCCTTCGATATCGACGAGCGCTTTCCGACCACTGCGTTCGGTTCGTTTACGACAGCAGCTGATGGTGGCTTCTCAGGCAACACGGTTCTGAATTTGGATCCAAGTACCGGCAGGGGTACATTGTCGATACCATTTTTTGGGGCGACAGAGGTCTTTTACGTAATTGGCGCGAACCAAATGGTTTTCATCGACGTGACTCCTGGGGGCGGCTCCTCTCCCCTGTTTTTCGTAAGCCCGTTCTAGGGGGAAGCGCCAATCCACACGTGTCACTTTCGCGATTGAGGACCGCTTCCTCGTGCGGCCGTCTCAGCTTTGCGTCGTTCGTCCAGCGCGGATAATATTCCAAATCTATTTTCCGTAGTCTTGAGTGCTGCGTCGATCCCTGCGGTTTCCTGGCCAGTAAGGCCTCTTCTTCTAAGACGCTGGCCGGCTGCTTTTGCGGGACATCCATTCGCGGCGCAATTCGCCCACGAGGTAGAGCGAACCGGTAATGAAGATCACGTCTTCGGGAGAGGCGAGTTCGAGGGCGCGCGACAGGGCTTGGGCGGGATCTGGCACGACTTCCGCGCGCCGCGCATGATGGGCCGTCATTTCCGCGAGCAAGGGGGCGGAGATGGCGCGAGACTGCGCGGGCGTTGTGAGAATCACGGCGGAAGCTCGAGGGAAAAGCAGGCCGGCAATTTCATCGACGGCCTTGTCGCGCATGGCTCCGTAGATCAAATAAATATTCCGGCCGGGCAGGAATTGCTCCCAGAAGACGGCGATTTCGCGCGCACCGGCGGGATTGTGCGTGCCGTCGACGTAAATTTCAGGACGGTCGCTGATTTTTTCAAGGCGGCCGGGCCAAGCCGCTGCGGCGAAGCCGCGCGCGATGGCCTCGTCGTCGATGGGCGCGCCGCGCTCGGCCAGCATTCGCGCGGCGGCGAGCGCCGTGAGCGCGTTGCGCACTTGAAACCGGCCGGCGAGCCGCAAGGCGATGGGGATGCGCACGCCGGTTTCGTAGGAAATCGCGGTGAACGAAAAGCAACCGTCGTGAGCGACTACGTCCTCCAGGTAAAAGGCATTTTCGATTTCGACGAGGAACGCGGATTGCTCCGCGCAGCGGCGGCGAATCACCACGCGGGCGATAAGATGCTCGGCGGCGCTCACCACGCGAGCGCCCGGCTTGATGATTCCCGCTTTTTCTCCGGCGATTTCCTCGATCGAGTGGCCGAGATAATTTTCGTGGTCGAAATCAACCTGCGTGATGACCGCGACTTCCGGCAGCAGAATGTTCGTCGCATCGAGGCGCCCGCCCATTCCGGTCTCGCATACCGCGAATTCCGCGCCCGCGCCGGCGAAATAAACGAAGGCAATCGCCGTCACGCACTCGAAAAAAGTGGGATGCGCGGCCAGGCGTCCGGCGGCGAGCAATTCCTCGATCGCTTCGCGGACGCGCGTGAACGCGGCGGCAAATTCCGCGTCGGAAATTTCCTTTCCATCCAGACGAATGCGCTCGTTGATCCGCTCGAGGTGCGGCGAAGTGTACAGGCCCGTGCGCAAGCCCGCCGCGCGCAGGATCGAATCGAGCATCGCCGAAGTCGAGCCTTTGCCGTTCGTGCCCGCGACGTGCACCGACTGAAACTCGCGCTGCGGCTGTCCCAGGTGTTCGCACAGCACGGTGATATTTTTCAGATCGAATTTTGTGGCGCTCGCCTGCCGCGGAGAAGCGAGTTCCCGTCCCAGGCTGAAGAGGTACTGGACCGATTCTTCGTAGGTCATGCGGTTACGCCAGAAAAAAATCGAGGGCGGAAGAGATGTAGGCCTTCAGGTCCTTGCGATGAACGACGGCGTCGAGAAACCCGTGTTCCAGCAGAAATTCCGACGTTTGAAATCCCTTGGGAAGTTTCTGGCGGATGGTCTGCTCGATCACGCGCGGCCCGGCGAAGCCGATCAGCGCGCCGGGCTCGGCAATGTTGATGTCGCCCAGCATGGCGTAGCTCGCGGTGACGCCGCCGGTGGTGGGGTCGGTCAAAACGGAAATGAACGGCAGGCGGACTTCGTCCAGGCGCGCGAGCGCGGCGGAAACTTTTGCGAGCTGCATCAGGCTGATCGTGCCCTCCATCATGCGCGCGCCCCCGGAACAGGAAACGATCACGAGCGGCAATTTTTTGGCGATGGACATTTCCACCGCGCGAGTCACTTTCTCGCCGACCACGGCGCCCATCGAGCCGCCGATAAACGCGAACTCCATCGAGCAGCAAATAACCGGACGCCCGCCGAGCAGGCCTTCCGCCGTGATGATGGCGTCGGCCTTGCCCAGTTTGCGGCGCGCTTCTTTCAGGCGCGCGGCGTAAGGCTTCGTGTCCGTAAATTTCAGAGGGTCGCTCGAGGCGAGCTCGGCGTCGTGCTCCACCCAGCGCGAGTCGAGCAGAAGTTCCAGGCGCTCGGTCGCGCTCAATCGGAAATGGTGCTGGCACTTCGGGCAGATGCGCCAGTTGGCGTCCAGATCTTTCTTCCAGACAATCGTCCGGCAGTTTTCGCACTTGGTCCACAGCCCTTCCGTCTTCACGCGGCGCGCGTCGGGCGGCGTGGGCTGGTCGATCCGTTTTTTTTCGCGCTTAAACCATGCCATCGTGGTCGAGTCCCAGTTCGTTGCTTCAGCGCGGTCAAGTAGCACAGCCATTCTTGGCTGTGCGTCTTTGTTAAGGCCCGCAAAAACCGCACAGCCAAGAGTGGCTGTGCTACCAAAAGCGCGTCGCAGCGCCTACCTTTACTTTACTTCCGCGGGAGTGGACGTCGCAGGCCCCTCACCCACAATTTCCAGGACTACGTCCTCGTCCTTCGCGCCGTCGTAGTGAACCTCTTTTCCAAAGTGTCTGGCGAAGCTGCCCGGCGGCAAGGGCTTAGTGCTATCGGGATCGAATTTCGTGCCGGTTCCGACCCACCAAGTTCCGGAAATCACGGTGATGAACCGGTCGTTGGGATGGAAGTGCGGATGGCTCATGTGATGGGCATGCCACTTCACGAGTTCGACGTAAATTCCCGTCGATTCCGGATTGCCCGCCAGAACGGCCGTGCTCTCGCCTCTTTTCATATCATCATCCCATTTGATCTGATCGGGCAGCTGGATCTTGATCGCCGCGGGATTCAGATCGGTGGGCCTGGCCGACGCGAGCGACGCCAGCGACGCGATCCCCACCGCTGCAAAAAGCAAGTAACCGCGAGATTTTTGATAGATGGACATCACTTCCTCCTCATGACCAAGCGGGGGTTCTTCACGGAGCCCGCAAGAAGTATGGATCAGGGATTCGACCTGGATCAATTAAAGCGACGCGTCGATTGGCGGATTGCGCCTGATGGTTCGATCCAAATCTATCCACGGTACTTTACGCCGGAGCGCCATCACATGCAAACCCGATGGCATTTAGTAGCACAGACTTCTCTGTGGGGTTTGGTCCTGGCTAGGACGAACCCCCACAGGCTAAAAGCCTGCGCCACTTGAACCGTATCGAAACTTCAGGAAACAGGGCTGACAGGAGAGACCTGCGGCTGCATCATCTTCTTTGCTTCGGCGATGCCGCGATCGATTGTGGTTTGCCAGTCCGCGTGCGGAATCGAGGAAGACTGAGCGGCTTCGTACAGGCGCAGCGCATCCGCGGGGCGATTCATGCGCTTCAGATAAATGCGTCCGGCGGCCATTTGCGCGAGCAGGCCCTGCTTTTCAGCCGGATACGCTTGCGCGAGCTCCAAGTATTCGTCCGCGGCGCGCGAGATGTCCGGCTGGGTTTCCAGCTGGCGGCAGAATTCGAGCCACAGCGATGCGGGGAGCTTTTCGCCGCCCGCATTTCTGAATTCCTGGCAGGTCTGCAAGGCGCCTTCGTGGTCGTTGGCCTTGATTTCCAAGCCCAACAGTTTCGCAAGAGCGTCGCGGTGCGCCGGGAGATCGTTTTTCTGCCAGTGGATGCGCTGAAGCATCCGGTACGCGTCGATCGAATCCGGCTTTTCCAGCAGCAATTTTTGCAAGCTCGCGGCGGCAGGGTCCAGTTGCCCTTTTTCCATTTGTTCGCTGGCTTCCGCGAGCAAGGGGTGGCTGACCCAGGAAATCTTTTCCTGAATCCCCTTTTCGGCCATCTGCTCGAGGCCCGATTTTTGAACCGCGAGAGCGATCAACGCCCCGAATGCGAAGCCGCCGACGTGGGCCCAATGGGCGACGCCGGACGATTGGGCCGCGGAGCCATAGAAAATTTCCGTCAGCAGCCACAGTGGCAGCAGCCAGTACGCGGCCATCTTGAACCGGACGAAACGGTAAATGAACAAATAGCCCATCTCGATTTTTGTCGTGGGGAAACGCACGAGGAACGCGCCCATCAGCCCGGCGATGGCTCCCGAAGCGCCAATCGTCGGCGTGAAGCTTCCCGCGTTGACCATGGCATGCACCTGGAAGGCGAGCACGCCCGCGATTAAATAAAACGCCGGGTAGATCAGCCGCCCCCAGGTGTCCTCCAGGATCGCTCCGGCGAGCCACAAAAACCACATGTTGCCGATGATGTGCAGCCAGCCGGCATGCAGGAAATTCGCGCTCAAAAGGCCCAGCAGTGTGGGATGCGCCGGGATAAATGCGTACTTGCTCAAGAGATTGGCGGAGTTCAGTTCCGCGTAGCTATCGCCGAGAGAGTCCATTTCCTGCTGCAATGCTTCCGGGTCATCCTGCATGCGGATTTTGGCGTCCCAGACATCAAACACGTCCCGGTTTGGGTTTTGCGCTTCCTTCCATACAGCGGCATTTTTGGTTTGGATAGAGGCGACGAACTCCTGCGCTTTTTCGGGGACTTTCAGCTCGGGATGCATGGCCGAGAGGAGAATGAGATGGAGCTTGACCAGGCCCAGTTCCGGTCCCTGCCTGTCGATCGTCCAATGAGTGCCGAGAAAGACGATGACGTTGAGCGCGATGATTCCGAACGTGATGACGGGCCAGCGGCGCCCTTGCATGTTTTCATGACGCAGCGGAATCAACATCTCAGGGTCTCCATCCAGGAAACGAGAAGGGTTACTTTCCGACGGCTTTGCTTCTTCCAGTTTAAGAGGCCTTGAGGGTCTAATGGCCGATATTTCCAGACCGACTCGGGAATCAGTAACACCTGACGGTTTGGACACGCGGAGGGGCAGAATATTGGAACAAGGTCACGACTGTAAATCGAAGTAAATAAAGAAGTTGGTTTAGTCTAGGTCTGCCCTGTGCCCTCTGTGTTGAAGCCTTTGACTTTCGAGCGGAAGGCATTTAACACAGAGGGCACAGAGAGTCACAGAGAAGTCTCGGTCCAGCACTTTAACGACCTAGCGGGCAGCTACCTGCTTGGAAGCCGGTGGGGGCGGCGTAACCACGGCTGCCAGGATGCGAATCATTCCATCCGTCTTGCTCAGGACATAAATTTCCCCGTCGCCGCCCATCGACAGGCGCACATCCGCGCGGCCCCCGCCGTAGGGAACGCCGTAGGGATCGGGCTTCGCCGTCAGGAAAGTCTTGCCGCGCCAGCCGCCGGTGGCGTTCGCCCCGCCGGGCAGGACGCCTTCATGAGTGACCGGATCGACGACGCCGTCTTTATGCGCAAACGCATCCGCAACGATGTCGTACATCCGGCGCTTGACCGGGGCTTTTTCGGAGGCGTCATACGGGCTCTTGTACATGATCTGGATTTCGTGAATCGTGGCCTGCTTGCCGCGTTCTCCGTGGGCAGCAATCATTTCCGCGAGATCGGTGTAAAACAGCCGGCCCGTGGTCATGTCCGAGAAAATGTATTTTCCAACCATCTGCGGCATCTTCTTGCCGCGATACACAAAGCCGCTGCCGATCGAATCGCCCTCTTCGTGGCTGTACACGGCGACGGGATAAATAGGCGCAACCGGTTTCTCGAGGCCTTCCACGGTGAGGAGATCCGATCCGGGGAACGGGACTTGCGGGTTTGATTGCGTTCCGGTCTTGCCTCCACCGGGAACAATAAGCACCTCGTCGCCTTCGCGCTGGGAATACCCGTAGTTGCCGCCCTTGGCGACGATGTCTACTTCTTCCCAGGAATGCAGGCCGATGTCATTTGCGAGCAGGGTGTTGGTAGCGGGGTCCCAATCCAAGCGGTGAGGATTGCGAAATCCGTAGGCGAATATCTCTCCCCTCGCTCCGGCAACGAAAACGAATGGGTTAGGGTCGGGCCCGGTGCTTGGGATGCGATAGCGGCCGTTCTCGCTGAGCTTGTCGTTCGGGCGCAATGCCAGGTCAGGCGTGATGCGCAGAATTTTTCCCTGCAAGGCGCTCAGAAGCTGGGGCGTCGTTTGCGTTGGTCCCGGAGTCTCTCCCGAGCCGCCATCTCCCATGGAAACGTAGAGATTGCCGTAATCCGTGCTGCCGGCCTTGGCGAGCGGATCGAAAAGAATATCGCCCATGGGGTGAATCATGCTGTTGAACCCGACGCGCAGGATTTCCCGCGCCGTCCCCTCGAACGTGGAATTCTTGATGTTGGTGTCCGTCCATTCCACGAGGACCGATTCATTTTCGTCATCGCCCGCCGGCGGTTTCACTACGGGAGTCATCGCGTACCCATCCAGTTTCAGACTCGGCGTATGGGCGTTCGTCGGCTGGGCCGATCCGGGCTTGGCGGGATCTTCCACGTGCACGGTATAAAATTTTCCGTTTTTCGCGTAGTTCGGATCGAAGACGATGGCGGACACTCCGGACCCGAAGCGCTCCGTGGCGTACTTGGGAAAAATTTCAGGAAAGGTGATGTACGGAGTGAATTTCCGGGTCGTCTTATCGAGCGTATATAGATTGCCGTTCATGTCAGCAACGAAAAACCGCGTCGACGCGAGCGGCGAGTTGGCCGGCTCCGAGCGTAACGTGTTGACGCGCGCGAGCATTCCCTTGTAATCGATGGGTGGCGGGTAGGCGTGATCACCCATCGCGCTCGAAAGCGGAGGATTCGCATAGTCCTCGACCAAGAGCGCGGTGCCATCCTTGGTGACCTGAGAACCCGAGGGATACTGCAGGGGATATTGCGCCCATGCAAGGGGCAGGCATAGCAGCAGGCCCAACCCCAATACGATTCCGAAGAAATATATTCCTTTTCGCTCGATATTCACTAATGAGGTTTTCATCGCCCTCGCCCCCTTCTTCGATTCCTCGCATGAGTTCGCGCGCCAAATCCCTCCCCAAACAATTCGGAGATCAGCGAACCGGAAGGACGCGCAGATAGAACCGGATAACGGCAGATTATAGTACGGCTCTGGCCGGGGGATCTCGGAAAGAACTTCTGCGGCCACGTAGCCCTTGCGCGCATTGTACATGTTATTGTACAATGTGTTAGGAGGCCCGGAATGCCCGAACGACTGACCCCCATCAGCAAGGCGCGGGCTAAGCTCCCGCGTCTCTCGCGATCCGCGCAAAAGAACTTGGACCGATACATCATCACGCTCCAGGGCCAGCCGCAGTCCGTGCTGGTCGGGTATGACGAATATCAGAGCATGAAGGCGGCCGTCGAATTGATGCAGCGTCCTGACGTGGTGGCGGATATCAAGGCCGGGTTGAAGGAACTGGATGAGGGCCAGGGCGTGCCCTTGTCCGAGATGAAGGCCCGCGTCCGGGAAGCTGCCCAGTTGAATAAAGCCAACAAATTGGCGGAAGAACTCGCGGTCGAGTCCGGAGTCGATTCGCAGACCGTAGAGACCGTCATGGGGCATTTTGGCGAAAAGATGAGAAACGCCTTCTCGACAAATGGAAGCATGTTCGTTCCTGGTGTGGGCGAAATTAATGTCAAGCAACCACTGTTTCAATTTCCGAGAGAAGTATACAACCCCCATTTTTTTGAAATACGCCCTGTCCTGCACAGTGCCTTGAAGAAAGGAACCGGCCGGGGGGCAAAACCGGCGCGGGCAAAACGGGAGGTTCGGCTCACGGAGACGGAGAAGGAATCCTAGCGCGTGGCCGGCCATCTCATTAGTCCCCGCGCCATCGAGCGGCTGGCGGACCTGAATGCGACGGATTCGGAACTAGAGGGCATAGAAGCGCAAGTGGCTTTGCTGGCGAAAACGCCCATACTGGGCTATCTGCTTCCATTTTCGGATCCGCGCGAGCTTCGCCGCTTTGACGTGGGGCGCTTCGGACTCATCTACAAGTTCAACGACACAAGGCTCGAAGTTGTCGATGTTGTTGTGTGAACATGTCCCCGCAAACTCTAAATATCCTCGGCTTCGCAGCGACCGTATGCGGAAGCAGCCTGGGCATTTGGGGCGCCCTGATGCAGGCAAATGCGTACTATCCGTTCGGAATTTCCGAATTCGCGGAACACATCGCCCGGGTTTTCAAGAAAGCAATCACGAAATGGAGCCTGGAGGAAGCGCTGAAACAAATTCACATCACGGCCAGACTCGGAGAAAACAAAAAAGAAGATCGAGCCAGAAGCTTGATCGGATTGTACCTCGTCTTTTGCGGTTTCTTCTTGAACCTCATCGGGGCCGCTCTGGCCTTGGTCGGGTCCATTCTGGAATCCGCCACCCACAAATAGATTGGCGCCGCCGATTCCTTCCGCGCCATCGTCCGGGAGTTGGCATTTCATGGGCCAGTCCCGCAACGGCGACAATGTTTCTACCGCGCGCCGGCAATCTTTAGTATAATTACAGTCAATGGGCTGTATCCCGAATCCAGGGAGCGGCACCGGAGGCGGTTATGAGCGTTGTTCCTTCTGCAGGCAACGGGAAAATTACCGTGCCGAGCATCCTCGAACGCAAATCTGGGGTTTCCTCACAAAATCCTTCTCCGGCAAAGATTACGTGCTTGACGGCGTACGATTATCCAACGGCGCGGCTGCTGGACGAAGCGGGCGTCGACGTTCTGCTCGTCGGCGATTCGCTGGGGATGGTGGTGCTGGGCTACGAGAGCACGTTGCCGGTCACCATGGAAGAAATGTTGCAGTGCACGCGGGCGGCGCGGCGCGGCACGCGGCGCGCCTTGCTGGTGGCGGACATGCCGTACGGCAGCTATCACGACGACCCGGCGGGGGCCGTTCGCAACGCCGTGCGCTTCGAGAAGGAAGCGGGCGCGGAGGCCGTCAAGATCGAAGGCGGCGAACGCCGCATGGAACTGATCGCGCGCATCGTGGACGCCGAGATTCCCGTGATGGGGCATATCGGCCTGACGCCGCAGTCGGTGAACGCGTTCGGCGGATTCCGCGTGCAGGGCAAGACCGAGGAAGCGGGCGAACAGCTCTTGCGCGACGCGCTCGCGGTGGAAGCTGCGGGCGCGTTTTCCATCGTGCTCGAATCGATCCCGCGGGAGCTTGCGGCGCGCATCACGGCGAAGCTGAAAATTCCCACCATCGGAATCGGCGCGGGACCGGATTGCGATGGACAGGTCCTGGTGATCCACGATCTCGTCGGCCTGAGCTTCGGCCACAAACCGAAATTCGCGCGGCGCTATGCCGATGCGGGAGAAATCATTTTCCGCGCGGCCGCGGAATATTGCCGCGACGTGCAGCAGGGTTCCTTCCCTTCCGACGAAGAGTCGTACCATGCGCGCGCGGAGAAGGCCGGCGCGCTTTTTGCACAGCGCAAATAAACACGCATCCCAAAATCATGGTTTAGAATCCGCTCCGGAGGATATTCGATGGTTACGCCTGAACTGATCCGTTTCCTGTTCCAGTACAATGCCTGGGCCGATCGCCGCCTGCTGGATGCCTGCGGCGCGCTCTCGAACGAGCAATTCACGCGCAACCTCGGCTCGAGTTTCAGTTCCGTGCGCGACACGGTCACGCACCTGTACGGCGCCGAGTGGGTGTGGAACGAGCGATTCCAGGGGCGCTCTCCCTCCTCGCTTATTTCCGGGGCAGGGTATCCCGATCTCGCTTCCATTCGCGCCAAGCTGGAGGAAATGGACCGCTACTATATCGACTACGTATCGAAGCTCACGCAGCAGGATTTAGACCGGATCATCCGCTACAAAGGTTTCACCGGCGATGAATTCTCGAATCCGCTGTGGCAAAGCCTGCATCAACTCACCAACCACGCCAGCTATCATCGCGGGCAGGTGGTCACGATGCTGCGGCAGCTCGGTGTGAAGCCGGTCTCCACCGACCTAATCATGTACTACCGCGAGCAAGCCGCGGCGGCGCGCGCCTGATTTAAGTGGCGCACGCTTCAGCCTGCGGGGTTTTGTCCTTGCAAGAACTCAACCCCACAGGCTGAAGCCTGCGCCACTAAACCCCCTTGGAAACCATCCACACCATCGAATGGATGAAGCAGGTGGCGCGCCAGGCGCGGGCTGAAGGGCGCTCGACTGGCTTCGTACCGACCATGGGCGCGCTCCACGCGGGACACTTGTTGCTCGTTCACGCCGCTCTCGCCGAGTCTCAGCCGGTGATCGCTTCCATCTTCGTCAATCCCACACAGTTCGGCCCCAGCGAAGATTTCCAGAAATATCCGCGCACGCTGGAAGCGGACAGCAAAAAACTGGAAGACGCAGGCGTCGATTATTTGTTCGCGCCCGAAGCCTCGGAAATTTATCCGCCGGGATTTCGCACCTGGGTGAATGTCGAGGGTCTCTCGGAGCGCCTGGAAGGGCGAGTGCGGCAGGGACATTTTCGCGGCGTCACGACTGTCGTATTGAAATTGCTCGAAATCGTTCAACCACAGAAGGCGTTTTTCGGGCGCAAGGACGCGCAGCAGGCGCGCATCATCCGGCAGATGGCGCGCGATTTGCACCTCGATACGGAAATTGTAGTGTGCCCGATTGTGCGGGAGGCGGACGGATTGGCGATGTCGTCGCGCAACGCTTACTTGAATCCCGAGGAGCGCCGCGCCGCCACGATTCTTTTTCGCGCGCTCGATGGCACGCGCGCTTCCATATCGCGCGGCGAGCGCGACGCGTTGCGCCTGACGGCCGCGATGCGCGAAGCGCTCCGGACCGAGCCGCTGGCCGAGCCCGAGTACGTGGAACTCGTTGACGGGGAAACGCTCGAGCCGGTCACGCGGCTGCGCGGCGTGTGTCTTGCCTTGCTGGCCGTACGGATTGGCGGAGTTCGTTTGATCGACAATCTGCTGATTGAAGAACGTGATGAAGCGTTTGTCGCGAATTTGTGAGGCGCGTGAAAGGACAGGCTTTTCAGGCTGCGGACAAGGTAATTTATTTTGTCATTCCGAACGAAGTGAGGAATCTCTCTATGGTTTGAACGCAGGAAAAGAGAGATTCCTCGGCGCGCAGCGCGCCTCGGAATGACAAAATTGTGAGTTTTTCCGCAAGCTGTTTGGCCTGTCTGCCTTTCGCGGCGCGCGGCCCGAAAAACCAGACAGGCTGAAGCCTGCGCCACTTTTACTGCAGCGATTTCAGCGCTTCCACAACTTCGGCGGCATGGCCTTTGGATTTAGCCGTCGGCCAGATTTTTTCCACCTTGCCGTCGGGGCCGATCAGGACCGTGCTGCGCACGATGCCCAGATAGGATTTCCCGAGAAAACTTTTCATGCGGCGCGCGTCGTAGGCTTCGATCACGGTGAAGTCCGGGTCGCTCAGAAGCGGGAAATTCAGCTTCTGTTTGGTCTTGAATTTTGCCTGCGACTCGACCGAATCCGCGCTGCAGCCGAGGATGATGGTGTTGAGCTTGTCGAATTCGTGCTTCAATTCGCGAAACTCGATGGCTTCCGTCGTGCAGCCTGGGGTGCTGGCCTTGGGATAAAAATAAAGCGCGACATGTTTGCCGCGCAAATCCTTCAGGGAAACTTCGCGGCCGTCGTCGGCGGGAAGCCGGAACGCCGGCCCAGGATCGCCTTCCTTCAACATGAAAAAGCTCCTTCGAGAATCTGCGTTCGCGGAAAGACTCGAGTAGCACAGCCATCCGCCGCGGCGGAGCTGTGCGGCTTTGTAAGCCGCACGCACGGGCCGCGCACCCATTGTCGATCGTAAAACCCGCACAGCCAAGAGTGGCTGTGCTACAAAATCCTACTCTCAGGCAAGCAAGCGCTTGAGCGTGTCATTCACGGTTTGCGGATTGGCCTGTCCGCGCGAGGCGCGCATCACCTGGCCGACGAAGAACTTGAACACGCCCTCGTTGCCGGCGCGATACTTCGCCAGATTGTCCGGATTCTTTTCGATCACTTCGCGGCACCATCGCTCGATCTCGCCCGTGTCGCTGACTTGAGCGAACCCCTCGGCCGCGATAATCTCCGCCGCGGGTTTGCCCGTCTCAAACATCCGCGCGAATACTTTCTTTCCTGTGGCCGCGTTGATTTCGCCGCTTTCGACCTTGGCAATCAGCGCCGCAAGTTCCGCGGGCGACACGGGACTTTCCGTGATTTCTTTTCCTGCGTCTTTCAACAGGCGCAGCAACTCGACCTGAATCCAGTTGGCCGCGGATTTCCCCGGCGCACCCGCGCGAGCCACGCTCTCAAAATAATCCGCGAGCTCCCGCGTCGACGCCAGCACCCCGGCGTCATAAGGAGTGATGCCTTGCTCCCGCACGAAGCGCTTGCGCTTCGCATCCGGCAACTCGGGCATCGCGCGCGCAATTTCATCGCGCCACGCGGCGCTGACGCGCACGGGAAGCAGGTCCGGCTCGGGAAAATAGCGGTAGTCGTGCGCGAATTCCTTCGAG
Source organism: Verrucomicrobiia bacterium (assembly GCA_035604385.1). Classification (GTDB taxonomy): domain Bacteria; phylum Acidobacteriota; class Terriglobia; order Acidiferrales; family UBA7541; genus Palsa-360. The sequence continues at coordinate 17,908 of DATNIO010000019.1, read as the reverse complement.
CGCATGGGATCGGTGCGCCCCGCCGCCACGTTCCATAGGCGCGTTTCCTGATTGATCTTTCCGCCCGATTCCAAAACTCCGATTTGCCGCTCGATCTCATATTCGAGCGCGCGCTGCAGGTAGCGGAACGAATTGAGATTTTTCACTTCGGCCTTGGTGCCAAATTTTTCCGCGCCCCGGCGCCGCACGCTGACGTTGGCATCGCACCGCAGCGACCCTTCTTCCATGTTGCAGTCGCTGACTTCGGTGTACAACATCACTTCCTTGAGCGCCGTCAGGTACGCATGCGCCTCGGTCGGCGATCGCAGGTCCGGCTCGGACACAATTTCCGCGAGCGGTGTGCCGCCGCGGTTGTAATCGACGTAACTTTTTTCCGCCGAATCAGGAAATCCTTCGTGCAGATTCTTCGCGGCGTCGTCCTCGAGGTGCAATCGCGTGATGCCGATGCGCTTGATTTGGCCGTCATGCTCGATCTCGAGGTGGCCGGCCGTGGCCAGCGGCAATTCGTACATCGAAATCTGATAGCCTTTGGGGAGATCAGGATAAAAATAGTTTTTTCGGGCGAATCGGGAGAATTCCTGCACATTTAGATGCAGCGCCAGGGCCGCGCGGATGCCCAGCTCGACGGCGCGCTTGTTGAGCACCGGCAATGCACCAGGCAGTCCCAGGCAGACGGGGCAAGTATTCGAATTCGGCGGATCGCCGAAGCGCGTCGAGCAGGCGCAGAACGCCTTGGTCAAGGTCTTCAGTTGCACGTGAACTTCGAGACCGATGACCGGCTCGTACCCCGCCATGACTTCGGGCGAAATGCCTGCGAGGCCCTCTTGTGTCTGCTTCCCCATAAGATCCGGTAGTATACCATTCGTCGCGTTGGTTCGCCGGGCGCGCCAGCATGGTTCGAATCTCAATACATTTCCTTATGTTGAGGACAAGGTGTATTTTTTGAGGCGTTCGCGGGTTTAGTTTTTGGGTTCCTTCCACCCGGGTGGGAATAGGTACTCGTTATTTTCCTCGCAAATCTCTTCTCCGATTTCCCAGCTAGGTTTCAGGTCGAAGCGCCGCACGGCCGTCCACGGCTTCGTGTAGGCCTTTGGGTCCTCAATCGTGAGATTCACTTCCAAGACGTCTTTGCCTACCCGGTGGATTCGTTCGACGACGTGAAGCGCTTCGGAATGAGGAAGTCCCCACAAGTCCACCCAGGTGAGGGCGTTGAATCCGGTTGTGTCCACGACGAGCGTGTCGCCTTCCCAATGGCCGATGGAGTCGCCCATCCACGTTGGGATCAAGTCCTTGGGATGTTCCGTCCGATTCATATGAATCTGGCGAACTATATGCTCGTGCTCGTGAAAAATCAGAATCCGTCCCTGGAGAGGAATGATTTCAAAGGGCGCGGGGATTTGCCAGATTCTGGGCACGCCTGACGGAAGGCAAATCGAGTCTGGATTGAGGGACGCACGATTGATTTTGAACTGCTCGGCTCCCCAAGGGGTGAGAGGCGCTTCTTGCGGAGCAATCAGGTTGGGATGGACCTTGTCCTGCATGAACCAGACTCCCGCCAGGTCCGGGTGCTTGCTTGCGCTGGCGGCTTTCGAATCCTGAGGCTGAGCTGCCGCGCCGGCAGGCGCCAGAGCCGCGAGAGCAAAAGTAAGGGAGGTTGAGAGCAGCCAGGAATACGGGCGATTCATCGCCATCACCTTCAATCCTCATTCGCGAAAGCCGTCACAAGATTCGCCTGGTACATGATCTGCCCGCAATCGGATTGGGACTAGCGCCCTCCGTCGTAACCGGAAAGCATTTCGCGCCCGTCCGGCAGCACAATCTTGACGAGGACCATCATTGGCTTGCCATCTTTATTCGGATGCCCGGTCACAGTGACCATATCGCCCGGCTTGAACGTATCCCGCTTGAACCCGGCCCGCATCATCATCAGCAGGCTCACCGCTTCGACATTCCATTCCACGGAATTACCGGTGTCGTCTGTCACTTTGACTCGCATTTCCATGTGCGGATTGATCAGCAGATAGTCAATCACCACGCCCTTGACCGTTACGGTGCGACTCATGTCAAAGTTCGGGACGCCGTGGTGCGCAAACAGGGAAGACGCGATCAGCAGAAACGCGAGGGAGAAAACAAAAATAATTCCCCGCCGGATTTTCATGGCGTGACCCTCACGGGAAAGCGATCCACTCGGTTCCCCCACCTTTAGCGGCAGATTATACACATCCGAGGCTTTTTGAGTAACCGCTCAAAAATAGAATTTGCGGACTCGGGAATCCCCCCTTTTCGGTCTGGACACCCCGCGGACAATCCTGCGAGACATTTTCCCGCTTCCCGTGTTGAATAACAGTGTATATTGCCGGACTTGGGGACCCGAACGATCGCCCCGGCCAGGTAACGCTAACGCCGGATTTAGGGCACGACGCATTGGAATTCAACTTGGAAGCCCACGGAGGGGCTATTTATGCGAAAGCTTCTAACACCCAAAATTCTCCTGTTCCTGTTTGTACTGCTCGTTTTCCCTGCACATTCATTTGCGCAGGTGGCCATCTCAGTGGCCATCGGGCCGCCGGTATTGCCCGTCTACGCGCAGCCGCCTTGCCCGACGGAGGGATTTATGTGGACTCCCGGCTACTGGGGCTGGCGAACGGAAGGTTACTACTGGGTTCCGGGCGTATGGGTCGCGCCGCCGCGCGTGGGCGTGTTCTGGACGCCGGGCTACTGGGGCTTTGCCGGCGGGCTGTATGGCTGGCACGCGGGCTACTGGGGCCCTCACGTCGGATTCTACGGCGGAATTAATTACGGGTATGGATATGGCGGCGTCGGCTTCTGGGGCGGCCGCTGGGCCGGCGGACGCTTCGCCTATAACACGGCCGTCATGAACGTAGGCGGAGGCATTCACAACACGTACGTCGACCGGACCGTGATCAACAACACGACCATCAACAACAATCACTACAGCTTCAACGGCGAGGGCGGAGTCAATGCCCGAGCCACGTCGGCGGAACAAGCGGCCGAGCACGAAAATCATTTCCAACCGACCTCCAACCAGCTTTCCCACGAGCAGACCGCGCGCGGGGACAACAACCAACTGGCTTCGGTCAACCACGGCCGGCCCGGGAACGTGGCCATGGACTCCGTCAACGGGCGGCGCTACAACCAGCAGGGCCGCATCGCCAACGGCATCTCATCCGGACAACTGACGGCAGGCGAAACCAAGAACCTCGAAAACCGCGAAGCGGGCTTGAACAAGGAAATTCACAACGACCGCGCCGCCAATGGCGGGACGCTGACGCCGCAGGAACGCGGGCAAGTCAACCAGCAGCAGAACAATCTCAGCAAGTCGATCTACAACGACAAGCACAATGCCAATACGGCGACCTACGGCAACAACGAGGTCGGCGCGCGGCGCAATCTGCAGCAGCAGCGCATCGCGAACGGCGTCGCCAGCGGACAAATGTCGCCTTCGGAAGCCGCGAAGGCCGAAAATCACGAGCAGAACATTAACAAACACATCGCTGCGGATCGCGCGGCCAACGGCGGGAAGCTGACGCCGCAGGAAAAGAAGAACATCAACGGGCGTCAGAACAACGCCAGCCGCCAGATCTACAACGAAAAGCACAACGAAAAGACCGCGCCTAAGTAAACACTCGACCAGCCTGTGATTCCTCTATCGCGCGGCGGCCCATCAAACGATGGGCCGCCGCGCACTTTTTTGACACATGTAGTTCAGAAGATGCCTCGCTTCGTTTGGCCAATGGATTGAAATCCATGTGGGAGTGGGCAGTTAGTGGCGCAGGCTTCAGCCTGTGGGTTTTGGTCCTTGCAAGGACGAACCCCCACAGGCTGAAGCCTGTGCCACTAAAAGCCCGCATGCCATTCATGTCAGGCAAGGGACACAGATTTATTTTCTTGGTTTTGGAAATGTGAGATCGACTATTGCCAATTGCAAGGGCCTGAGAAATGAGCTTTAGCCCTTGCTGAAGCCGGGAGCGGGACGCAGCTCCGGACGCGGCGCTTGCTTGGGCTCGCCGCTGGGGAGAGGCTGCGGCGGCGAAGGCGGCGCGGGGCGCACCTTTTCCGGTAGCGGCTTGTTTTCCATGAGCAGCTTTAATTCCGTCGCATCGAGGACTTCGCGGTCGAGCAGCGCGAGGGCGATGCGCTCGAGAGTGTCGCGATTGTTTTCGAGAACGCCGCGCGCGTTGTTATAGGCCGTGGTCACGATGCTATGAACTTCCTGATCGATCCGAATGGCGGTGTCTTCCGAGTAGTCGCGGTGCTGCGCGATTTCGCGGCCGAGGAAAATCGCTTCTTCCTTCTTGCCGTAGGCCAGCGGTCCGAGCGAGCTCATGCCCCATTCGCAAACCATTTTGCGGGAGATATCCGTGGCGCGCTCGATATCGTTTCCGGCGCCGGTGGTAATGTGGCCAAGAAAAATTTCCTCGGCACAGCGGCCGCCCATCAGCACGGTGAGCGTCCCTTCGAGATAGGTCTTCGTGTAGGTGTGCTTGTCGTCGATGGGAAGCTGCATGGTCAGGCCTAGCGCCATGCCGCGAGGAATAATCGTGACTTTGTGCAGCGGATCGGTGCCGGGAGTGATCGCCGCGACGAGGGCGTGCCCCGCCTCGTGAAACGCGGTGTTGCGCTTTTCTTCCTCGGACAGAATCATCGACTTGCGCTCGACGCCCATCAGGACTTTGTCCTTGGACATCTCGAAATCCGCCATGATGACGAGTTTGCGCCCCTGTCGCGCCGCCCACAATGCGGCTTCATTGACGAGGTTGGCCAGGTCCGCGCCGGAGAATCCAGGCGTGCCGCGGGCAATCACGGACAGTTCCACATCATCGCTCAGCGGAACCTTGCGCGTGTGCACGCGGAGAATTTCCTCGCGGCCCTTGACGTCCGGGCGGGCAACGACCACGCGGCGGTCAAAGCGGCCGGGGCGAAGCAGCGCGGGGTCGAGCACATCGGGGCGGTTGGTCGCGGCGATCAGGATGACGCCTTCGTTGGACTCAAAGCCGTCCATCTCCACCAGCAGGGCGTTGAGCGTTTGCTCGCGTTCGTCGTGGCCGCCGCCGAGGCCGGCGCCGCGATGGCGTCCCACCGCGTCAATTTCATCGATGAAGATGATGCAGGGCGCGTTCTTCTTGCCCTGCTCAAACAGGTCGCGCACGCGGCTTGCGCCGACGCCGACGAACATCTCGACGAAGTCGGAACCGGAAATGGAAAAGAACGGAACGTTCGCCTCGCCCGCGATCGCCCGCGCCAGCAAAGTTTTTCCCGTGCCTGGAGGGCCGACGAGCAATACGCCTTTCGGGATGCGTCCGCCGAGCTTCTGGAATTTCTGCGGATCCTTCAAGAATTCGATAATTTCCTGGAGCTCTTCCTTGGCTTCATCGGTGCCGGCCACGTCCTTGAACGTCGCTTTTTTCTGCTGCGCCGTCAGAAGGCGCGCGCGCGATTTGCCGAAGCTCAGCGCCTTGTTTCCGCCCGCCTGCATTTGCCGCATCATGAAGATCCAGAACGCCACCAGCAAAAAGAGCGGCGCGGCATTCAGCAGGAACGTAACCCAGTCCGCGCGATTCACTTCCTTGACGTTGATCAGGACTTGCTTGTCCCGCAGGGTCTTGGCCAAATCCGGCGCCGATTCCTTGAAAATCGTGGTGCGGAATTTCTTGGAGGGCTCGCGCCATTCGCCTTCGATCTCGTAGCTGGTGGGCGAAAGGTACAGCGTAACTTCCTTCACGTTACCGCGATCCACCTGCGCCATGAACTCGCTGTAGCTGGGTTCTTCCTCGCGGGCCGATTGGCCGCTCTTGGAAACGAGCGTCCACAACAACACGGCCAGCATGATGATGAACAGCCAGAACATTACGGTCTTCAGTGTCGAACTCGGGTTCACGGCTTTACCTCACCTGCCGGGTCTTCCGGCGCGCGGCTTCCTGATATCGCCCGCGCATCAAAAACAAACTCTTGCACTTTGAAGTGCATTCCCCTTCGGCTCTCAATCGCCCCTAACCCTTAGATGCATGCCGAGGGCCAAAGTAATCAGGCCATCTTCAAAGTTCTTCCTCGCCAATCACCAGGCCCGTTTGCGTTCCCGGATGCGCCGCGAGTTCCTCGGCGACCGGATAGCCGGATGCCCAAATCACTTTCCCCTCGCTGGTCAAAACGGGCCAGCTTCCCCGGGCGCTTCGGGGAACTCGTGATTCCAGGAGCAACCGTTTTAGTTTTCGAACGCACCGGCTCCCATGTGGGCGATAGGAGTCGCCGGGGCGCCAATTCCGAAGGACCAGTGGCCAATGGACACGGTCGAAATCAAGGGCACCCCATCCCACTACAGTGTCGCGCGGGGCCGTAGGCCAGTCAACCATTTTCAAATTGAACCGGCGGTGAATTTCCGTAACAACAACGGAAGCGGATTCCATGCCTGCTGGCCGCGAAAGGGTGTATGCAAAATCGCGATTTTGGCGCGTCCTTTCGGCGTCTTGCAAAGAATCCAACGCCGCGGAATGTTTTGTGAAACGAAGCCGGTCAAAAATTCGCTCGATGCAAACTCCGGGCAAATCGATCCTCGCGCCGCTTTGCGATTTTGCGGCTAAATCCACAACGCTATCGACATGCCGCGAAGTCAATTGCTCGCGGCTACCTCGGAGATCGGCAAAAATGCGGCGTACCAGGCGGCGGGTCAGGGCCAGCGTAGACGGAATGATTGGTGAGATCGAAGACGCTGCGAGATCATCCCTTGCGCCACGTTCCGCGGAGATCAACTGAGGCAATGGCGACAAAAGATCCTCGACGCTCAAGGAAATCGCGGCCGAAGATTCGCGTGTGACCAGGGCATGGAATCGTTCGTCTTCGAGCGACCGCCAGAATGTTTCGTCTTCGCGCGCGTGCATCGCCAGACGCGACAAGCGCGTCACCACGGCCGGATCAAAATCGCGTAGAAGAAGCGGAATCAGCTGGTGGCGAATCCGCGCCCGTGTGCGGGAAGTGTCTTGATTGGTCGCATCTTCACGCCAGGGTTGCCCTAAGTCGGAAAGAAACTCGCGCAATTCCTCGCGACCCAATTCCAGCAGCGGACGAATGATCAGGCCGGCGACGGGATAGATCCCCGCCAAGCCCGTCACGCCGGTACCACGAAGCAGATGCGATAAAACCGTTTCGGCCTGGTCGTTCGCCGTGTGTGCGACAGCGACCCGATTCAGGCCGCGCTCTTCGGCCACGGAGGCGAAAAATTGATAGCGCAATCGCCGCGCCGCGTCTTCCACATTCCAGCCGTGAAGGCGCGCTTCGCCCGAAACATCGGCGCGGCCGGATTCAAATTCCAAATGGAATTCCTCCGCGAGTGCTTTCACGAAGCGCTCGTCTTCGTCTGCTTCCGTTCCCCGCAGCTGATGGTTGAAATGTAAAACCAGAACCGCGATCCCGAGATGCGTCCTCAACTCGGCGAAAATCCGGAGCATCGCCACCGAATCCGCGCCCCCCGAAACGCCAATGCCCAAGCGGCCGCCCGGCCCAATCATGGCGTGCCGGCCGATCATGTCGAGAACGCGTTTGTGGAGGTCTTTGTTCATCTTGAGAAACCGTACCGGCGGATTCCTTCCCCGTCTGCGGGGTCTATTTGAGCCCGCCTCAAATGATGTTAACAACGAAGGCTGGAATCTCACAATCGGCAGAGAGCTTTCTTGAGAGCTGGTGGAATTGAACGCGGCGGGGCGAGACTAAATTCAACGGCTCGTTTGTTGCGCCATGATCGTGCGGTTGTAAGCAATCCGGCGATCCAGAACCACTGCGGCGGCGTAGGCGCAGCCGCCACGTTCCGTCTCGATCCACGTTGCAGCGGAAGGAATCGTCCATTCGGACAAACGGCGCAGGAAGTCCAGCAAATGGAAATAGGCCGAAACTACCAGCAATGTAGTGCCGTCCGCGCCCGATTCCGGGCAAAGGGCAATCAGTTCCGACAGCCGCCGGAATTGATCGCCCGCCGCCGTCCTGGCCGTGAGGCCGCAGATTTCGCGGGCCTGCTCGGACAATTCATGACCGCGCGATTCAGCGATCAGGGAACGGCTGTAGGAGACAAAGAACTGCAGCAACGTCAAAATGGAGATGACGAAAATCATGACGGCCATCATCGATTGGGAGCGAGCACCCTCGCTGTGGCGATTCGCGCGTCGTCGGGAACTTTCAGGAATGTGTAGGCCCAGGAAAGGGGCAGCCACATGGAGGTAATCGGGAAATAGTATCGCCAGAATCCGTGATTCGGGTACAGATTATCAAGAGCGTAGCTGCCGGCGGACAAACTCACGTAGACGCCCATCGAGAGAACGAGTTGCATCAAGCGCGACCTGTTCTCGTGCAGTTTTGCCATCGCGCCCCACAGCAAATAGGTCAACACAACCCCGACAAAATAGAGGTTCTGTCCAAGTTCCACGACAAAGTGCGTAACCAGCCTATTGGAGGACGCTGTGACCATGTAATAGGAAATTCCAGCCGTTCCCGACAAGAGCAGCATGGCTCCCGCGCGAATATAATTGCCCACGCCCATTTCCGAAAACACGTGCGCGTACAAATTCATCAGAACGAAATAAAGACAAATCGTGAGCAGCGATTGCGAGTAGAAATAGAAATAAAAGTAGGCGTTCGAGTCGTACCCTGACGTTTCGATGATGCTGTAGCTGGCGACGTCGGCCGCGATGCAGGCGCACAAATAAAGCACCAGGGTGAAATGCTGTGAGAAGGCTCTCTTCTTGACGAGACAGACCAAAGAGAACAGTTCGGCGAGGAGAATCGCCAGCCAGATCACATAGTTAACCGGGCCCAGCACGAAAGTAAACCTCCGCGTGGACCCAGTTAACTACGGGTAACACGCTTTAGTTACTGACCTCCACCACGTGGGAGTGGCGGCGGGAAAGGCCTGCCCTGCACTGAGAGACTGGAGTTCCCCGAATTCGCGGCATGCGCGACCGCGATATTCCGAAGCCCCATCGCTCCCGACAGTACGAGTAGCGCGAACGCAACTACCGTTAGACACTTGGACATAGACCCTCCGGAAGGGAAACTAACCCGGAGGGAGTATAGGTAGTTCTGTTCCCTAATGGAACAGAATTGTTACTTTGTGTCTAAACGGTCAATACCCTTGGACAATTTCCCGCTAAACGGCCCTTGCCGTCCAAGGCGTGACAGCTTCATTGGCATTGTCCACGATTAAGATAGAATCCGGGACCGCCGGGGTCAACGGTACATCGGTACTAATTGGATTTTCCACTAAATGCGTATCTTATCAATAATATAGCTCGATCAGGAGGCGATAGCGCAGAACGACCATTCCTAACTTGTCCCACTATGGAGCGGCTTGGACAAGCCCTGCCCGATTCAGGTACCCTTTCCCTGCTTGACAGCCCTTGGAAGGCATCCGTAACATGGAGCGCCTTATTCTTGCCGGTGTAGCTCAGGGGTAGAGCGAGGGTCTCATAATCCCTAGGTCGAGAGTTCGAGTCTCTCCGCCGGCACCATTCATTCCATCGGTGCTTCCAACTCCTCGATTTCCGGCATGACCTCGGAACGCTTCCAATCCCTGGCCAGGCAATACACATACGCGGTCAGGCAAAGTGGCAGAATCCATGCCACGCGCCCTTGGTAACGATCGTACACACCGGCGAACGTGGCGCAAATCGCCGCGTTGATCACGAGATATGCGATGGCCGAATAGAAGAACAAGTTTACGCGTCGGAAACGGCCCTTCCGCGCAAGCAGCAGGCAAGTCGCAAGACTCAGCCAGAATACGGTTGCATCAAGTGCGGCAGCGCCGTCCGCCAATGAAGTCAAGCGGTCGCGATACTCCCTGCCGTTTATAAATGCTTGAAAATCCCCGGGAAACACTAACGGGATGACGTTGCTATTCCATTCCCTGGCGCCGTAAGAGCGAATTTCATCCCCTGTGCGCAGCGAGGCCAGCTGGAGTAAGGTTTCCTTGGCGCTACTCGCCGCGAATCTGACCGGGTAGGCCAGAATTGTTCCGCGTACAATTTTCTCCATCTCATCCTCGTGCCCTTTGAGCTCGAGGTACAAAGGATGCTGGAACAGGAACTCTTCCTGCGTTTGAGGCAGCTGAGAGAGATATTCGCAGGAAATAAAATCCTGCTTCGGGCAGTTTTCCCGCAGGAAATCCGCCGCCAGTCCATCGCCAAAAAGCCGCGCCATCAGGAACGCGTTTCTCGATGGTGAAAGTCTGAATCCGAGGCCCATCTGGCGATTCAATGCCGCGGTGAAGATTCCTGCCGCGAGGATCGGGACGAGCAACCAAACCAGCACGGACCTTGTCGAAAGAAACGCGCGCGCCGTGCGATTCGTCTGCCTTAACCTTAAGATGACCGCCACCACCACAAACAGCGCCGCGATGGGAAGCAGCGAAGTGTGGGCGGCGATGGAGATCGTGAAAATCACGGCCAGGACGAGGCGTTGGATTGGTTTCAATTCCTCGGCGAACGCCAGCAAGAACGCCGACAGAAACAGCAGCCCTGCGAAAACGTCCGGCATGAGCAGCGAAATCAGCCAGGGCAGGCTGGTCAGCGCCGTCAAAACGCAGACGCTGGCAAGGAAATAAAGATCGGCAAACTTTCGGTCGCCTTCGGTCAGGTAGTCGCACGTTTCGTACAGGACGTATACGACCATGGCCGCCTGCACGACGATCGTGAACCAGGCGCTGATACCCATGCTCGTGAGTCTCGTGAAAATGGCGTAGCCAGGCGCGCGAAACGGAGCAAGCGCGACAAAATACTTGCCTGTTAAGAGATATCCACCGGTATCCGAGAAGACGGTCGGATAACCGTTATACAATGCGATTGAGACCAGCGCGAAGGCTGCCAGCGCTCCAACGAAGAGCCGCCTTACTCCGAGTTCTCCTTTTACTTTCTCTGGCTGTGGGTTAAAGTTTGCGTCCTCCAAGTCCGCTCCCCAGGATGAGATTCGATCTCTTACACTTTCCGACCGATTCAGGCTACCCATTACTTTGCCCTATTTCACCGGTTTTGGCGCTTTAACTTTTTTATGCTATCAATAACTCGCGCTTTGCATGGTTGCCGGCGGGTTCGAATCTCATCGCCGGCGCCGCTCGTTGCTTAGCAGGCTTCGGAAAAAGTAATTTATTTTGTCATTCCGAACGAAGTGAGGAATCTCGCTCGGGTTTAAATGCAGGAAAACAGAGATTCCTCGCCCCGACCGGGTCGGGGCTCGGAATGACAAAACTTTGAGTTTTTCCGCAGACTGTTAAATCCATTCACTTATTTCAAGTTTCAGAGGGGGCAGACTTTGGCGAAGATCACCGGTGGCCGATTTATCGCGGAATTTCTGAATGCCCAGGGCGTGACCGCTTTCTTTTTCGTCCCAACCATGCTGAGCCGCGCCCTCGCCGAGATGGACAACATGCCCATCAAGCGCGTCCTGACGCACGGCGAGAAGGCCGCCGCCTACATGGCGGACGGCTACGCGCGCGCCTCCGGGCGGCCGGGCATCTGCGCTGCGCAAGCCGTGGGCGCGGCGAATCTGGCGGCGGGTCTGCGCGACGCTTACATGGGGCACAGCCCGGTGATCGCCTTGACGGGCGGCCGTTGGGGCCACCAGAAACACAAAATCAACTATCAGGAAATGGATGATTTCCCGATTTTTTCTCAGGTCACGAAAGCGAATTTTCAGGTGGACAGCGTAGGCCGGTTGCCCGACCTCTTGCGGCAGGCGTTTCGCGAGGCTACGTCCGGCACGCCTGCGCCGGTGAATCTCCTCTTCGCGGGAAAAGAGGGCGACATCGAGCACGATGTGGCTGACTTGAAAATGATTGCGGAAGAAACGTTCGCGCACGTTCCCGCTTACCGGCCCGCGCCGGAGGCGGCGCGCGTTGCCGAAGCCGCGCGAATTCTGAAGAAAGCGAAGCGGCCGGTGATTGTGGTGGGCGGCGGCGCGCGACTTTCTGGCGCAGGGCCCGAAGTATTGAAGCTTGCGAAAATTCTCTCGATTCCAGTCGCGACTTCGCTGAACGCCATGTCCCTCGTCTCGGAGAACAATCCGCTTTATATCGGCGTCCCCGGAACCTACTCGCGCTCCTGCACAAATAAAATTTTGATGCGCGCGGATCTGGTCCTCTACATCGGGAGCCAGACCGCCGGACAAGTCACTCACTTCTGGAAAATTCCGCCCGCCGGAACTCCAGTCATTCAAATTGGAGTTGATCCCGCCGATTTGGGCAGAAATTATCCGAACGCCGTCTCGCTGCTGGGCGACGCAAAGACGGCATTAAAAGCCCTGAATGAGGCGATTGGCGGCGCGGGAAAAATTCCGCGCAACGCCAAGTGGATCGAGGAAACGAGCGCCGCGGTGAAAGAATGGCGCGCGGAAGTAAAGCCGCTGAGAGACTCCGACGCCGAGCCGATGCGCCCCGAACGGATCATGAAGGAATTGGGAGACTGGCTGCCGCGCGACACCATCGTCGTTTGCGATACGGGCCACGCGGGCATGTGGTCGGCCCAGCAGCTTTGGGTTAGCAAGCCCTGGGATTTTATTCGCGCGGCCGGATCGCTGGGATGGGCTTTCCCCGCGTCCCTGGGCGCGAAATGCGCGATGCCGAAAAAGCCGGTGGTCTGTTTCACGGGCGACGGCGGATTTTGGTATCACTTGCAGGAACTGGAAACCGCGGTGCGCTGCGGAATTCCCACGGTGACGGTCGTCAACAACAACAACTCCCTCAATCAGGAAACTACGATTTTCCGCCACGCCTACGGCGGAAAACCGTCGAAGAAGCAGGGCGAAATGTGGCATTTCTCGAAAATCAATTTTGCCACGATTGCGGAAAGCATGGGCGCATTGGGAATTCGCGTCACGAAGCCCGGCGAGTTGCGCTCCGCCTTGGACCGCGCCATTTCAAGCGGCCGCCCGGCAGTAGTCGAAGTGTTGAGCGATATCGAAGCGCTGGCGCCTAATGCGTGGGAAGGTTAGGCGCTCAACCTGCTGCTGCCCGCCTTGACCACCGTAAATCCAATCAGCCCTAAAGCTGGTCGACGAATCGTTTGCCATTCGGAGTAGCATAGAACCAAAGGTCATCAAGGCGATCTGGCGAGAACTCTACCGCTTGTGAATGAGGCTCGTGGGACGACAGGACGTAGGCTCGCACGTAGCCTTCATTAATCGCTCGGTGTAGGGCAGCTGCGACCGCGTCACGCGATGCTTGCAGGTTTCTTTCAGCCAACCATTTCGATACCGTCTCAAGGATGCAGGCAAAGGTTTCATAATCGTTAGCCACGGCTTCCAGCACGAATCCTTGGAGTTGATTTTGAAGATCATCCATTGGCTCTTCCTGGTTGTTCAGGGTCGGCGGGAGGCCAAGTCGCGATCCTCGGCAGCACCCTGTTCGAGGCGGGTCAATTCGTCGCAGAGGACGATCTTGCCCTCGTCGATTACGAACAGAGCGAATACGCGGACGGTGACTCTGCCGCCCGCGACCTTCTCGGCTTCGGCGCGGTGGATGCTGACGACGTTCGCGCCCTCCGCGACGGCGCGCTCGAACGTGATCTTGACGTTCTTGAGCGTGCGCTTGAGTTCGCGGACGTGAGCGACGAATCCCGCAAAATCGAGCGTGCGCCCGTCGGTCTTCTGCACGTAGCGGGGACTGAAGTAGCGAGCGATCGCGCCTTCATCGAACGCGTCGGACGCGAACACGTCTTGAAACGCGCGCTCGACGAGGGATTTGTTGAACTCTTCCTGGCGAGTCGGCCGCCCTGCCGCGCTCTCCTGCGGGTGAACGCTCATGCCGGGATGATATCACTCCAATATGCCGCCGCCGAGTGAGGCGCCGAAAGCGGCTTCCTTTCGTCCCGATGAGTTATGCGCTCTCTGGATTGCGTCTTGCGTGATCTAGAATCTGTGCAACGTACATTCGGCTGTACCACTTCAAATACGGTATGCGTCGCGGACCAGGCAGGGATCGGTCAACCCCGATTTTGCGCCATTCGTGCGCCTCGCTAAATTCATGGATCGCGGCCAACTCTCCGGCCCAATCGCAACTCGTGAAGAACTCCACATCGTCCAAGTACACCGACACGCCGGGATTGTAAACATCCGGCCTCGAATCAAGGCACCGGAGCGCCGCGACTGCTGAACCGTATTGATCCACGTCCACCGCGACGAATCCGAGCGGTGCCTCCGGCGTGAGGCTTTCCCTGAAAGCGTCCACCGTGTGCGTGATGTCTCCCCAAAAGATTTCGGCCTTCCCGGCGAATCTTCGTTTGAGTGCGTCCGGGGCCGACATCGAGAACGCCCCCTCTTTCCAGATTTCGGGGTGGTCTTTGAATCCCCGCGGTTTCGGCAAGCCAACCCCGGCATCGAACCCGCACACGCGGAAGTGCACTCCCATCTCCGGCCCTAATCTAGCGGCCAGATCCACCATGACTGCCAGGCCGTCTCCCGAAGCCATGCCGAATTCGCAGACCGTGACGGCCTTTAAGCTGCTGTCACGCGCCGATTCCGCGGCCCGCATCATGCCGTAGGCGTATGGCGGCCGCGGCAACAGTGCCAACATTTCCTGTTTCTGGTAACTGGCGAACAACTTGGCATGACAGGCGCGCAGCAAATAAACCGGAGCGCTATGATAAAACTGCAATGCAATGGTCTTGAAAAATTGATTCGTTTCGCTTCTCCCTCATATCAAGGTTTGGATGATTTCGTCAGTCGCGGCCGGTGGCCGAACCTTTCGGGTCTCCTCTCTTGACGACCACTGACACTCGGATGATACCACTCCAGTAAGTCAAATCCGAGTGACTGGTTTGGCTTTTACGGCTGGCGGGAGGCCAAGTCGCGATCCTCTGCGGCGCCCTGTTCGAGGCGCGTCAGTTCGTCGCAGAGGACGATCTTGCCCTCGTCGATCACGAACAGGGCGAACACGCGTACAGAGACTCTGCCGCCCGCGACCTTCTCGGCTTCGGCGCGGTGGATACTGACGACGTTCGCGCCCTCCGCAACGGCGCGCTCGAACGTGATCTTGACGTTCTTGACCGTGCGCTTGAGTTCGCGGACGTGCGCGACGAATCCCGCAAAATCGAGCGTGCGCCCGTCGGTCGTCTGCACGTACCGGGGACTGAAGTAGCGGGCGATCGCGCCTTCATCGAACGCGTCGGAGGCGAACACGTCTTGAAACGCGCGCTCGACAAGGGATTTGTTGAATTCTTCCTGGCGCAAGATTATTGGCCTCTCTTATGAAGCGATCCGGTGATCGACATTGCTTTCGGGCAGCGTGAGCGAATCGCTTACAGTGACTTCGGCGGCGTGGAGCCGTGCCACCGTAAGGTCCTGAATTTCGAGCGATTTGAATTTGGCGCTCTCGATCGAGACCCGGCGGATCGCCAACCGCCCGATGGCTAACGCCCCGATCGCGAATGCTCCGACTGCGACCGCGCCTATTGCAGTAGCAATCATCGCCACGCCGCGGAAGCTCATGCTTTGTGAAATACGTGGCTCCTTCATGTGTCCGCCTCCTTAGGTTCGGTAAGACGAAGTGGCTATAGCGAGCGTGCTGCCCTCTCGCGATTTCCAGCTAATGAACGCTCACGGCGAGATGATATCACCTCAGTACGCCTACTCCTCAAAGGACGATCACTGGGCTGGGGTATACTTCCTAGTTGCGCACGACAAATTCAATCGCAGGAACTTTTTTCCAGGGAGAATAGGCTGCGGAAGAAGCAATTTATTTTGTCATTCCGAACGAAGTGAGGAATCTCTCTTTGGTTTAAACGCAGGAAAAGAGAGATTCCTCGCCCCGACCCGGTCGGGGCTCGGAATGACAAAACTTTGAGTTTTTCCGCAAGCTGAGAAACGTGTCGGAGAATTACGATGTCATCGTGGTAGGAGGCGGAAACGCGGCGCTGTGCGCGGCGCTTGCCGCGCGTGAAGCGGGACGCCGCGTGCTTGTGCTCGAGCGCTCGCCCGAGCATGCGCGCGGCGGGAACACGCGGCACACGCGCAATATCCGCTGCTCGCACGCCGCCGGCGACCAATTTTTTTCCGGGCCATATTCGGAAGAGGAACATTTGCAGGATTTGATTGGCGTGACGGGCGGCCCTGCGAATCTCGATCTCGCCAAACTTGCCATCCGCGAATCAAGCACGCTGCCCGGGTGGATGAGCGCGCACGGGGTGCACTGGCAACAGCCGCTCGCGGGCACGCTGCATTTGGGAAGGACGAATCGCTGGTTTCTCGGAGGCGGCAAGGCGCTGCTGAACACGTATTACCTGAAAGCCGAGCGCATGGGAATTGAGGTGCGCTACGACGCGCTGGTGGATGATCTGGTCATCGAGAACAATCGCTTCGAGGCCGTGCGGCTCAAAAACGAAAATGGGGGAGAGTTGATCCGCGCGCGCGCCGTCGTGGTTGCCGCGGGCGGATACGAAGCGAATATCGAGTGGCTGAAGCGGCATTGGGGCGATGCCGCCGACAATTTTATTATTCGCGGCACGCCTTACAATGACGGCACGCTGCTGGCCGCGCTGATGAAACACGGGGCGAAGTCCATCGGCGATCCGAAAGGTTTTCATGCGATTGCCGTCGATGCGCGCGCGCCGAAATTTGACGGCGGCATCGTGACGCGGCTCGACGTCGTCCCGTTCGGCATTGTCGTGAACCGGGATGCGCGGCGATTTTACGACGAAGGCGAGGAAATCTGGCCCAAGCGCTACGCCATCTGGGGAACGCTGATTGCAGGCCAGCCGGGACAGATCGCTTACGGCATTGTGGACGCAAAAGCGATTGACCGGTTCCTCCCGCCCATGTTCAAGCCGTACCAGGCTGATACGCTCGAAGCGCTCGCTCCCCAGCTTGGCCTCGATCCCGCCACATTCGTGAACACCGTCACGGAATACAATCGCGCGGCGGCCGGAAACATGGAGCTGCGCATGGAAAAGCTGGACGGCAACTGCACGCGCGGCCTCGCTCCGGCGAAGAGCAACTGGGCGCTTCCGATCGATCATCCTCCATACTACGGGCTGCCGCTGCGGCCAGGGATCACGTTCACGTACATGGGAGTCGAGGTGGACGAATGCGCGCGCGTCGTCGATCAAAGCGGGCAGGCATTCCAGAATGTTTTCGCAGCGGGAGAAATCATGTCCGGAAATATTCTCACCAAGGGTTATCTGGGAGGTTTCGGCCTGACGATCGGATCCGTGTTCGGCAGGCTTGCTGGGAGAGAGGCGGCGGAAATTGCCAGGGCTTGACATCATTCAGGAAGCCGGCCGCCAGCTGGTCATCTGCAACGCGTGCCGTTACTGCGAAGGATACTGCCCGGTCTTCCGCGCGATCGAAACGCGCCGCGATTTCAAGCAGAGCGACGTTTTTTATCTTTCCAACCTGTGCCACGACTGCCGCGCCTGCTACTACGCCTGCATGTACACGCCGCCGCATGAATTCGCGATCAACATTCCGCAGATTTTGGCGGAATCGCGGATCGAAACCTACCGCCGCTGGAGCTGGCCCGCGTTCCTCGGGCGCGCATTCAAAAATCGCAGCGTGACCGTTTTCCTGGCCGCCGGCATGGCGGCGCTCGTCGCCGTTCTCGCGCTGCTCTTCATTCCCTCGGAAAATTTGTACGCGGCGCACATCGGTCCCGGCGCGTTCTACGAAGTCGTTCCTTACCTCGCGATGGTGGCTGGAGGGCTGATTCTATTTTTTTACGGAATCGCCGTGTGGCTGCGCGGCGGCGCGCGTTTTTGGTCCGAAACGCGCAGCGTGTTGAACGAGCGAGGCAATTGGAAAACGCTGGCCGCAGCCATGGGAGCGGCGCTCGGATTGCGATACCTAAAAGGCGGCGGCCCCGGATGCTTCTATCCGGACGAGCGGCCTTCCTCGGTTCGACGCGTCTATCACTCGCTCACGTTCT
>DATNIO010000018.1:0-11423 GCA_035604385.1 Verrucomicrobiia bacterium | reverse complement strand
GCGGCGCAACGGTGATCGCCGACCATCCTTCGTTTCTATTTTATCTCACTTATTTTCTCCGCGTACCCAGTCAGAACGGGCCGTGGAGATTCGAGGGTTTACTTCCCGATGCAGTCAGGCATCCTCAGGTCTATTCCCCAGCGGGCTGGCTTGCCGCGGGGCATCCCACGAGCGGGAAAATGATCTTGATTCGAGGTGTACGCGATCCAGGAGGAAACGAACCCATCGACGAAGCGGCGCGACACCTGGATCAGTCGTGCGGGACCATATCGTCTCGTCTCAGGATGCGTGACGAAGGTTACAAGTGGAAGCAGCGCTTTTTCCATCAGTCGGGTGAGCCGCAGTGGAGAATCGAAATTCGTGAATACGATTGCGACTCGTCGAATTCCAAGCAAATCTACCGTATCCCTCCGCGCTGATTCGAACAAGGATGAGAGACTTAACGCCATCCCATTCTATTATAAGGACTTAAGTTCGGCTGAAAACTTGTAGTACGTCAGGCCCATTGTCGCCACCATTTTCCAGTCCCAAACTGGTAATTGGAGGGAGACTTCGGATGCCGGCTGCTATCGTTTTCGGTCTGTAAGCCATTGCCTGTAGGGATTTCTTCCTCTACTACTGGCGCGCCGTGTCTGGGGCCTCGAACTAGTTAATTTTTACTCAGCTGGCAGGCGCAGTTTTCGGTCGCTCCTAGTACTTGAGGTGTACAGAGTCAGTACGATACGGCCATTGTTCCGAACAGAGACATAAGAGAAACTGTAATCCTGAGGTTGATCCTGGATGATTCCGGCTATCATATTCGCGGTCTCGGTGGTTGCCTTCGCACAGTTTGGGCTGTACTACTGGCGCGCGACCATTTCCGGAATTGCGGCGCAGGCGATCTCGGACCGGATCCGAGTGGCCGCGGGGATCACCCATGATGGGATTGGCGCCCAGGACTTCCGTAGCATTATAATTCTAAAAGACTTATCTCCAGACCTGCGGGGCCCGAACGGAAACTTCACGGCCATTCGTGCGTACTACGCAGTGGTGGAGAAACTCGGCAGAATCGTCCCCGCAATGGCCAACTGGGCGAACGCCGAAATGGCTACCTGCTCGCGCTACGTTGCGGTTCTGATGGACCAACACCTTGAGCGTAACATGGCTTGCGCCGCCCAAGTCCGCGGGATGTAGATTAGGAATGCGTTGCGTGCGTTGACCTTCGGAAAATCTAACTAGTAGGCCCAGCGAAGAAGAATTCCACCTGACGTATATCCCGCACCGACCGCAATGAGTAAAACTAGATCCCCCTTTTTGAGCCGCCCCTCGGCGACGGCATCGCGCAGCCCGAGGGGAATGGTTCCCGCTGTGGTATTCCCATAGCGATCGATGTTCACCATGATTCTTGCATCCTCGACACCAAGCCGCTCCTGCATGGCGCGAATGATCCGCAAGTTGGCCTGATGGGGCACGACCAGCGCCAGGTCTTTGCTCGAAAATCCATTTCTCTCCAGCATTTCGCATGCTAGATCCGCCATGCGGCGCACCGCGTATTTGAAGACCTGAGCGCCCTCCTGATGGACGTAATGCATCTTCTGATCCACGGTTTCGTGAGAAGCCGGGTGAAGCGATCCGCCGCCGGGCATATAGAGAAATTTTCCGCCGGAGCCGTCGACATCGTGCACGAAGTCGAGAATGCCTTCGTCGTCGCGGTCGGTGTGTTCCAGCAGGACAGCTCCCGCGCCGTCCCCGAACAACACGCAGGTTGCGCGATCCTTATAATCCAGAATGGAAGTCATCACGTCGCTGCCAATGACCAGCGCTTTTTTTTGAGTGCCGGCGCCCACAAATTGGGCGCCAACCGTCAGGGCATAGAGAAATCCGGAACAAGCCGCCGAAAGATCGAATCCCCATGCGCGCGTGGCGCCCAGGTTGTTTTGAACCAGGCAGGCCGTTGCGGGAAACATCATGTCCGGCGTGACGCTGGCAACTACGATTAGGTCGATCTCCGACGCGGGGACGTTCTTGCAGGCCAGGAGTTGGCGTGCGGCAGCTGTGGCCAGGTCCGACGCTCCGACGCCCTTCTCGGCGACGTGGCGTTCGCGGATGCCGGTGCGCTCCCGAATCCAGGCATCGTCGGTGTCCACCAGCTTCTCCAAATCGGCATTGGACATCACTCGGGGCGGCACGTACCCGCTCACACCGGTAATCTTTGCAGCAATGCGTCTGGACATTCCGTCTCCGTGTGGCTTGTTGGTCCCCGGCTAGAAGAACCGCGATTCTACGCAATCATAGGCGGCGAAACAAGCTTGGTGTGGCGGCCGCGTTTCAGGGACGCACCCGTAGGACGGGCTTCAGCCTGTCGGTTTTGATCTTGGTGGAGTTGGCAGAAGTCAAAAGAAGACGGGCTGAAGCCTGTCCTACTGGATCTAGCGGAAGACTTCCGGTTCCTGGGCAAGGGCGGGATTTACGATGAGCGGGTTTGGCAATTCGCGCAGACGGGAGATAAACAGCCGCACCAACTCGGGATCGAATTGCGCGTTGCCACAGCGGTCGAGTTCCTGGAACGCTTCTTCCGGGGTGCGCGCTTTCTTGTACGTGCGCTCGGAAGTGATCGTGTCGTAGGCGTCGGCAATCGCGATGATTCGCGCACCCATCGGAATCTGCGCGCCGGCAAGTCCCTCGGGGTAGCCCGAACCGTCGAAGAATTCATGATGATGGGCGACCATATCGCGGATGCGTTCGGTGCCTCGCAGCGGCTCGAGCAGCTTGGCCCCGTATTCCACGTGGCGCTTCATCGCTTCCCATTCATCGGGATTGAGCGGGCCGTTTTTGTTCAAGATCGATTCCACGATCCCGACTTTTCCAACGTCATGCAGCATGCCGCCGAGGCGCACTTCCTCGATTTCAGGGCCTTTCAGGCCAATCGCTTCGGCAATCAAGACGGCGTAACTGGAAACCTTATTGGAGTGTCCCTGGGTGAATTGATCCTTGGCGTCGACGGCGAGCGCCAGCGAGGTGAGCGTATCCATGACGATGGGTGGAAGGGGCTCGAAGGACGACTCGCCGGAGGATCCCGACATTCCATTGGCGCCCGGGAGTTTCGAGGCAGGTTCCGTTTCGGAGAAGGACCTCGCGAATTGCTCGATCCGGCTGTAGATTTCCACAAACGCGTCGGGGCCGGTGGAGAACAGCCGCTTGAGCGTGACGCCGAGGTACGCGTCCAGGACATCGCGCTTCCATTGCCTGGAATCGTCCGGATTGAATTGATCCGCGGTGGAAACGGCGTTGCCGCCCTGATGCTTGGAAAGATACATCGAGGCATCGGCGACCTGGATCAATTCCTGGGGAGTGGAACCGTTCAGAGGAAACGTCGCGACGCCGAAACTGGACGTCACGTTTTTGTCGCGCAGGACCGGATCGGAGGAAATCCACGAGCGCAGTTTTGCAGCGAGCTGGTGGCTTTGCGTGGAGTCCGTTTCGGGCATCAGGATGACAAACTCATCGCCTCCATAGCGCGCCACAACGTCCGAGCGCCGGCAATTCATTTCCAGGATATGCGACACGCGCTGCAAGACCAGGTCGCCGTCCAAATGTCCATAAAAATCGTTGACGAATTTGAAGCGGTCCAGATCCATCAGCACCACCGAGAAGGAACGTCCCGCGCGGGTCGAGCGCTTCCATTCCCCCGAGAGGGCTTCCATGAAGAAGCGATGGGTTTTCAACCCGGTCATGCCGTCGGTAATGGCCTGTTCCTGCGCTTTCTGAAAAGCCATGGCGTTGTGGAGCGCGCCGGAAATCAGGTCGGCCAGCGTACCAAGGAACAGGACCTCTTCCTGGGAGAAGTCGGAGATCTTATCCGTCTCCACGTACAACACGCCGTGCAACTGGTCGGCGTAGACGATCGGCAGCGCGATCGCGGATTCCGAACCCTCGAGCACAGGCTCGCCTGTGGAGTGTTCCGCGTCGTAGGACACGACCGCCATCTGTCCCGTACGCGCGACGCGCCCGATCACATTTCCGTCCAGGCCCAGACGGCGTCCCAGCGCGCCCTTGCGCTGTCCCGCTTCGGCCTGGATCACGATCTCCTTGGCCGAGTAATCGAGCTGCCCGATTCCAATATGAGAATAGTCCAGCCCCTGCTCCAGCTCTTCCGCGATCTTCGCGAGCATTTCATCGGGATTGAGCGTCGTAATGATATTGCGGGAGATGTTGTTGAACAGGGTCAAGCGGCGCGATTTCGCCCGCTCTTCACGAAACAGACGCGCATTTTCGAGAGCGATCACCGCTTCGCTCGCCAGCACGCGCATCATTTCCAAATGGCCGTTATCGAGCGCGCGTTCCTGGGGACTTTGCAGGATCATGGCCCCGATGGGCCGCTCGTACAACAGCAGGGGCACGCCGCAGAAGCATCCTTCAAGTGAATTCTGCGGGTCGATGCCCAGCTTGCGCATTTCTTCGGCGTAGTTTTCGCGGATCAAGATCGGCTGGCGCGTGCGCATCAGATATTCAATCACATGGTTGCCGCCAAAAGGCCGGGACCTTTTTGGCTGAACTTCGCCGTCGAGCACCTCGACTTCAAATTTAATTTCATTGCGGGACGTTTCGTGGAGCGCGACGCAGAAACGGTTCACGTCGAACAGGCGTTTGATTTCACTCAGAATCGTTTCGAAGAGCGTGTCCGGGTCCAGGGTCGAGCTCAGTGCGCGGCCGATTTCGTTGAGCATGTGAAGCTCTTGCGTGCGGCGCGCGGCCTGCTGGACGAGGTAGCTATTTTCGACAGCCATTCCGATTTGATGGCCCAGTGCGAGCAGGAGGCGGAGCTCGGCCGCCGTTAATCGCCGCGTGTCGGCGGTGCCGAGGAGCAAAACGCCGAAGGCCTGCTCCTTGGCTTGCAGGCTAATCCCCACTACGGTGCGCAGATGCTGGCTCGTGGCCAGCTGCCGGAAACGCCGGAATGCTTCCTCGCCTTCGAGGGCCGTCCAGGACGAGTCGCGGCCGAGATCGCGAAAAACCACGAGACCGCCCAGGCGCGAAACCATCTCCACCAGATGATCGTCGAGTCCCTCTTCCTGGGCGATCGCACAAAAATTTTCCGTCAAGCCGGCGGCGACCACGGAAGTTGGACCCTGCGGATGGCCGTGATGCAGGAAAAGCGCGCCGGCCGGCATGCGCACGACGCTCAGCACGCGCTCGAGCGCTTGCGAGAGCATCTGCTGAATTTCGGGGCCGACGAAACTGGACGTCGCCAGATTCACATTGGAAAGCGCCAGCATGTTCTGCTCGACGCGGCGCTTTTCCTCTTCGTAAAGACCCATCACCATCAAGGCCGCCGCAAACAGCTGGGGCAAAAGCTCCAGCGCGCGCAGCGAATTGGCGATGCGAGGGCTGAGCAGCAGCTCCCCGATCAGGATGGCGCTCCAACTGAGGAACGAAGCAGCCAGCAGCAAATCCGCGAACGTTTCGTGACGCTGGCTCTCCTGGTAGAAGACCCAGGCGATCACCGCGAGCACCACGGCGACGCCCAGCTGCGGCGAAATCCTGACCGCGTGCAGGTAGTAGGCGACCGACCACAACGCAAACACACCGCCCGCGGCGATTTGCGGACGGACCCACGGCTCAGTATTGGAGTACACCTGAGCGGTGCTGAAAAACAGCAGCGCTGCTGCGGCCAAAAGCCATTCGTTGACCGACGTTTGCCACGGAGCGACGGACACCCAGGGCTCGAGCGCGGGGCTGAGATAATGGAGGGCGAGCAGGCACCATCCGGCGCTCCAGAGCATCAGGTAGGCCTGGCGCCGCAAACTGTGCATGTAGGCAAAAAGGCCCGACGTCAATGCCGATGTTGCCAGCAGAGTGATCGCAATAATGCTTTCCGAGGTCATCAAATCAAATGCGCCGCCTGGGCCGCCGTTCGCGCTTCCCACTCGATGGGAATGCAGTAGAAGAGGTTGGGTGAAAAGATCAAAGTCTTAATCAAGGAATCTAAGCCGCCTATCATCCCAAGAAGATTTATTTGCCGGCGACAGAGACACCACACCTCTCCCGACACTTTTCCCCACTTTTGCGACTATAAGGGACGCCTTTCCAGACGGTCAAGGGTACGGGGGTACCAGTCGGGAACAAGGCACTTGAGAGATCGGACACACGATTTTTTAACTAAGAATTGACCTATACCGTTTTTCGGAATCGTACAGATCGCCAGTCGGTTTGTGTATCCGTTTGAAGTCCTAAGATAACAATCAGCCCCCCGGGGACCTTGGCGTCGGACAGCACTGGGAGTTATGCTGATCCGAAAGTGTGGAGCTCGGAAGAAACCACCATGATGCGGATCATCCAAGGCGACTTCACTGACCCGCGCGTTGTCGATCTCCTGCGTATCCATCTGAGCAGTGCCCGCGCGGAAACGGCGCCGGGCAGCGCGCATGCCCTGGACCTCACGGGGCTGCAATCCCCCGGCATCAGCGTTTGGACAATCTGGGACAATGAAACGCTCTTAGGAGTCGGCGCACTGAAGCGGCTCTCGGCCGATCATGGTGAGGTCAAGTCAATGTACACGGCTCAGTCCTTGCGCCGAAGGGGAGCGGGAAGCGCGATGCTGCGCCACATCATTGCGACTGCACGAGCAAGCGGGATGTCGCGCCTCAGCCTCGAGACGGGCTCATGGGATTATTTTCTGCCTGCGCAGGCGCTCTACAGGAGCCATGGGTTCGTGGAGTGCCCGCCGTTCGCTGACTATGTGCTCGACCCAAACAGTGTGTTCATGTCGCTCGACCTGCGAGAATCCTGATCCGCGGGGCATTTGTCCTCGGTCGTAAGCCGAAATTCACACTGGCACTACCTCAAAAATCAAACTGTTACACTGCCGCCCGCTGCGGTGGCTCGCCTTCCTTCGCCGGTTCGGCTAAGATGAAGTGTTTTTCACATACGGGAGAGACTGGCAAGGAGCATGACCACGACTTCGAGTGCATCGGGAAAGCCGGCCGGCGAAATTCGCGTGCGGTTTGCGCCCTCGCCGACGGGCTATTTGCACGTGGGAGGCGCGCGCACCGCGCTTTTCAATTGGTTGTTTGCGCGCGGCCGTGGCGGCACGATGATCCTGCGCATCGAGGACACGGACATTGAACGCAATCGCCCGGAACTGGTTGAAGGCATTCTTGACGGGCTGCGATGGCTCGGCGTCGATTGGGACGAAGGGCCGTACTTTCAGTCGCAGCGTCTGGATTTGCATCGTGAGGCGGCGCTGAAGCTGGCCGCTTCGGGCGCGGCCTATTTTTGCGATTGCCCGCCGGAGAAATATGCGGGCGGTGACGCCGTCGATGAAACCGAGGACGAGAAGAAAGAGCAGGGCCCGCGGCGCATTACTCGCTGCGCGTGCCGTGAAGGCAAGCCGGGATTGAGCGCGGAAAATGCGGCGATTCGTTTCCGCGTCCCGCCCGGGGCGGCTACTCAATTCGAGGACGCCGTTTTCGGTCCGCGCGAAGTGTCGAACGAGGAGATCGAGGATTTCGTTCTCTTGCGCTCGCCCAAGGAAGGCCAGGCGCGCGGCGGGCCGACCTATCAACTGAGCGCCGTCGTGGATGACATCGACATGCGGATCACGCACGTGATTCGCGGCTCCGATCACATCTCCAATACGCCGAAGCAGGCGCTGCTGTATCGCGCGCTCGGCGCCGCGCCGCCCATTTTTGCGCACGTGCCGCTGATTCTGGGGCCGGACCGCACGCGGCTTTCCAAGCGCCACGGCGCGACCAGTGTGGAGTCGTACCGCGACGAAGGTTTTCTGCCCGAAGCGTTTCGCAATTTTCTGGCGCTGCTCGGATGGTCGGCCGGAAACGAAGAGTTCATGCGAACCTCCGAAATTGTCGAGCGATTCACACTCGAGGGCGTGAGCCGCACGAATGCTGTCTTCGACCGGCCGAAGCTCGAATGGTTCAACACGCAATACCTGCAGAAGCTGCCGATCGACGAGCTTCTTCCTTTCGTGCAAGGCGAACTGGAGCGCTCGAAGCTGTGGCAACCGGAATGGGCGGGCGAAAAGCGCGAATGGTTTTCTAGAACGGTGGACCTGCTGCGTCCGCGCACGCGCTTGCTGCCGGATTTTTCGACCTGGGCCCGCGCATTTTTCAGCGATTCGTTTGAGTACGATCCGCAGGCTCGCGAGAAATTCTGGAAGGACGAACGCCTGGGCGCGATGCTCGGCAAACTTGCGGATACTCTTGCGGCGCTAACCGACTGGAATCACGACGCGTGCGACCACGCCCTGCGCGAGCTGGCCGCCGCGGAAGGCGTAAAAGCTGGTCTCTTGATCAATGGAACTCGCGTCTCGATCGTGGGGCAGGCCGTGGCGCCGCCGCTGTTTGAAACAATGCTGGTGATCGGCCAGGAGCGCGTCGTCAGCCGCCTGCGCCTCGCCGTCGAAGCGTTCGCTGCGCGCTGATTCCATTCCGCGAAAATTGGGGACCGGGCGAGTAGGACAGGCTTGAAGCCTGTCCTACTTGGACTTCTCAGCCGGAGATGTAGAGAAAATATCAGTGTGTGCGGGATGCGTGGGCGCGTCCACGGCGGCGATTTCCAGGTCCGCCGTCACCGCAACTTTCGTCGGCGGCAGGCACGCGTCTTGATTGCAGGCTTGATAGCCAACCGTAAGGCCAATTTTTTGAGGACCGAGCGGGGCGGAGCCATTCGACCGCAGTTTCATCAGCACCGTGAAGGAGCCTTCGTAAACGCGCAGGGGCGTCTTGGAAAATCGGAACGCGCGCATCACTCCGCGCGGATACGTCGTTTCCACGAGAAACACCCCGGGAGAGAGATCGGCCAGGATTTTTGTGGGGATTAGATAGTCCTCGGAGGGCATGTGGGCGTTGATATGAAAACCCGGGGAAATTTTCGCGACCACAGCGATTTCAAAAGAACGGCCACGCGGCACGGGCTGCAACGATACGTAGGCTTGCGGCTGAAGCACGCTGGACGCCGCCGGATAGGCGCTATCCTGCGCCGACGCGCTAGAGACGACGAGTGCGGCCACCGCCAGGAACACAATCCGCGCAAGCGGGCGTGGCGTACAATTGCCGCGATCGCTGACTGGCACATTCACGCGCCGGCCAGAGAATCGCACGACGCTTTCAAGAAGTAATTTCATAAAAGTTTAGACCGTCACGGGGCTGCCGAGCTGTTCGGTGAGGATGCGCCCCATGAGTTGCATGAGCGTCTCACCTGTTTTATCGAGGACGAAAGTTCCCGCCGCATCGGACCACGAAAGCTTGAAGCTGGTGGTCAGCGCGGAAATCCAAATCTGGCGCACCGGCGTGTTCGGGCTGATCACAAATCTGGTTTCATCCGCGTCTTCAAAGAGGACTTCGAGCTTGCCGCTTCCGCCCTCCACCTCGAATCCGCGCTCATCGCCAACCTCTTGAAGGCGATGGAGCAGTGATTCAAAGGCGGCGTCGCATCTTCTTTGAAATTCCTGTTCATCCATGATGAGAACAGAGTACCGCGAAGCCGAGTCGCGGGCAAGGAAGCTGCTACTGTAGGACTAAGACTGTGGCTTCGATTTGAGCTTCCAGGCCAATGCTGTCCGGAACGCCTCAAAGCATTCTGGGCAAACCCATTGCTTGGTGTCTGGTTTTGCGAAGACTTTGCGTCCCGATTCTCGAGCCTGTCGGATGAAGTCCGGCTCTTTCGTAGAGTTGCCGCGAATTTGAACGGTTGTAACATACCCGCTGTGCAGAATTTCCGGCGCATCGAACAGTGCGAATTTTGCCCAGCAACCTTCGCAGTGATCGTGGTCCCAATCGGCGCTTGGTGGCGTGTAGTCTTCGAACTCAAATGTCATCGCCCTCAAACGTTCCAAACTTTTCAATTTGTGCTGCTTCCACTCTTCAGGAGTGCTCATACGCAACTCCTAACACGAACAGTCCGGGAAAACTACTCATACCGCAATGCGTCTACCGGGTCGAGCCGTGCGGCCTTCACCGCCGGATAGATGCCGAAAAAAAGGCCGACAGCCATGGAGACGATGACCCCTAAAAGCACTCCCCACAGGGGTATGGTGGAAGGCAATCTCGGCCAGATCACATGGATGAGCAGGCTGATGCCAATTCCCAGAAGCACGCCGATGACTCCGCCCGAGCCTGTGAGCACGACGGCCTCGGTCAGAAACTGCCAGATGACGTCGCGGCGGCGCGCGCCAATCGCTTTCCGAACGCCGATTTCGCGCGTGCGCTGCGTGACCGACATCAACATGATGTTCATCACGCCGACTCCGCCGACGAGCAGGCCGATCGAGCTGACCACGGCGGTCAGCAGCGCAACCGAACCGGTGATCTGCTTGAACTGGTTGGCAACTTCCTCGGCGGAGGACAGGCCGAAATTTTCCGGCGCCGAATAGGGAACGTGGCGAGTGCGGCGCAAGACGGCGCTGATTTCGTCTTTTGCTTCCGGCATTTTCCCGGGAGCCGCCACGGCGCCGATGAAATGCTCGTCGTCGGCGGGGTGATGCTTGCGGTAGGTATGGTAGGGCACCAGGACCTGCTTT
The DNA here is from genome assembly GCA_035604385.1 of Verrucomicrobiia bacterium. GTDB lineage: Bacteria > Acidobacteriota > Terriglobia > Acidiferrales > UBA7541 > Palsa-360. Next base: position 907 of record DATNIO010000018.1, on the reverse strand, counting down.
TCGACGGGTGGATTCTGGAAGAGCTGGCCCTTGCGGTGCTCGAAGACGCCGATCACACGATAAGGAAATCCTTCGACGTAAATGATTTGGTCCACCGCATTGCCGTCCGGAAAAAATGCCTTGCCGAGATCGTAGCCGATGACGGCGACGTCCGCGCGGTGCAAATCTTCTGCTTCGGTGAAATAGCGGCCGATGTAGGGTCTGGCGTTGTACACATCCGGGTAGTAGACATCCGATCCTGAATAATTCAGGCCGCTGACTTCCTTGTCCTTGTAGCGCGCGGTGATATCGGGCTGGCGATTGAAATCATAGACGCGCTTGAACACCGACACGGACACTTCCTGTACCGCCGGGCATTGCTCGCGGATGGCTTGCGCATCTTCGTAGGTCAACGGCTTGCGGTTGCGCTCCTCGGCGGTCATTCGTCCGGTGCTGATCCCGGGGGCAACTTTGAACACCCAGATCGTATTCGCGCCGAATGCGTCCAGATATACGGTGATATCCGCATAGAATCCCACCAGGATGGACGCGACCGTGATAAGCGCCGTGATTCCGATGACCACGCCCAGCACGGTAAGAAACGAACGCAGCTTGTTCTCCCGCAGCGTTTCCAGAGCCATGTTCGCGTTTTCGCCGAGCGCTATTCGCATGGATTTCCGGTCGTGATTAATTTTCCTGCCGCAGCGCTTCGATCGGATTGAGGTTCGCGGCCTGGCTCGCCGGATAGATTCCAAAGAACACGCCAACTGCTGTCGACACGACCAGGGCAATGATCACCGCTGAAATCGGGACGTGCATCGGCACGGGGGTGTTGGCGGCGATCACCAACGCAAATATGTAGGCCAGGGCGACGCCGATCGCTCCGCCGATCGTGGACATTACGGCGGTCTCGGTCAGGAACTGCAGG
>DATNIO010000017.1:0-14534 GCA_035604385.1 Verrucomicrobiia bacterium | reverse complement strand
GCTTCGGATAATTTCTCGACTAATTTCGTTTTCGCATCCGGGATGCTCAAGTGCTCGGGCGCTACACGGTTTGAGAATCGAATCGCGGCGGCAAGCGAAGGCGCTACCAGAATCGCGCTTGCGAGGCGCAGCGATTTCCATGCCGGATTCGTTTTCGGCAAACTGCTTATTTGCCTCTCGACTTCGGCGGCAACTGCATTCGCCAGTCGCAGTGAGGGAGTGACCAGCAACGCCACAGCGTCGGGATCGTGCTCGGCCTGGGCCAGGATATCCGCGGCGATGTAGCGCGGAGATCCGGCCGTGGCCAGGATGAGCACTTCCGTCGGGCCGGCAGGCATGTCAATCGCGCAATCGTTGGAAACGATGCGTTTCGCGGCGGTGACGTAGCGATTTCCGGGGCCGCAAATCTTGTCCACGCGCGGAATCGACTGCGTGCCATAGGCAAGCGCGCCGATCGCCTGCGCCCCGCCCATACGGGCAATTTCCGTCACGCCGAGGATTTCAGCGGCTGCAAGCAACGCGGGACTCGGTTTCGGACAGGCCACGACGATGCGTTTCACTCCTGCCGCCCGCGCGGGGATTGCCGTCATCAACAGCGTCGAAAAAAGCGAAAAACGTCCACCGGGAATGTAGCAACCGATGGTTCCGAGCGGCGTGACTCGCTGGCCGACGCGAACTCCCGGCTCGACTGTGATCGTCCACGAGCGAGGGCGTTGCTCTTCGGCGACGCGGCGGATGTTTCGCGCGGCGTGCTCGATTGCGCGCACGAGTTCTCGCGGCACGTTGCGGCTCGCGGCGCGGATTTCCGCACGAGTGATCCACAGCGACTTTCGCGTGGGCTGGAGCCCGTCGAGACGCAGCGCCCAGCGAAATAGCGCGGCGTCGCCGTTCTTCCGGACGTCGGCGAGAATCCGGACCGCAATTCGTTCCGCAGCCGAGTCATGCGAGCTGCGCCGCGCGAGAAATTTCGCGGCCACCGCGTCCGTTAGATTGAGTATGCGCATTTGGTTCTAAACTCTCTTCAGAGCACGATCTTGTTCAGCGGATATTCGACAATTCCTTGCGCGCCCGCCGCTTTCAAGCGCGGAATGATCGAGCGAACGACGTCTTCGTCGATGATCGTATTTACCGCGATCCATGCCGGATCGCTCAGCGTGGACACGGTTGGATTTTTGAGCGCGGGCAGCACGGCGAGCACCGCGGCGAGCTGTTCCTTACGCACGTTCAGCATGATGCCGACTTTCGTGTACGCCGCGATTGCGCCGGAAAGCAGCAGAAAAATATTGGAGATCTTTTCGGATTTCCAGGGATCGGCGGAAGCCGCATGATTCACGATGAACACGGTGCGCGATTCAAGGATGGTATCGACAATCCGCAAATGATTCGCGCGCAACGACGATCCCGTTTCCGTGACTTCGACGATGGCGTCGGCAAGCTGCGGCACTTTCACTTCGGTCGCGCCCCAGGAAAACTCAACACGCGCATCCACCTGGTTGCGCGCGAGATATTGCTTCGTGAGGTTCACGACTTCGGTGGCGATCACTTTTCCCGCGAGGTCTTTCACGGATTGCACCGGCCCGTCTTCCGGCACCGCGAGGACCCAGCGCACGGGAGCGAGACTTTGCTTCGAGTACATCAGTTCGCCGATCTCTTCGACCTTCGAGCCCGTCTCGAAGACCCAATCGCGGCCGGTAATCCCCGCATCGAGCGCGCCCGTTTCGACGTAGCGCGCCATTTCCTGGGCGCGAACAAGCATGCAATTGATTTCCGGATCGTCGATGCCCGGAAAATAGCTGCGCGGGTTGATCGAAATGCGCCATCCGGCTTTGCCGAAGAGCTGGATCGTGGCATCCTGCAGGCTGCCCTTGGGAATTCCGAGGCGAAGTACGCTCATTGGCGCGACTCCTTGCCGTAAACCGCGTTCGGGTCAAACGTGCGTTCGGCGACTACCTTGGCTTCGCCGGCCGGAGAAAGCTGCCGAAAAAAACACGAGCGATAACCTTCGTGGCAAACACCAGGGCCGAGCGCGTCCACGCGAATCAGTAGCGCATCAATATCGCAATCCACGCGAATTTCACGCACTCGCAGCACGTGGCCGCTTTGCTCGCCCTTGCGCCACAGTTTGTTACGAGAGCGGCTGAAGAACGTGACTTCCCCGGTCGCTTGCGTTGCGGCATACGCTTCGGCGTTCATGAAGCCCAGCATGAGGACTTCGCCCGAACCCGCGTCCTGAATCACCGCGGGAACCAAACCGTCGAGTTTCTTGAAATCCAGATCCATCGTCTCCCCCAAATCCCCCCTGCCGTCGCCACAAAATAAAAAGCCCGCTGGCGCTTACCGCGCCAGCGGGCCGATGAGTGCGAATTTCGATGCGCTACTCAAGCCTCCGCGGACACGGCCGTTCGCCGTGATGGTGATGATGGCCGTGATGCCGCGCGGAGAACTTCATGGCAAAAAGGAATATACAAGAGCATTCGATTCGCGTCAAGCGAAGTGATCGGGATTTCGATCCGGCTGGCTTCAGAAGAATTCAAGGACATGGTACGCTGCGCGGGGCATCCGGCGGGCCGCTGAGGGCTGCCAGTCCCGCGTGCGATTCGGGCGCCCGCTGTTCATTCAGGAGAAATCTGATGCACTCTAAAGTCTGGACCGATATGTTCGTCCTCGCGCTCCCGGTGGCCGAGAAAATTCTGCGTCCGATCGTCGTCTACTTTTTTCTTGTGATCGGATTGCGCCTGGCGGGAAAGCGCGAGCTGGCGCAGCTCAACCCGTTTGACCTGGTCGTCCTGCTCACGCTATCCAACACCGTGCAGAACGCCATCATCGGAGACGACAATACCGTGACGGGCGGAATCATCGGGGCCGCAACTCTGCTTCTGGTTAACTATCTCGTTGTGCGTTTTCTCTTCCGCCACGAGAAGTTGGACCGGTTCGTCGAGGGCGAACCCACAGTGCTGATCGAACACGGAAAGATTCTCAAAAACAGGCTGACGAAAGAAGTACTCTCGCTCCAAGAACTCGAAGCCGCCGCTCATAAGCAGGGCTTCGGAGACTTACGGGAAGTGGACCGCGCCACGCTCGATCCCAGCGGCACGATTTGCTTTACCGCAAAGCAACCACCTCCGGAAGAAGCGCGCCACCGAGAACTTCTTGAGCGACTCGATCACCTGGCGCGCGAAGTCGCCACGTTGCGGCTGCGCGCCGCTCCCCCGGCTTCCTGAGTCTCTCTTGAGCGTGACTCAGTGCATTAGATAACCGGTCACGGCGACCGCCAGACCCGCGACGCCGGAAATCATTCCCAGAAACCAGAAAATTCGCTTTCGCGAGAGCAGCGCCAGCGAGGAAATCACGAGCGCTATTTCGAGAAACACTTCTCCCATGTCGAAGCGGTCCGCCTTGCGCTGGGCGCGCGCGGATTCGTCCTCGAAATCCTTGGCCTTCTCCTCGATGTCGGCCTGCTCTTTGGTATAGCGGTCGACTTGCGCTTTGTATTTTTCCTGGACTTTTCCGGCCTGCTCTTTGTCCTTGAATTCAATCAGGGGAAGCATGTCCAGGCCCATATCATAATTGTGGAGGCGAATATTTTTCGCCTGGTAGTACGCCCACTGATCGGTCGCGCGATTCTGCATCAGAAGTTCTTCGGTGTGCGACCGGTGTCCCAGCAAGGATACGACGGCCACGCACACGGCAAGGATGGCCATCGTGACGGAAATGGGCGCCAGCGACGGGTTCTCGCGTCCGTGTTCGGCGTTCTCTTGCAGCTCGCTCAGTTCGTCCGGCATGAACTTATTCTCCTTGTGAGAGACAGTGCGCTAGTCATTCATGATCCTAGGTATTTCGTGGAGCCGGCGTCTCGCCGGCGAATTTGCGCTCAACAGGTCGTATGAAAATCGCCGGCGGGACGCCGGCGCCACGACGAATCTGATTTATATAGCAATCGCGAACGGGTGCCAAATGCCGTGGCAGGTCGCAGACTTTTAACTGCGTGCGATATCAAGACTTTCGTGGCACGCCGCAAGTGTACGATCGATGTCCTCGTCCGAGTGAGCCGATGAAACGAACAGGGCTTCAAACTGGGAAGGCGCTAGAAAAACGCCGCGATCGAGCATGCCGCGGAAGAATTCGGCAAAGCGCCGCGTATCGCATTTTTTCGCGGCGGCATAATCCGCAACCGGCTCGCGCGAGAAGAACAGCGTCAGGAGCGAACCCGCGCGAACCGCCGTGGCGGGAGCGCCCGTTTCGCCGAGTGCCGCAACGAGGCCGTCTCCCAGGCGCTTGGCTCGCGCGTCGAGCGATTCGTAAAATCCGGGAGCGGCCAGCAAATCGAGCGAAGCGATTCCCGCGCTCATCGCCAGCGGGTTGCCGGAAAGCGTTCCCGCCTGATAAACCGGCCCGAGCGGCGCGACGCGGTCCATCAAATCGCGGCGGCCTCCATACGCGGCAACCGGCAATCCTCCGCCAATGATTTTGCCGAGCGTCGTCAGATCCGGAGTAATTCCAAACAACGTCTGCGCGCCGCCAAAGCACACGCGAAAGCCGGTGATCACTTCGTCGAAAATCAGCAACGCTCCGTGCCGCGAGGAGAGATCGCGCAAGGCCTGGAGAAACCCGGGCTTCGGCGGAACGACTCCCATGTTGGCCGCAATCGGCTCAACGATTACCGCTGCAATCTTGTCGCGATGCAAATCAAGCAATTTTTCCACCGCTGCTGGGTCGTTGTACGGGGCATTGAGCGTCAGTTCGGCGAGCGCCTGCGGCACGCCGGGGCACGCCGCGATTCCCAGCGTCGCGAGGCCCGAGCCCGCTTCGGAAAGAAAACTGTCCGAATGGCCGTGATAGCACCCCTCGAATTTGACGATCAGGTCGCGGCCGGTGGCGGCGCGCGCCAGGCGCACGGCGCTCATGGTCGCCTCGGTGCCTGAGCTTACAAAACGCACTTTTTCGCAAGAAGGAAGAGCCTTCCGGATGCGCAACGCGAGTTCGACTTCGAGTTCGGTCGGCATGCCGTAACTCGTGCCGCGAGCCGCCTGTTCGGTGATTGCTTGAATAACCTTCGGATGCGCGTGGCCCACAATCAGCGCCCCCCACGAACAGACGTAATCGATGTATTCGTTTCCGTCGGCGTCCCGTAGGTGTGAGCCGGCGGCGCGATCGACGACGATGGGTTCGCCCCCTACGGCGCGAAACGCGCGCACGGGACTGTTCACTCCGCCGACGAGCACGTCCGTCGCGCGCCGGAATATTTCCTGAGAGCGAGGCCGCTGCATTTTAACCAATTTGGGTGAACTCATCTTTGTTTGTGGGTAAAACGATTCGCGTCAGCAGTTCTTCAACCATCGCGCCGCATCTTTTGCATGATAGGTGAGCACGATGCTCGCGCCCGCGCGATGAATGCCGGTCAATATTTCCAGCGCGATTCGTTTTTCTTCGATCCAGCCGTTCGCGGCGGCCGCCTTCACCATCGAATATTCGCCGCTCACATTGTACGCGCCGACCGGAATGGTGAAAGTTTCGCGCACCCGTTGAATGATGTCGAGGTAGGCCAGCGCCGGCTTCACCATGACCATGTCGGCGCCCTCGGCGATGTCCAGCTCGACTTCGCGAAGCGCCTCGCGAGCGTTGGCCGGGTCCATCTGATAGCCGCGCCGGTCGCCGAATTGCGGCGCGGACTCCGCCGCCTCGCGGAACGGGCCGTAAAATCCGGAACAGTATTTCGCCGCGTAGCTCATGATCGCGACATCTTGAAATCCGCCGATGTCCAGCGCTTTGCGGATTGCGCCAACGCGCCCGTCCATCATGTCCGAGGGCGCGATGATATCTGCGCCGGCGCGAGCGTGCGAGAGCGATTCCGCCGCGAGCAATTCCAGAGTCACGTCGTTCTTCACTTCCCCGTTTTCGACGATGCCGCAATGCCCGTGGTCCGTGTATTCGCACAGGCACACGTCCGTCATCACGAGCAGGTTCAAATTGGCGCGGCGAACGGCCTCGATGGCGCGCTGCACAACGCCATCCGACGCATAGGCTTCGGTGCCGAGCGCATCTTTTTTTTCGGGAATGCCGAACAAGATGATTCCCGGGATGCCAAGCTGCTCCACTTCGCGGCATTCTTCCAGAAACGTGTCGACCGATTGCTGCGCGACGCCGGGCATCGAACCGATAGGATTCCGAACATTCTTTCCTGGGCACACGAACATCGGATATATGAATCCGTGCGCTGACAGCCGCGTTTCGCGCGCCAGGGAGCGTATCGCTTCGCTGCGCCTCAGCCGGCGCGGTCTCGTCACCGGAAAACTCATATGGCCCTCGCTTTTGAGTCTGTGCTTCGTGAAAAATAATTAGCAATCGCCGCCGCCATCGATTCGGCTGTCGCGAACGGCGCTTCGATGGCGACGGGCAAGCCTGCGTTCCGCAATGCCGCGGCCGTGACCGGGCCCACTGCGGCCAGCGCCGCTCTCGCTCCCAGACGCGAGAGCACTTCCTCGCCAAGGTCCGCGCGCATATTTTCAATCGCGGACGGGCTGAAGAATGAGATCACGTCCACCTGGGCGTCTCGAATTGCTCTCATCACTCCGGGATCGATCGCGCCTACTCCTCCCGTATGATACGCCACGACCTCCGTGACTTCCGCGCCGACAGCCCTCAGCGCATCCGGCAGATCGGGCCGCGCCCGCTCGCTGCGCGGCAGCAGGATTTTTTTGCCCTCAAGCGATGCCGACAATTCTTGCGCCAGCGACGCCCCAAGGAATTCCTGCGCGACGTGATCGACTGAAAATCCTTCCGCAGCCACAGCGCTGGCGGTTGCGGGGCCGACAGCGGCGCAGAGATAATTTCCTTCCTGGCTCGGCTCCACGCCCAGCTTGCGGCAACGTCCGGCAAAAAATCGCGCCGCATTGGCGCTGGTGAACAATATCCAATCAAACTCAACGAGAGAACGGATGGCACGGTCCAGCCCGGCCGTATCGGTAGGTTCGGAAAAACTTACCGCTGGAAATAGCAAGACGGTCGCGCCCATATTTTCAAGGCGCGCCATCAGGTCGCGCGCCTGCACAAGGGAGCGCGTGACGACGACACGCTTTCCCTCGAGCGGCCTGCCCGCACTCATGCGCGCGTCCCACGGCTTTCCCGCTCCAGCAAAGCCGCCGCGCCGCCGTCGCGCAATTTCTTCGCGATTCGCTTGCCTATGGCTTCGGCCTCTTCGAGCGATCCAGAATCTTTTTCCCACATGCGCTGCATGCCGTCCGGGGAGAGCACGGCGACGTCAAGCGCGAGTCTTCCGCCTTCGACGCGGCCCCACGCGCCAATCGGCACCTGACAGCCGCCCCCGAGACCCGCGAGCGCGGACCGTTCGGCGGTCACGGCGCTGCGAGTTTCCTCATCTTCCAGAGCAGTCAGTACCCGCAACGTCTCGGCGTCTCCCTTGCGGGCTTCGATTCCGATCGCGCCTTGTCCCGCGGCGGGCAGGCTCACATCGTGTGGCAGCACCTGACTGATGTTTCCGCTCAAACCCAGGCGATCGAGCCCTGCCTTGGCGAGCACAATCGCGTCGTAATCTCCGCGCCTCAGCTTCTCGATCCGCGTGTCCACGTTTCCGCGAAGTTCGAGCAAGCGCAAATCGCGCCGCGCGTAGAGCAATTGCGACTGGCGGCGCAGACTGCTCGTGCCAACGCGCGAGCCTTGCGGCAGCGACGCCAGGGTTGCTCCGCTCGAAGATAGCAGCGCGTCGCGCACGTCTTCCCGCTTCCCGATCGCGGCAATCGTCAAGCCTTCGGGCATTTCCGTCGGCACATCCTTCATGCTGTGGACGGCCAGATCGATGCGCCCTTCCAACAACGCATCTTCGAGTTCCTTGATGAAGACTCCCTTGGTCCCGATTTGACTGAAACTCGCTTGTTGGAATTTGTCGCCGGAAGTTCTGATGATCACGATCTCCGGCTCGACGCCCGTCGATTCGCGCAAGGCCCGCGCGATGCTCCGCGCTTGCCAAAGCGCGAGCGCGCTGCCCCTGGTGCCGATTCGCAGCGCTTTCAAGGCTTCTCCCGGTCTAGGCGGAACAAATCTCGAATCGCTTCAAAGTTTTGGAGTTTTCTGCGCAATTCCGGAATACCGCGCATGCGTTCGGCGGGGGTGATCACCACGCGATCGAGAAATTCCCGGAGCATTGCGGCGACCTTTGCGCGATCCTCTTCGGAAAGGTTGGGCATCGACGCGAGGCGCTCTTGCACGAAAGCCTCATGCTCGGCCGCCAGCTTATTGCGAAGATCTCCGAGCACAGCGCCCGCGGCGACTCCCGCCTGCCAATGCAGGAATTTATCGACTTGCTCGTCGATGATCGTTTCGGCGCGCGGAATTTCGGCCACGCGGGCCTTCTTGTTTTGCTCGACGATTTCGGTCAGGTCATCGATGTTGTAGAGATAGGTGTTGTAGACGTCGCTGACATCCGACGCGACGTTGCGCGGAACTCCAAGATCGATTAAGAGCAGCGCCCGATTGCCTCGCGCCGCCATGGCACGTCCGATGATGCTTCGCGTCAGGATGGGCTCGCTCGCCGAAACGGAAGTCACGATCAGGTCCGGCCAATCGAGCGCCGCAGCCAGGTTCTCCCAGGGGACGACTTCGCCGCCAAATCGCGCGGCGAGGTCCACCGCATGTTCCGGCGTGCGATTCAGAACGCGCAACTGCTTGACACCGCGGTCGCAGAGATGCCGCACGACCTGCTCGCTCGTCGCGCCCGCCCCGACGATCAGCGCGCGGTGGTTATTCAGCTTGCCGAAAATGCGCTCGGCAAGTTTTACTCCCGAGAACGCCACCGACACGGGCCGCGCGCCGAGTTCGGTTTCGTTTCTAACGCGTTTTCCTACTTCCAGAGCGGCCTGGAACATACGGTTGAGGACCGGGCCCGTTTCGCCACGGTCGAGCGCGATCTGGTAGGCATCGCGCACCTGACCCAAAATTTCCGCTTCCCCGAGCAGCATGGAATCGAGCCCCGCCGCGACGCGGAACAGATGCCGAACGGCGTGGCTGTCCCGATGCCGGTAGAGCGAGCCGTTCAATTCGTTGAGAGAAAGTTGGTGGAAGGAGGCAACGAACAATTCCACCGCGCCGGCGCTGTCGGTCGCGTCTTCGCGCGGGACGCCGTACAGTTCGCTGCGGTTGCACGTCGACAGGACCAGCGATTCCTCGAGAATGCCGCGCGAACGCAACTGTTCGGCCGCCTCGCGCGCCTGTTCAGGAGTGAATGCCACGCGCTCCCGCAGATCGACCGAGGCCGTGCGGTGATTCAGTCCGATGAGAACGATTTCCATTTACAAGATGCTCGACCAACTCCCTGATTCCCTGCTCGCACACCCACTCAGAAGTAACGGTGAAAATGAGAAAGGTACCGGTTCACGATACTGTAACTGAAAATCACAAACATGAAATTGAATATGCAAAGCGCGGAAGCTCGCGCCCCGCGCCACGCAGCTGTCCGCGAAAGAAACGTGTAGCCAACGTAAATCAGTAGAATCAAGACGGTGACGATCACCTTTGGATCGCCATCCCAATACCGTCCCTCCAGCCGGTGCGCCCAGATCAAACCCGCAGTCATGCCGGCGGCGAGCGAAGCGCAACCAATGAGCACGCTGCTGCGCGTCATGCGCTCGAGCACATCGAGCGCCGGAAAGCGCCATCCCACCACACCCAGCTTGTGGTCGCGCAACCGGCGGTTCTGCACGAGAAAAATGATGCTGAGCACAAACGAAATCGCGAACGCCGAATACGCCAGGATGTTCAGCGTGACGTGAAAGGCGAAGAGGGGTCCCTGCGCCGGGGGCGCTTTGACCGGTCGCGCTTCCGGCAAGTGCGCCAGCAGAAACACTCCCAGGACGATCGGCAACACGAATGGGCCGACCGCGCGGCGCCGGTGAATCGCCTCGAGGCAGAGATAGGTGGCGGCGAGCAGCCACGCAAAAAGCGAAAGCGAACCGAAAAGATCATCGTACGGCACAGCATGAATCAGCCGCGACCGGGCCAGCAGCGCCATGTAGTGAAGCGCCAGACCCACCACCAGGCACGAAGTCGCGCCAATCCCTGCCACACGCGAAGGCTCGCGCAAATTCCAGACGTACAGCGCGAGGCTCGCCGCGTAAAAAAGAAGCGTCGCAATCACGTACGGACTTGTCATCAGTAAGCAAGCATCCGCGGAAAGGGCGTTCTTTGCAGCCCGCCGCAAATGTCCATTGCCTTAACATTATAGCCAATTCCCAAGCATGAAAGGTGGAATACGCGGCAAACCGTGTCGGGCCAGTTTCCGATAGCCGTTTTTTGGGAGTTGACTGTGAAAACTCCTCTAATTCCACCGGAAGCTGACTTGTCGACAAATCCGTTGTGTCGTGGGCAGGGGAAGCGTACGATGCCGCAGAAAGTGGAAGCTAGGACCGGTTCGTCGAGAGACGGTCTGGGTCGGACTATTTCGAGGAGGCACGATGCTAAACATGAGAACTCTTCTGCGCAGCGCAGCTGCAGCGACCATCGCGGTAATGATTGCCTTTGCTGCGTCGGCTTTTGCTACTGACATTCTCGACGATTGGGCCACGGCAAAAGCTCCGCCGCCGCCCGAGCTCAAACCGGTCACGGTCGACGGTTCGACCACATCTCTGCTCATTCTGGACATGATGAAGGCGAACTGCGGCGCGCGCCCGCGCTGCGTGGCCACGGTTCCCGCCGTCAAGAAGCTGCACGAACAAGCGCGCAAAGCGGGGATGATGGTGTGGTACAGCTTTGTCGGCAGCAACGGCAATGCCACGACCGCGGATCAGATCGATCCGGCATTTACGGCCAAAGACGGCGAATGGGCGCGCCAGAACGGGCCGGACAAATTCATCGGCTCGAATCTGGACGAGAAACTGAAAGCGCGCGGCATCAAGACGGTCATCGTCTGCGGCACTTCGTTTCAAGGCGTGGGCATTGGCACCGGCGGTGGCGCGGCGCAGCGCGGCTACAAGGTAATCATCCCGATCGATTGCCTGTCGTCAGAGGATACGTACATGGAACAATATGCGGCTTTCCATCTCTTCAAGGGTGGGCCTGCCGGCGTCACGAGCCAAGTGACGATGACGCGCAGTTCGATGATGAAGTTCTGATATTCGTCTGTTCCCAATGACTCTTGCGCACCCAGGATCCTCGCCCCTGAACACCGCATCTGGCATGGAGACTACAAGCTGCTCACCACCATGAGCTACTGAAAGTCGCCATGCGGTTATTTGCTTCCCCGCATTCGGAGTGACAAAGTGTATTCCTCACGAGCAAGTACTTTCCTCCTGTTATGAAAGATGGGTTACTGTACGCGTATGGCCAGCCCTCAAGAAGAAATTGAGGCTCTGAAATCGCAGGTTGCGTCTTTGACTGCACGGGTTTATTTCCTGGAGCAAAAAAGTGTCCCCGCTCCCGAGGCGCAGCAGCAAGCCATCCCAGCAGAACAACTCGAACCACCGGCTCCGCCTCCCAGCGGAAAGATGCCGGAACCACCCGCCGCGCCGTTTGTCTCTCGCCCGCTGCCGGCTGCGCCACTTCCGCGTACATCCGTGCAACCAAGTCCGCTGTCCCATTCCGGAACAACACGCGGAGACACCGATCTGGAAAAGAAGATTGGCCAGTATTGGCTGAACCGAATCGGCATTGTCGCGATGCTGATCGGAGTTTCCTATTTTCTGAAATATGCCTTTGACAATAACTGGGTCGGACCCGGCGGGCGGATTGCGATCGGCCTGCTGGTCGGGATCGGGCTGGTTCTGTGGAGCGAGAGATTCCGCCACCGCGGCTACGCTGCGTTTTCGTATTCGTTGAAAGCGGTCGGCATTGGCACGCTCTATTTGTCGCTGTGGGGAGCATTTCAAATTTATCACCTGATCCCCGCGGCGGCGGCGTTTTTGGCTATGGCCGTTGTGACCGCGGCCACCATCGCGCTGGCCTTAAGCCAGGATGCGGAATTGCTGGCGAGCTTTGCGCTGGTGGGCGGCTTCTCCACTCCGGTGCTGCTTTCCACGGGACAGAATCACGAGGCGGTGCTTTTCTCTTACGTTGCTCTGCTGGACCTTGCGATTCTCACTACGGCGATCTTCAAACCGTGGCGACGCCTGCTCTGGGGAAGCTTCGCGGGCACCATCATTCTCTATCTGGGCTGGTATTCGGAATATTATTCCGCCGACCAGAGAGCGCTCACCGTTGCGTTCGCGGCATTGTTTGCGGCCATCTTTGCGGTCATTCCGCTCGCGGCTAGCGGCGCGCGATCCACGCGGTTTCCCGGTCGTTCCATCACCCTGACACTACTTCCCTTGTTCAATGCGGCGGCGTTTTTCCTGGCGCTGTACGCCATGTATGAACGGGATAAACCTACACTCACGTGGTATGCGCTGGCGCTGGCCGCAGTCTACCTGGGCCTCGGCAGCGCCATTAAAAATCGTTTGAGCGTCGAGGACGCCGATTTCATCAACTTGTTGCATGTGGCCATCGCTGTCGCGTTCATCACCATAGCTATTCCCCTGAAGCTGGACGCGCAATGGATCACGATTGGATGGCTCGTTGAATCGGGAGTGTTGTTGTGGCTGAGCGTCACGGCGCGAGCCGACTTTCTGCGTTATTTTGCGGTCTTTGCGCTGATTCTTGGCATCGCCCGGCTGCTCTTTTACGACCAGATTCGCGCGGAAACGCTGGTGTTCAACATGAGGTTTGCGACTTATGTGGTTGCCATCGCGATCCTCGGCGGGATTGCGGTATTGGGCAAGCGCCACGCAGCGCAGGCGGAGATGCTGTTCCTGGACATAGCCGTGGTTGGCGTGAATCTGCTGGCTCTGATCGCGCTGACTTTGGAAGTCTCCGACTACTTCAACCGCCAAATCTTAACGGGCAGAAATGCGGCCACTTTTTATCGTCAGGTAAACCTGGAACGCGATTTCAGCTATTCCGCGATCTGGCTGGTATACGGCGCGGTTTTGATGACCATTGGCTTTCGCAGGCGCTCGGCGTTTGTGCGCTGGCAGTCTCTGATCTTAATCGCGTTCACGATCTGCAAGGTGTTTCTGTACGACGTTTCCCAACTCGGGGGCAGTTACCGGATTGTGAGCTTCATCGCACTCGGCGCGGTACTGCTCGGCATTTCGTTTATTTACCAACGCGATTGGCTGGGGCTCTCTACGCATGCGCCGGAAAAAACGGGTCAGGGTACCCGATGATGAGGACGACTTGGGGATTGCTGGCAGTCCTCTTGGTAACGAGTCCCGCGATCTCTTATTTCATGTACCAGCGATAAATAGGGGCGGCAAGTGAAGGCGGGCAACACTACGCCGTTGTGGACGAGACCGTCTGGCAACATTCGCTTCCGAATTTGGATGACCTGCGCATCTATGCAGCCGGCAAAGAGATTCCCTACGCCAGAAGAACGATGTGGGGCAGCAGGGAGACCGAGCAGAAGACAGTCCGGCTATTGCAACCGGGAAGTCTAGGTGGGAAAACTCAATTCCTCTTGGATATGTCGGGAGTATCCGAGTATGACCGAATTACTTTGACGCTCAAGACCAAGAACTACGTGGCTCATGCGCGTGTGGAGGGCCAGGACGATTCCCATGGGACACAGTGGGCAAACCTTGGGACTACCACTCTTTTCGATCTGACAGAGGAAAGGCTGGGAAACAACAGCACACTCCAGCTTCCGGCCAGCACTTACAAATACTTGCGGGTCACCGTCGATGCTCTTGTGAAACCTTCGGACGTCCAGGGCGGTACGGCAGGAATCGAGCGCGCACAAGAGGTGGTGTGGCGCGACCTCGGCAGCGAACCCAAACAGACCCAAGAGGGAAAAGATACCGTCTTGACCTTCGCCGTCCCGGAACATGTTCCGGTGGAGCGGGTGATGCTCGCGATCGATTCGGCGCAGGGAAATTTCCAGCGTGGGATAGAGATGCAAAGCGACAAAGAGTCAATGATTGGGGCCGGCCAGATCACCCGCATTCACATGCAGCGCAACGGGGGGAAAATCGATGTCGACCGGACATGGCTCTCTCTGAGTGCAACAACCCACGGTGAGTTGCGCGCCGTCATTCACAATGGCGACGATGCGCCTTTGAGGATTACCCGCGCACGGCTCCAGCAGTACGAGCGTCGAGTCTATTTCGATTGCGATGCGGGGACCTCGCTGGGACTCTATTACGGCGACCAAAAGCTCGATGCGCCAGTGTATGACTACGCGAAGCTTTTCCAGAGCGACGTGAGCGCCGTGCAGGTGCAGATGGGCGGAGAAGAAGCGACCGCTGGCTATACCGGGCGTCCCGACGACCGGCCGTGGTCGGAACGTCATCCGGCGGTTCTGTGGGCGGCGATTCTCGCGGCGGTGGCGATCCTTGGCGGGATTGCGGTGCGATCGATCAAGAGCGCGGCGGCTTAAGAGCGGAATCGCGGTTTCGCTACGAAAAACACCTCATCTCCTGGGTTCGAACGAACTGCGGCCACGCGGTCATGCGGGTGGCACTCACTTTTGTTATGATGAATGGGAAGCCTGATCC